>NZ_CP038512.1:1200000-1437500 GCF_004758605.1 Deinococcus metallilatus
GGGACCGCGCCCAGCCGCTCGGTGAGAGGTCGGTTCCAGAGGGTGTACAGCGCCCAGGTGCCCGCCGCCGCCAGGACCCAGGCGAAGCCCCCGGGCGTGACGGCCGTTCCGGGGTGCAGCGTCACCGCCAGCAGAACCAGCAGGCCCGCGAAGGCCAGCGCCACCCCGCCGATCTGCCGCCCCGAGGCCCGCTGCCCCAGCAGCAGCCCCAGCGGCACGACCAGCACGGGCACGATGCCGTTGATCAGGCCCGCTACGCCCGCCGGGTTGGCCCCAATGGCCCGCAGAAAGAACGTCTGGAACAGCGTGTTGCCCAGCAGGCCCACCAGCGCCACCTGTCCCCAGGTCCGCGCGTCCCAGCGGGGCCAGCCGTTCGCCCGGACGCTCAGCCCGACCAGCACGGCCCCGGCCACCAGGAAGCGGCCCAGGTTGATCGTCTCCGCGTTGAGGTGGCCCCACAGCAGCAGCGCCTTGAGCAGCACCACGTTCCCGCCCCACAGGCACACGGTCAGCACGACCCCGGCCAGGGCCTGCCTCGCCTGGGTGGGGGTGGGAGGGGGCGCGGCCGTCATAGGCCCGAGGATACGCCCGGCTTCCGGCCCCCGGTCCGCCTGGGCTGGACGTTCCAGAGGAAGCCGGAGCGTGAAAGGCTCGTTTCACGCTCCGGCGGACCGGGGAGGTTCAGAGGTTGATCGTGTCGTTGTTGCCCATGTCGGTCGCGGGCTTGCCGGTCACCGCCGCGCGCGCCATCTGGAACAGGGCCTTCATCTTTCCGCTGCCCTCCCAGTATTCGGCTCCCTGGGCGCTGATCTTGATGAGCTGGATGCTGGGGTCGTCGATGCCCTGGGGGAAGTAGGCCTTGTAGAAGTCGCTCCAGAGTTCTTCCAGCTTGGCGCGGTCCTCGACGAGCTGCGCGGTCCCGCTCACGCTCACGTAGTTGTTCTTGCCGGGGTCGGCGTAACTGACGTTGACCTGGGGGCGGGCACGCATGCACTGCACCTGCTCGGTGTCCTTGCCGCCGATGAACCACACGTCCCCGTCGAACTCGGTCTGCTGGGTGGTCATCGGGTGCGCCTTGAGGTGCCCCTGGTCCGTCGTGACCGTCAGCATGGCGAACTTCACGTCCTTGATCAGATGTGAGAGTGTCTTGATCGCTTCCTCGCGGGTGGGTTGCTCATTGTTCTGATTCATACCGCGAGCATCACATGGCCCGCGCCGCACCTTCTGGCAGCGCGGGCACCGTCTAAAGGTTCCCGTCAGGTTGCGTGAGGGGACGCCTTCCGACCACCTCCGGCACGTTCCGGACCAGGATCACGCCGAGCAGGAAGAACAGCGCCGCGATCCCGAAGACCAGCGTGTAGCCCAGGTTGCCCCCCTGTGCGTTCCCCCAGTCCAGCAGCGCGCCCTGCGGGGCACTGGAGAGCTGCGGCGCCACAAAGGCCACGTGCCAGATGCCCATGTCGCGGGCATAGCTGCTCGCGCTCGGCATCGCGTCGCTGCCCAGCGCCCAGTCCACGCTGGTAAAGGCGCCGAAGCCCAGCCCGAAGAACACCGCCAGCGCGAGCGCGACCGGATAACTCGGCGCGACCAGCAGCAGCAGCGCCGCCAGCGCCATCGCCGTGCCCGCCACGTAAATGACGGGTTTGCGGCCCACCCGGTCGCTGATCCGTCCGCCGATCAGTGCCGAGACGATGCTGCCCACGATGATGCAGAGCAGCATGATGCTGGTGCTGGTCGTCGCGTCCCGTTGCTTGAGCACGTCGGCGTTGTAGTACTGGAGGAAAGGCTGCACGCTGTACTGCCCCAGCGCAAACAGCACGCGCGTCACGAACACCCACAGGAAGGGCTGATACGCGAACAGTTGCTGCCACGTGAGGGTGGGGCCGCGGGGCGCCTGCACCGCCGCTCCCCCTTCTTCCCGCACCCCGCGCAGGGTGATCAGCGCCGGAACCAGCAGCACCAGGGCGATCAGCGCGAACGACACCAGCACCGGCAGCTTCAGCAGCCCGACCGCGAAGGCCGTCAGTGCCCCCAGCAGTTGCCCGACCGCCTGGAGCAGCCCCATCACGCCGCTGTAGCGTCCGCGCTGTTCCGGCGGCACGAGTTGAGGAATCAAGGCGCTGTAGGGCGCCGTCGCGTAGTTGTTCCCGAACTGCACCAGCAGGAACCCCAGCACGTATACCCAGAAGCCGCCCATCCCCGCCAGCGCCGAGGCGGCGAGGGCCATCACGGCCAGGCCGACCAGATTCACCCCCACGCCCAGGCGGATGTAGGGCAGCCGCCGCCCGCTGCGGTCGCTGCGTGCGCCGATCAGGGGCGGGAGCACCAGCGCCATCACCGCGCCCACCGCCGTCAGCACCCCCAGATACGTTCCCTTTTGCCCCTCACCCACGAAGCGCACGACGTCGTGGGGCATCAGGATCAGCAGCAGCAGCAGCCAGTGAAAGGCCGTGCCGAACCAGAAGGCAGACAGGACCCACGGGCTGACACGCGGGGCCGCAGAGGAGAGGGTCGTCATGTGCGGCGAGTATAAGCTCCTCTTTTACCCGCCCTTCACGCCCTGCCCGGCCTGTGGGGAGAACAGCAGTTCGGGTGGGGCCACACACTCAGACTGCCCCCATGACGGCACGCCTGAACCTGCAAGACGCCCTGACCGCCTTCCGCGCCGCCTTCACCTACGACCACCCCGAGGGGGTGACGGTCACGCCCCGGATGGAGGGTGGAATCCTGCGCGTCGAGGTCCGCACGCAGGACGTGAACACCCTGCGCGGCTTCGACGTGGTGGCCGAGCCGCTGGAGAGCGAGGAGCGCGACGCTCTGCAACTCGGGGAGGATATCGCCCGCGTGGTGGAGCAGGAACTGATGTACGGCCAGTTGCCCGCCGCGGGCGAGGACGGGGCGTTCCGGCGGATCGTGGTGTGAGAAAGGGACCCCTCACCCAGTCGCATCCCTGCTGTCTTGTGATTCTGCCCCCGCTGTCTCTGTTCAGCGCCCCCGCTTCAGGTACGCCTCGCCCCGGGCTGTCAGCCTCAGCAGATGCAGCGGCGCGGCCTCGCCGTTCACGTTGCGGCACATGCTTTTCAGGGCGCAGGGACCGCAGGCGCAGCCGTCCGTCTGCGGCGCGGCCTCCTGCACGTAGCCGCTGGCCTGCAAGGTGCGCAGCATCCCCGAGAGCGCCGCCTCGCTGCTCCCCAGCGTGCGGGCCAGTTCGGCGGGGGTGCGTGGCTCGCCCGCCACCGCGTTCAGAATGGCGGCCAGCGGAGCGGTCACAGCAGCCTCACCGCGATCTGGTACACGAGGAAGGCGGCTATCCAGGCGGTCGCCAACTGATACGCCACCGTCACCCAGGCCACCCGCCGCCCGTGTTCCTGCGCGAGCGCGCCCACCGTGGCGATGCACGGCGTATACAGCAGCACGAACACCAGATAGGCCAGGGCGCTGGCGGGCGTGAAGGCTCTGGCGAGCGCGGCGGCCAGCGGCGTTTTGGCGTCGGCGCTGGTGTCGGCGCCCAGGCTGGGCAGCGCCAGCACGGTCGGGATGGCGGACACGCTGGCCTTGATCGCGTCCCAGGTCGCAGTGACGGCCTGTCCCGCACCCGCCAGCAATCCCAGCGGTGCCGGATGGGCCGCCTGTTCTCCCAGGTAAATCTGTCCCAGCGTCCCGACCACGACCTCCTTGGCGATAAAGCCCGGCACCAGCGCCCCGGTCGCCTGCCAGTTGCCGAAGCCCAGCGGCGCGAAGACCGGTGAGACGGCCTGACTGACCCGCCCGAAGAGGCTGTCCTGCGGCGGCACGGTGGCGAACTTGCCGCCCGCGACTGCCGGAAGCGCCAGCAGCAGCCACACCACCGCGACGGTCGCCAGCACAGTCGTCCGCGCCCGTTTGGCAAAGCTCGCGGTCCGCCGCCAGGCGTGCTTCCACAGCACCTTCCAGGCGGGGAAACGGTAGGGCGGGAGTTCCAGCAGCACCCCGCCTCCCTCGGCGGGCAGGGACGTGCGGCGCAGCAGCAGCGCGAAGGCGAAGGCCACGGCCATGCCCAGCACGTACAGCGCCCATACGATCCAGCTTCCGTACCGTGGGAACAGCGCGGCGGCAAAGACCACGTACACCGGCAACCGCGCCGAGCAGCTCATGAAGGGCAGGATCATGCTGACCAGGACGCGGTCGCTGCGGCGTTCCAGCGTGCGGGTCGCGTACACGGCGGGGACGTTACACCCGAACCCCAGGATCAGTGGGATAAAGGCCCGCCCGTCCAGCCCGATGCCGCGCATGGCCCGGTCCATCAGGAAGGCGGCGCGCGCCATGTAGCCGCTGTCTTCCAGAAAGCTCATGGCGAGGTACAGCACCAGCAGGGTCGGCAGGAAGCTCAGCACCGTGCCGACGCCGGGAATGATGGCGCCGACCACCAGATCGCGGGCCAGCGGGAACCACGCCAGCGCGGCGGCGGCCCACCCGCTCACCGTGTCTTGCAGCGGCCCGCCAATCAGGTCCACGAAGGGCGAGGCCACGCTGAAGGTCAGGCGGAACACCAGCAGCACCAGCGCCAGGAACAGCGGAATCCCCAGCAGCGGGTGCAGCGCCAGCCGGTCCAGCCGCTCGCTGAGGGTCCGCCGCGCTTCCGCCTGCGGGACCGCCACCCGTGCCAGGTCACCTGCACGGGCATAGCGGGCCTCGGCGATCTCGATCAGCGCGTCCACGCCCTCGGTATCCAGCGCCGCCAGGTGGGCGTCCGCCGCGTCCAGCAGGGGCGTGTGGCCAGTCGCGGCCAGCCGTCCGCGCACGCTGGGATCGCCTTCCAGCAGCGCCAGCGCGAGGTAACGGTGCGCGTGGGGTGGCAGGGTGGGCAGCTCCGCCATCCGCGCCGTCAGGTCGGTCACGGCGGCCTCGATGGCTTCCGGGTAGCGCACGCTCACGCCCAGCGTCGCCTTGGAGAGTGCCTTATCCAGCAGCTTCCCGGTGCCCTCCCCCCGGCTCGCCACCGTTTCCACCACCGGCACGCCCAGCGCCCTTGAGAGCGCCGCCGCGTCCACCGTCAGGCCCTTGTCGCGCGCCTCGTCCACCAGATTCAGCGCGACCGCCAGCGGCACCCGGAAATCCAGCAGTTGCAACGTGAGGTAGAGGTTGCGTTCCAGGTTCCCCGCGTCCAGCACATTGATGACCGCATCCGGCGCCTCGTCCAGCATCGCCGTGCGGGTAATCAGTTCCTCGGGGGTGTGGGGGCTGAGCGAGTACGCGCCGGGGAGGTCGAGCAGATAGACCGGGCGGCCCGCGTGCGTGAGGCGGGCTTCGCGCTTCTCGATGGTCACGCCCGACCAGTTGCCGACCTTCAGCCGGGTGCCCGCCACCGCGTTGATCAGCGTCGTCTTGCCCACGTTGGGATTGCCGACGACCACCACGCGCGGCTCGCGGGCCGCCCGCAGTTTTTCCACGGTCGCGGCGCAGGCGGCCTCGTCCGGCACCAGCACGCCGGGCGGGGGCGGCAGTACGGTCATGCCCGCACCCAGATACCGCGCAGGTCGGCGGCGCGCAGGGCCAGATCAGTCCCGTTCACGCGCACCTCCACCGGGTCCCCCAGCGGCGCGCGGCGCACCACGCTGACCCGCGCCCCCCGCACGAAGCCCAGTTCCAGCAGCCGCCGCCGCAGCGGATGCCGGGGGTCCAGCGTCACCACGTGGGCCGCCTCGCCCGGCTTCAGTTCATTCAAGGTTCGCTCGTCCATCTCGTCCCCCAATGCCGATCAGTCTACTCGGGATTGGGGGGAAGACAAGAGGGCAGATGTCTGGGCAGAGGGGTGAACAGCCCCCAGCTACCCAGCTTCCTGCACGCCCTCCCAGAACGCCCGCAAATCCGCTGCGAGCGGCGCCTCTGCCGCAAACTGCGCCCCTGCCCAGGGAAAGGCGATCCGCGCGGCGTGGAGGGCCTGCCGGGGCAGCAGCAGCCGCGCGGTGAGTTCCGGCGTCTGGCCGGTCTGCATGAAGTCCAGAAAGGCCTGCGAATCGCGCCCATAAATTTTGTCGCCCACCATCGGCAGGCCCAGGTGCGAGAGGTGCGCGCGAATCTGGTGCAGGCGCCCGGAACGCGGGTAAGCCTCGATCAGCGTGAAGCCTGCCCGCCGTTCCACCACCCGGAAGTCGGTGATGGCGGGCCGCCCGTCCGGCACCACCGCCTGCCGGATCACGACCTTGTTGGCCCCGCCCAGCCCCAGGTTCCCCAGCGGCGCGTCCAGCGTGGAGCGCTCCCAGTCGGGCGATCCATGCACGACGGCGAGGTACGTCTTGCCGACCAGATGCGTCTTGAACAGCGTGAAAAAACGCCGGGCGGCGTCAGGATCGCGCGAGAGCAGTTGCGTGCCGCTCGTCTCACGGTCCAGCCGGTGCGGTGGCGCGAGGTCCTTTTCGCCCGTCTCCGCCTGCATGAAGGTCAGCACATCCGGCACGTCCACCCGTGCCCGCACCGGATGCGTGAGCCACAGCGCGGGCTTGTGGACCACGTAGAAGTCGGGGTGTTCCACCAGCACGCGCGGCTTCTCGGTGGGGGGGAGGAGGGGCGCGCGGACGGTCACGGGAGGCAGGGTAGCAGGGGAGAGGCATGGCGAAGGGGAAGCGCGGCGCTATGAACGTAAACGTCGCGTGAGGCCAGGCAAACCTAGGGGTGACCCAGGCCTGCCTATCATGATTTTTGGTCCCGGTGACCCTGCTCACCGCACGTCCTGTGCTGTCCGCCCAGCCCGTCCGCGCCCACTCAGGAGGCGTCATGACCCTGGCCAGTTCCGTTTTCAGCGCCGCGCCCACGTCTCGCGAACGTCTGCGCCACCTGCCCACCACCGTCCGGCCCACCGTGGACGCCGCTGACATCCGGGTGCCCGAGGGGTATACGGTCGAGGCGCTGGTGGTGGGCCTCTCACTGCCCACGACCCTGGAATTCGCGCCCGACGGCACCCTCTTTATCGCGGAGGGCGGCAGCACCTGGCCCACCCGCCCCGGGATGCCGCCACGCATCCTGACGCTCGATCCTTCCGGGCGGCTGGAGGTCTTCGCCACCGAGGACCTGGCGGGACCGCGCGGCTTCGCCTTCCGGGACGGTGCCCTCTACGCCAGCGCCAAGGGGGGCTACTTCTCGCGCATCGTGCGCTACGACCTGGCGACCCGCGAACGCACGGTGATCCTCGACTGCCTGCCCAACGGCGGGTGGCACGAACCCGGCGGTCCCGTCTTCGGTCCGGACGGCCTGATGTACTTCGGGCAGGGTTCGGTCACTATCCAGGGCATCACCGGCCCGGCTGACTTCACGGTGGATGTCGCCAAGCACCCCCTGGCCCACGACATCCCGGGGCAGGACATCACCCTGACGGGCGCGAACGACTGGAGCCGCGACCCCACCGCCCCGTACCCCTTCCTGACCGAGACGGGGCCGTACAAGCCCTACGGCACGCGCGCCGAGAAGGGCGAGGTGATCCAGGGCGAACTGTGGTGCAACGCGGCGGTCTGGCGTTCCCGGCCCGACGGCAGCGAACCGGAACTGCTCGCCTGGGGCATCCGCAACCCCTGGGGCATGACCTTCGACGAGGACGGCGAACTGTACGTGGTGGACCTCTGCATGGAGGAAAAGGACCCGCGCCCCGTTGGACAGGACCCCGGCAAGGTGTGGCGCGTCAAGAACGCGAGGGTGCCGCACGGCTCAGTGGAGACGCCCGAGTGGTTCGGCTTCCCCGACATCGCCGGGGACGGCCTGCCGGTGTGGGACGAGAAGCACCGGCCCCTGCGCGGCCCGCTCCCGCAACCTTTGATCGAGAATCCGCCGCCCTGGGCGGGTCCGGCGGTCTATCTCAACGAACCCCACACCGGCAACGGCAAGATCGCCTACTGCCCCCACGACGCCTTCGGCCGCCGGGGAAGGCTGTTCCTGTGCCAGTTCGGCACCTACTGGCCGCTGAACTCGATGCGTCCCGACCAGCAGAACAACGGCTTCAATGTCGTCGCCATTGACCCGCAGACCGGCGAGGCCGAGAACTTCATGCGCAACCGCGTGCCCGGCCCCGCCTCCGCCCACCCCGGCCAGGGGGGGCTGGAGCGTCCGGTGGACTGCGCCTTCAGCCCGGACGGCCGGAGCCTGTACGTCCTCGACTTCGGCGTGAATGCCGCCAACAAGCGCAACGTCGTCGCCTACGCGCACACCGGCGTGCTGTGGCGCGTCACCCGCCAGTAGGAGGCGGCCCATGACTCAGGAGAACGGCCTGACCGCCCCCGACCTCCCACAGCCGCTCGCCGTCGAACTTGATGAGGCGACCTGGGAAGAGTTCCTCGACCGCAGCGCGCGCTGGTTCGGGCAGGTGCGCGCCGCCCAGAGTGCCTACCGGCAGCTCGCGGAGGACGTGCTGGCGCAGATGCACGAGCCGCACCTGCGCCACCGGCTGGAGGAGGTCGTGGAGACGGCCCGCAGGCACGAGGCGCAGGTGGACGCCCTCTATCGCGCCATCGGCCGCGAGCCGCCCGGCACCGGCCTGCTGGACGTGGGTGGGCAACTTCTGACCAAAGGGCGGGAGGCGCTGGGGACCCTGCAAGGGCTGGCCAGCGGCGCGGAAGGTTGGTGGGACGATCTGCTCCAACTGTTCCTGGCGAGCCTGAACGCGGTCAGCGCCTTTTCCGCCGCCGAGCAACTGGGCTTCGCGCTCGGCCTCCGCGAGATCGTGGACATCACCTACCCCATCACGCTGGAGAAGTTCAAGCAGCACCGCATGTTGCAGGAGATCACGCTCGAACTCGTCCCGCTGGCGATCCTGTACCGCAGCGGGGTGTAGGCGGGCCGGGCGGCGTGCTGCGGCCGGGAATCCGCCCCCATCCCCCAACCTTTCCTAAGCCAACCGGCGCACGTTTCTCCGGCGGGCGCGTTGTTATCCTCCTTGCTGACATGCCGTTTGCTGCCCGTGCCCTGACCGCCCTGGATTTCCCCCGCATTCGTGACGCGCTCGCGGAGCGCAGCGCCACGTCGCTGGGGGTGGAGCGGGCACGCGCGCTGCTGCCCTCCGAAGACGCGGGCCGGATCGTGCGCGAGCTGGACGAGGTCGAAGACGCCCTCTTCGGCGTGAGCCTCTCGCTGGGCGGCATTCAGGACATCCGCGACCTGTACGCGCGGGCGGGGGAGGGCCGGGTGCTGTCGGGGCAAGAACTGCTGAACGCCGCCTACTCGCTCGACGGCGCGATGACGGTGAAGCGGGCCATCAACGCCAATTCACGCGGGCCGCTGCGCGAGGTGGCCCTGAGCCTGGGCGACCACAGCGAACTGGTGCGGCGGGTGCTGAGTTCACTCGACCGTGACGGCGGCGTGCGCGACGACGCCAGCCACAAGCTGCGCGACCTGCGCAGGCGCATCGAGCCGCTGCGGGGCCGCATCCGCGAGAAGCTGGCCGCCACCCTGGACCGCTGGGCCGACGTGCTTCAGGAACATATCGTCACCATCCGCCGTGACCGCTACGTGCTGCCGGTGCAGGCCAGCCGGGTGGGGCAGGTGCAGGGCATCATCGTGGATGCCTCGGCCACCGGGCAGACGTACTTTGTGGAACCCGCGGCCGTCACCCAGCTCAACAACGAACTCACCCGCCTGATCCTGGACGAGGAGGCCGAAGTCCGGCGCATCCTCACCGAGCTGTCGGGCCTGCTGGCCGCCGACGCGGACCTGCCGATGACGCTCGCCACCATCGGTGAACTGGACCTGATCGCCGCGAAGGCCCGCCTAGCGCGCGACTGGCGGCTCAACCGGCCCCAACAGGTCACGGACGGCACCTACGACCTGCGCGAAGCCCGCCACCCCCTGATCGAGAATCCCGTCCCCAACGACATCGAGCTGGGCGGGACCAAGCTGCTGCTGATCACCGGGCCGAACATGGGCGGCAAGACGGCCACCCTCAAGACGCTGGGCCTCGCCGTGCTGATGCACCAGTGCGGGATGTACGTGGCCGCCGCCAGCGCCCGGCTGCCCGTGGTCCGCGACGTGCTGGTGGACATCGGGGACGAGCAGAGCATCGAGGCGAGCCTGTCGACCTTTGCCAGCCACCTCAAGCACCTGCGCTTCGTGCTGCGCCACGCCGCGCCCGACACCCTGGTCCTGATCGACGAGCTGGGCAGCGGCACCGACCCCGAGGAGGGGGCCGCGCTGGCGCAGGCGCTGATCGAATCGCTGCTGGCGCAGGACGCGCGCGGCATCGTCACCAGCCACCTCTCGCCCCTCAAGCTGTTCGCGCTGGAGACGCCGGGCCTGAAAAACGCCAGCATGAGTTTCGACCTCGCGACCCTCTCGCCCACCTACCACCTGCAAGTCGGGCAGCCGGGCCGCTCCTACGCGCTGGCGATTGCCCGGCGGATGGGCCTGCCGGAGAATGTGCTGGCGCGTGCCGAGCAGCTCCTCGGCCCCGACGCGGGCTTGATGGAACGGATGCTGGAGGGCCTGGAACGCGAACGCGCCGATCTGGCGACCCAACTGGACACGGCCACCACCGCCCGGCGCGACGCGGAAGCCGAACTGGCCCGCGCCCGCCAGGAACGCGAGACGCTGGAGGCCCGCCGCAATGAAATGCTGGCGGAAGCCGCCCAGAAGGCCGAGAGCCTCTACGCCGACGCCATCGAGCGGGTGCGTTCGCTGCGTGCCCGCGCCCAGGAGGACAGCGCCCGCCCGCGCGTGATGCAGGAACTGCGCGAGCTGCGGACCGCCGCGCAGAAGGCCCGCCCCGCCCCACCCCCCTCGCGTGAGGAGCGCGGCGACCCCATCCGCGTCGGCAGCCGGGTGGACGTGCCCGCCTACAGCGCGACCGGGCAGGTGCTGGAGATGCGCGGCGACGATCTGGTGGTGCAGCTCGGCGTGATGAAGGTCGGCGTGAAGCGCCGCGACGTGCGCCTGAAGCCCGAGCCCCAGGTCAAGGCCGCGCGCCCCGCTTTCACGGGCACGAGTCCCACCACCTTCCAGAACGAACTGCAACTGCGCGGTCTGGGGGCCGAGGAGGCCGTCGAGGAACTGCGGACCGCGATCACCGAGGCCCACGCCCTGAAGGAAACGCCGCTGCGGGTGGTCCACGGCAAGGGCCAGGGCGTGCTGCGGCGGCTGCTGCGCGACTACCTCAAGACCGACAAGCGCGTCGAATCCTTCCACGACGCCGAGGCCAATCAGGGCGGCCACGGCGTCACCATCGTGAACGTCAGGACCTAAACCTTATAATTTTTCACAACCTGACGGCCGCGTCATCAACTTGTCCAGAGCACATTCATCAAAAAGGCCCGGCGGGCGTTCAGGATACCTGGGTGTCGAAACGACTTGCCAGATTCATCACCACGGGCGCTGCCGCCCTGACGCTCACCGCGCCCGCCGTCGCCGCTGCCCAGACCCCAGCCGCTCCCGCGCTGCACCTGCCCGCCAACTACATCTCGCGGTTCGGGGGCACCGAGGTGGTCGCTGGCCTGGACGGGGGCGTGAGTTTCGGGGTGCGTTACTTTCCGCTGCCCTTCGAGCAGGACATCCGCTTCGTGCTGGTCAAGCACCCCCAGTACTGGGAGTATGGCCTGACCAGCCGGATCAACGACACGACCTTCGCGGCGGGCGTCTTCGACAACGGCATGAATGCCTCTGTAGGGATTCCCCGGCTGGAGATCACGCACGACCCCTGGAAAGGCACCCAGTACAGCGGCAGGCTTCAGGGCAGTGGCTACTACTCGCGCTTCACGGGCGGCTACGCCTTCACCACGCTTCAGGACCGCGTGCGGGTGCTGAACAACGTGGGCGTGGCCTTCCAGGGCGACGTGGTCGCGCCCTACACGCAGACGGAAGTGGGGGGCGGCTACGGCAAGACCTTCGGCAAGGTGAACGCGGGCTTCGGCAGCACCGTCCGCCTCTATACCTTCCCCATGCAGAAGGAGGCGCAGGGCAGCCTGGACGTGTCGGTCAGTGCCAGCACCGCGCTGGCCCCCGGCCTGACGGTGGACGCCTCGCACCTCGAGCGGTTCGTGGTGGGCAAGGTCGCCATTCCCGACCTGAATTTCACCCGCTACGAGGAATCCAACGCCAGCGTGACCTACCGCCTGCCGGTCAGCAGCACGCCGCCCGCCTTCACGGTGGGGGCGCTGCGCAGCCGCCTGACCCGCGACTGGACGAACCAGTACACCTACCTCCGCAACGACGTGCTGTTCCGCGCGAACGCCCTGCCCAGCCTGGTCGGGGCCAGCGTCGGCTACCAGTGGTCCCGCGACGGCAAGGACAACAAGTGGCTCCTCAGCCTGGTGTTCCTGCCCAAGTGAAGGTGTAATACCGACTGGCTCTGATTCCAGAACATCCGGGAAAGCGCCGGATGTTCTTCCATCGCCGCCAGCCGGTACTTTTTGCTGCTCGCTCTGCTGCGCAGCTTTGCAAGTCCGCTCGGTTGATTCTCGCGAATCAACACAATTTGGTATAAGCCTGCGCCCGTCCGTTCTTGCAGCGGAACCCGCTCCTCGCGCCGCCGTCCGGCCGGGTGGCGGGTTCACCTTTACCGGAGGCTCAACTTCCGTTGCCCCCTAAACGCGACTGTGGCAGAATGCGCACCGATTCTCAGAAATCCGTCCCTTTCATCCCCATGCATCCCGTCCCCACGCCCCAGCAGCGGAGGTCAGAAGTGGTACAGGCGACCCGGCAAGTGAAACTCACGCGCGAAGGCTTCGAGCGCCTGCAACGCACCCTCAACCAGGAGCAGGCGCGGTTGGCCGAAGCGACCCGCATCCTTCAGGAACAGATGGAAACCAGCGCCGACAACGAGGACATCGGCCTGGAAGACGCCAAGCGCGAGAAGCTGACCATCGAGGCGCGCATCGAGGAACTGGAGGACACCCTCGCCCGCGCCAGCATCATCGAGGACCACGAGAACGCGGGCCGGGTGGAACTCGGCGCGGTGGTGACCCTGACCAACGAAACCACCAAAAAGGACATGCGCGTGCAGGTCGTCAGCGCCCCCGAGGCGACTGTCCTCAGCGGCACGCTGCCGCGCATCAGCGAGGAAAGCCCGGTCGGCAAGGAACTGATGGGCCGCAAGCAGGGCGAAACCTTCGTCGTGAACCTGGAAAACGGCAAGCAGGTCAAGTACCGGGTCGTGAGCATCGAGTACTGAAGGCCTGGACCCCGACAGAGGGCAGCGGGCAAAGGAAATCGGCCCTCTGCTCTCCGACTTTTGAGGGCAGGCAGCTCAGGACTGACGCGAAGAGGAAAGCGTGTAGGACGCTGTTTTTTCTCCTCCCCCTTGAGGGGGGAGGCTGGGACTTGTAAAGCTCCGCAGGAGAGGGGGTGAACCGGCAGAGCTTCCCAGCACCACGTTTTCTCAACGCCCTCGATATTCCAAACTAGAGTTTCGTGTCAGTCCTGAGCTTTCAGGAGTACAGTTCCGCCATGTGGCGCAGGAGAAGCTCTCTGGCGCTTGGCCTCGTACTGAGCGCCCTGCTCGTGTCCTGCTGGAACATTCCCCCCGGATACATTAATCCCCCACCCCCACCAGGCACCGTTCCGAACGGATAGGGGGGCTCAGGCACATGGAAAGCGGCCGCCTCCCCCTATACTTCCCCTCATGTCCGAGGTTCCCACCCCCGACCCCCGCCGCGCGGGTCTGCACGAGCAGACCGTCAGCCGCCTGAACAACCAGGACGCGCTGCGCGAGGCGGGGTTTGAAACGCATCCCTACCGTTATCCCCAGACGCACCATGCCCGCGACGTGCTGGCCGCGCACCCGGACGCCGAGCCGGGGCAGGAGTGGCCGGAGGAAACGTACGCCCTGGCGGGGCGGATCACGAACAACCGTCACCAGGGCAAATCGGCCTTTATGGACTTGCAGGACGAGGACGGGCGGATTCAGCTCCACTTCTCCAAGCAGGACACCGAGCACTTCGACGCGACGAAAAAGATCGACCTGGGCGACCTCATCGGCGTCACCGGCTTTCCCTTCGTCACGCGGACCGGGCAGCTCACCCTGCGCGTGAAGTCGTGGCAGCCGCTCGTCAAGAGCCTGCACCCCCTGCCCAGCAAGTTCCACGGCCTTCAGGACGAGGAGTTGCGCGCCCGCCGCCGGTACCTCGACCTGATGACCAGCCCGGAACGCCGCGAGGCCTTCCGCACCCGCGCCCGCGCCATCCGCTACATCCGCACCTTTCTGGACGCGCGCGACTTCATGGAGGTGGAGGGACCGACGCTGCAAGTCGTGCCGGGCGGCACCGAGGCCACGCCCTTCAAGACCTTCCATAAGGCGCTCTCGCACGAGTTTTCACTGCGGATCAGCCTGGAACTGTACCTCAAGCGGCTGCTGGTCGGCGGCTTCGAGCGCGTGTACGAGATCGGGCGCAACTACCGCAACGAGGGCATCGACCGCACCCACAACCCCGAGTTCACGATGCTGGAGGCCTATTTCGCCTACGGCGACTACACCGACATGATGCGGCTGGTCGAGGAGATGCTGCACGGCCTGGTGACCGAGCTGAAGGGCGAACCGCGCCTGACCTACCAGGGGAAGGAGGTGGACTTCAGTCTGCCCTTCAAGCGGCTGGACTTCGTGACAGCCCTGAAGGAAGCGGCGGGCCTGGACTTCGACCCCACCGACCTCGCCCGGCTTCGCGCCTGGGCCGACGAACGCCACCCCGAACTCCGCAAGGTGCCCGACTACAAGCTGCTGGACAAGCTGTTCGGGGAGTACGTCGAACACACGCTGATCAACCCCACCTTCGTGACCGATGTGCCGCTGGCGATCAGCCCGCTGGTCAAGGCGCACCGCAGCCGTCCCGGCCTCAGCGAGCGCGCGGACCTGTTTGTGGCGGGCTTCGAGCTGGCGCCCATCTACAGCGAGCTGAACGACGCCCTCGACCAGCGCGCCCGCTTCGAGGCCCAGACCGCCCGGCGCGAGGCCGGAGACGAGGAAGCCCACGAGCAGGACGAGGACTTCCTGCTGGCCCTGGAATACGGCATGCCTCCCGCCGCCGGGATGGGCATGGGGATGGACCGCCTCGCCATGCTGCTGACCGGCAGCGACTCCATCCGCGACGTGCTGCTATTCCCGCTGCTGCGCCCCGAAGGTCAGGGGCGGGCGGCGGCTGAGGAAGAACCCGGCAGCCAGCCAGCCACGCGGGGCTGAAGGGTCACGTTTCGTGGGGCCGGAGGGGAAACCTTCCGGCCTCTGCCGTGAGGCGAGGAGGCAGCAGACCTGAATCAGTTAATTTGTTCATTTGACAAACAAAATTGGCGAACCGCACTATGAAGCCATCAACAAGCGTTCTGTCCGCTCCGGCGGGCTGCCCTTCGCCCGTCTGCTGCCTGGAGTCCCGGTGACGTATTCCACGCCCCTGCCTGACACGCTCGATCTGGCCGCGATCCGCGCCCGGAATACGCTGCTGCTGCTCGGCAGGCTGTGGCAGGGGGACCGGGCGCGGGTGGACCTGGCGCGGGAACTGGGGCTGTCGCGCAGCGCCATCAGTTCCATCGTGACCGAGCTGATGGACGCCGGGCTGATCCACGAGGCGGGGCAGCGCGCGGCCGGACAGGGCACCGCCGGGCGCGCGAGTGGGGGAGGAGGCACGGTGGGCCGCCGGGCTACCCTGCTGGCCCTGAATGCCCGGGCCGCCCACCTGCTCGCCGTGGACCTGGGGGCCAGCCACGCCCGGGTGGACCTGATGGACCTGCGCTGCGTCACGCGGGCGACCCGGACGGTGCCGCACGAGATCCCGCGTGGACCGGCCGCGACCTATGCCTTGCTGGCGGACCTCACGCAGGCCGTGCTGACGGAGGCGGGCGTGAGCCGGGCGCAGGTGGCGGGCGTCGGGGCGGGGGTGCCCGGGCCGGTGGACCATGCGACGGGCCGCGTCGTGCAGCCGCCCAACATGCCCGGCTGGGACGGGGAGAACGTGATGGCGGGGCTGGAGAAGGCGCTGGGCCTGCCCACCCGCGTGGACAACGACGCGAATCTGGGGGCGCTGGCCGAGACTCGCTTTGGCGCGCACCGGGGGGCGCTCGACCTGATCTACGTGAAGGCCGCGACCGGGATCGGGGCGGGCGTGCTGCTGGGCGGGCGGCTGCACCGGGGCGTGCGGGGCGGCGCGGGCGAGATCGGGCACATCAGCATCAACGAGCAGGGGCCGGTGGGCCGCAGCGGCAACCCCGGCAGCCTGGAGAGCTACGCGGCGGCGCAGGTGCTGGTGGAGACGGCCGCCGCCCGCCGCGCCGCCGGAATCCCCACCGCGCTGCCCGATTCCCTCACCCTCGCGGACCTGATCGCCCAGGCGAACACGGACCCGCTGGCGCGGGCGGTCTGGGCCGAGGCCGGGCACCATCTGGGCCTGGCGATCAGCACCGCGCTGAACCTCTTCAACCCCAGCGCGGTCGTGATCGGCGGGCGGCTCGCGCAGGCGGGCGAGGTGTTCCTGCACGCCGTCCGCGAGAGTGCGCTCAGCCGCACCATGCGGATCAACGCCGACCGGGCCCTCATCGACCTCAGCACGCTCGGAGCCGACGCGGCGGTGCTGGGCGCGGGGGCGATGCTCCTCGACCATCTCTTTACGCCCACCGGGCTGCGGCACCTGTACCGGGTCGCGGCGGGCCGGGGACCCCCCCACGTTCCGCCGCCCGCCTCGCCTGCTGCTCCCGCCTTTCCCTTTTCCCTCGGAGGAACCTCATGAACCGTATTCAGATCAAGAAGGCACTTCTGATCGCCGCCGCCCTCGCCGTCACGTCCACCGCCGCCGCGGCGGGCAAGCTGGAAATCTTCTCCTGGTGGTCGGGGGACGAGGCGCCCGCCAAGGACGCGCTGATCAAGCTGTACAAGCAGAAGTACCCCGGCGTGGACGTGATCGACGCCACGGTGGCGGGCGGCGCGGGCACCAACGCCAAGGCCGTCCTGAAGACCCGCATGCTGGGCGGCACGCCCCCCGACTCCTTCCAGGTCCACGCCGGGCAGGAACTGATCGGCACCTGGGTGGTGGCGAACCGCATGGAGGACCTCAGCAGCCTGTTCAAGGCCGAGGGCTGGAACAAGGTGCTGCCCCAGGACGTGATCGATCTGATCTCCGCCAAGGGCGGCATCTGGAGCGTGCCCGTCAACGTCCACCGCAGCAACGTGATGTGGTACAACCCCGCCAAACTCAAGGCCTGGGGCGTCACGCCGCCCAAGACCTGGGCCGAATTCCTGGGCACCTGCGCCAAGCTCAAGGCCAAGGGCGTCGCCGCGCCGCTGGTCGTCGGGGAGAACTGGACGCAGCAGCACCTCTGGGAAAACGTGATGATCGGGACCCTGGGGCCGCAGGGCTGGCGGGACCTGTGGGCCGGGAAGCTCAAGTTCACCGATCCCCGGGTGGTCCAGGGCTTTACCAACTTCGGCAAGGTGATGGACTGCGCCAACAAGGACGCCAGCGGCCTGAGCTGGCAGCAGGCGTCTGACCGCATCGCGGACGGCACCAGCGCCTTCAACATCATGGGCGACTGGGCGGCCGGGTACTTCACGACCACCAAGAAACTCGCACCCAACACCGGGTTCGGCTGGGCCCCCACCCCCGACACGCGCGGCACCTTCGTGATGCTGGCCGACTCCTTCGGGCTGCCCAAGGGCGCCAAGGACCGCACCGAGGCGATCAACTGGCTGAAGCTGGTGGGCAGCAAGCAGGGTCAGGACACCTTCAACCCCCTCAAGGGCAGCATCGCCGCGCGCACCGACAGCGACCTCAGCAAGTACGGCACCTACAGCAAGAGCGCCGCCGCCGACTGGAAGACCAACAAGATCGTGGGCAGCATGGTTCACGGCGCGGTCGCGCCCGAGAGCTTCACCAGTGCCTTCGGCGCAATCATCGATCAGTTCGTCGCCAGCAAGAACGCGCAGGGCGCCGCCGCCGCCGCGCAGCAGCTCGCGGACCGCGCGGGCATCGGCAAGTAAGAGCCGGGACGCGGTGCGCGGGACGCAGGACGCGGCGATTTTTCTGCGTCCCGCGCACCGCGCGCTGCTTCCCCGAAAGGAGGTGACCCCATCTGAAAGGCCTCTCGCGTGACCGCCTGTGGTCCATCCTGGTGCTGCTGCCCAGCGTGGTGCTGCTCGCCCTGTTCGTGTACGGGTTCATCGGGCGCACGGTGTACGTCAGCCTGACCGACTGGGGCAACGACCCCGCGCAGGCGTTGGCCACCAACCCCATCATCCGCTGGGTGGGCCTCGCCAACTACCACGACCTGTTCACCGGCTTCCTGCAACTGCGCTTCCGGCAGGAATTGGTCAACACCATCTTCTTCACGCTGTTTTTCATCCTGGGGTGCCTGGGGCTGGGCCTGGGGCTGGCGCTGATCCTCGACCGCAACCCCAGGGGCGAGGGGCTGTGGCGGACCATCTTCCTGTTCCCGATGAGCCTCAGCTTCATCGTGACGGGCACGATCTGGCGCTGGATGCTGCAACCGCAGGGGGGCGTCAACCAGTTCCCGACCGTGCTGGGCCTGCCGTCCGGAACCTTCGGCTGGCTGAGCAGCACCGACTCGATCTGGAAGTTCGACTGGAACAAGCTGCCGCTGCTGACCGCCGCCGTCGTCGGGCTGGTGCTGGTATGGCTGGCGGTGCGCGCGGCCCGCACCGGGGACCGCACCCGGACCATCGTCGCCGGGCTGTGCGCCGCGCTGCTGCTGGGCTGGGCGCTCTTCGTCGGTCCGAACGTGAAGCTGCTCCCGGCACCCGAATTACACGGCTTCAACCTGGCCCTGATCGGCATCATCATCGCCGCCGTGTGGCAGATGAGCGGCTACACTATGGCGCTCTACCTCGCCGGGCTGCGCGGCATCCCCGAGGAACTGCGTGAGGCGGCGCGGGTGGATGGCGCGAGCGACGTGGGGATGTACCGCTTCGTGATCTTTCCGCTGCTCGCGCCCATCACCCTCAGCGCGATGATCATCCTCGGGCACATCAGCCTCAAGATTTTCGACCTGGTGTATGCGATGGCGGGGCCGGACAACACCTACACCAGCGTGCCCGCCCTGAACATGTACCTCACCAGCTTCCGCCAGAACCAGTTTGCGCTGGGAGCGGCCATCGGCACGATTCTGCTGATCCTGGTGGCGTTCGTGATCGTGCCCTACCTGGCGAGCGCGTTCCGGAGCGAGGAGGGGCACGCATGACCACCACCGTTCCTACCTCGGCCGTCCAGCCTGCGCCGGTGCCTCGGCGGGCCGGGCTGGGCCGGGTCGGCCTGTATGTCCTGCTGGTGATCGCCGCGCTGTTTTTCCTGCTGCCGATCTACCTGCTGATCGCCACCGCCCTCAAGACGCCGGACGCGATCAACCTGGCGACCACCTGGCAGTGGCCGCGCCTGCTGAACTGGGACAGTTTCGTGCAGGCGTGGGGCAAGATCGGCGGGAATGTCGGCAACAGCCTGTTCCTGGCGGTGGTGTCCACCATCCTGGCGGCGCTGCTGGGGTCGCTGAACGGTTACGCGCTCTCCAAGTGGCAGTTCCGGGGCGCGAATACGCTCTTCGCGCTGATGCTGTTCGGCATGTTCATCCCGTACCAGGCGGTGCTGATTCCGCTGTTCCAGTTCGTGAAGTCGCTGGGGCTATACGGGAGCATCTGGGGCCTGATCCTGGCGCACGTCGTCTACGGCCTGCCGATCACCACCCTGATCTTCCGCAACTACTACGCCGAGGTGCCCGACGCGCTGGTCGAGGCCGCCACCATCGACGGGGCCGGTTTCTGGAGCATCTACCGCCAGGTGATCCTGCCGCTGAGCGTGCCCGCCTTCGTGGTCGTGGTGATCTGGGAATTCACGCAGGTCTGGAACGAGTTCCTGTTCGCGGCGACCCTCACGAACACCTCTTCGCAGCCGGTCACCTACGCGCTCTCGCAACTCGCGGGCGGGCAGGCGGTGAGCTGGAACCTGCCCATGGCAGGCGCCATTCTCGCGGCGCTGCCGACCCTGCTGGTGTACATCCTGCTGGGCCGCTACTTCGTGCGCGGCCTGCTGGCCGGGAGCGTCAAGGGGTAGAGGAGGCGGGCCACGCGGCTCCGCTCAGCAGCACGCCTTTCCTCACGGGGACGGGCGTGCTGCTCTATGGATGCCGGATTCAACGAGCCTGTCCGCAGGGGTGCTGTCATTTCGTCCCGACCAAGTCAGCGGGGTTGTTAAGCTGAGCCGGTCATTAGAGCATTGGTCAAAAAAAGACTCCCTCCCCCCTTGCTTCGCAAGGCCTTCTCTGCTTCGCAGCTTTGCAAGTCTCACCAGGGGAGAGGGTCAAAAACAACGTCATCTTTACGACAAAGACTCTAAAACACGCCCTCAGAAGCGAAAAAGCCTCCCACTGGGGGAGGACTTCTGATGGTGCTGACATTCAGGGCTTAAGAGCGGCATTTCCAAATTCATTTGTTTACTTGCTGAGCTGCCCGATGATGCTGAACATCGGCAAAAACATGCCCGCCACGATGGTCCCCACAATGCCGCCCAGGAACACGATCATCAGCGGCTCGATGGCGGCCGTCAGACTGGCGACGGCCTCGTCCACCTCGCGGTCGTAGAAGTCCCCGACCTTGCCGAGCATGGTGTCGAGCGAGCCGGTTTCCTCACCGATGGCGACCATGCTGACCACCATCGGCGGGAAGACCTTGCTGGTCGCGAGGCTCGCACTCATCGGGTCACCGACCATCACCACGTTCTTGGCGTTCTCGATGGTGTCTTCGACAATGGCGTTGCCCGCCGTGCCCTTGGTGATCTCCAGGCTTTCGATGATGTTCACGCCGCTGCTGATCAGCAGGCCGAAGGTGCGCGCGAACGAGCTGATCGCGCTTTTCTGAAGCAGATTCCCGAACACCGGCAGCCGCAGTTTGACATCGTCGATCACGTGCCGCCCCTTCGGCGTCTTGTAGTACCAGCGGTAGGCGAAGACCAGCGCGGCGATGAAGACGAAGATCAGCAGCCCGGAATGCTTCAGGAAATCCGAAACGGCCATCAGGAGGCGGGTGATCAGGGGCAGCGGCGCGTTCAGTTGCGTCAGAATCCCGGCGAACTGCGGCACGATGGTGGTCAGCAGGAAGTACGTGATCCCGATGGCGAAGACCAGCACCACCACCGGGTAGGTCAGCGCGCTCTTGATCTTGCCGCGCAGGCTGAGTTCCTTTTCCTGAAAGGCGGCGATGCGTTCCAGAATGCTGTCGAGCGTGCCACTCGTCTCGCCCGCCCGGACCAGGTTGATGTACAGCCGGTTGAAGACCTTGGGGTGCTTGACCAGCGCTTCGCTCAGCGGCGTGCCGCTCTCCACGTCGCTGCGGATGCTCTTGACGATGTTCTGGAAAGTCTTGTTCTCCAGTTGGCGTTGCAGGATCGCCAGCGACTGCACCAGCGGCACGCCCGCGTTGATCAGCGTGGCGAGCTGTTTGCTGAAGACCGCCACCTGCTTCAGACCGGGGGGGCGGTCGCTCAGGCCAGGAATCTTCACGTCGGCGTTCAGACCAGTCTTGGGAGGCTTGATCTCGACGATCAGCAGGTTTTTGGCGCGCAGGGCGTCGCGGACCTGGCCAGCGGTCTCCGCCTCCATCTGGGACTTCAGGACCTTTCCGGAACGGTCCCGGACGCGGTATTCATAGACCGGCATGACCGCGAGTATAGTTCGGGGCGTCTTGCGCCCGCCTTACAAGGGGCGGCACAAAGGCGGGTGAACTGTGCCTGAAGGAAACGTGGATGAACAAGCAGCCACACATCACGGGTGAGGTCGCGGCAGCCATCGCGCGGGCGGCGGAATGGCTGGCGGCAGGTGGCGTGGTCGGCTACCCCAGCGAGACGGTCTGGGGCCTGGCCGCGTGCCCAGACGCCAGCGAGCGGCTGTACGCCCTGAAGGGCCGCGAACCGGGTAAGCCCGTGCAGGTGTCGTGTCTGGACGCGGCGACCGCGCGCACGCTCACGCGGGGAGGCGCCGCCTTCGACGCGCTCTCCGGCTTGTGGCCCGGTCCCCTCACGCTGGTGCTGCCCGCCAGCCCGGCCTGTCCGCCCGACCTCGCGCCGGGGGGCTGGGTGGGCCTGCGTGTGCCGGACCATCCGGTCGCTCTGGCCCTGCTGCGCGCCTCCGGCGGCCTGCTCGCCACCACCAGCCTGAACCCCAGCGGCCAGCCTGCCGCCCGCACCTTCGCGGAAGCAAAAGCCTACGGCCTGACCCCGCTCCTGCTCCCCGACGGTGGCGTTCCGGCGCGCGGGCTGGCGAGTACCGTCGTGCGCGTGGACGGAGACGAGCTGGAGGTGCTGCGCGAGGGAGCCCTGCCCGTTTACGTGCTGCGGGAGCGGCTGCACTCTTTCTCACGCGGGGGCGCGTGACCCCTGACCCGCAAGCCCTGATCGGCGCGGCCTTGCTGGCCGCCGGGCGGCCCGTCACCCGGCGCGAGGTCGCGGACCTGCTCGGTCTGCCGGAGGAAGCGGCGGCGCGGGCGCTTGAGGCCTTCGCGGGGACGCTGCGGGACGCGGGGCTGGGGTTCGAGGTGGAGGCTGTCGCGGGTGGTTACCGGCTGGTCGTGCCGCCTGCCCTCTCTTCCCACCTCGCGCCGCTGCTCGCGCCGCCCCCCCTGCCCCCGCTGAGCGCCGCCGCGCTGGAGGTGCTGGCCGTGATCGCCTACCGCCAGCCCGTCACGCGGGCCGAGATCGAGGCGATGCGCGGCGGGAGCGCGGGCACGGTCGTGACCTTGCAGGAACGGGAACTGGTGAAGGTGGTGGGCCGCAGCGACGCGGTGGGGCAACCCCTCCTGTACGGCACCACCGAGCGTTTTCTGCTGGAATTCGGTCTGACCGGCCTGGACGATCTTCCCCCGCTGGAAGGCGCCGACTTCTCGCACCTGCTGCGCGGCTGAGCAGGCCCGCTTCCCCTCACCCCCCGCGCCGCTACACTGCCCTCCATGCCAGATGTGCCCACCGCGACCGACCTTGCCCGCGCTGTCCAGGCGCGCGAAACGACCCCACAGGCGCTGCTGGACGCCGCCCGCCTGCGTGCGGAGGCCGCCCGCGACCTGAATGCCCTGATCAGCCTGAACGACCGCGCGGGCGAACAGGCCGCGCGGGTGCGGGCCCGCCTGGACGCGGGCGAGACGCTGCCGCTGGCGGGCGTGCCCATCGTCGTGAAGGACAACCTCAACGTGACCGGTACCCGCACGACCTGCGGCAGCCGCATCCTGGCGAACTACGTCTCGCCCTACGACGCGACCGCCGTCGAGCGCCTGACCGCCGCCGGGGCGGTGATCGTCGGCAAGGCCAACATGGACGAGTTCGCGATGGGGTCCAGCACCGAGAGCAGCGCCGTCGAGCCCACCCTTAACCCCTGGGACCCGGCGCGTGTGCCCGGCGGCAGCAGCGGCGGGAGTGCCGTGGCGGTGGCGGCGAACCTCACCCCGGTCAGTCTCGGCAGCGACACGGGTGGCAGCGTGCGCCAGCCCGCCGCGTTCACGGGCATCTATGGCCTCAAGCCCACCTATGGGCGTGTCAGCCGTTATGGCCTGGTGGCCTACGCGAGCAGTCTGGACCAGATCGGCCCCTTTGCCCGCACGGCGGCCGACCTCGCCCTCCTGATGAACGTGATCGCCGGGCACGATCCCCGCGACGCGACCAGCCTGGACGTGCCCCCGGCGTTCCGGCCCGGTACCCCCGACGACCTGCGCGGCCTGAAGGTCGGCGTGATCCGCGAGGCGCTGGGTGGCAACACGCCGGGCGTGGAGGCGGTCCTGAACGCCACCCTGGACGCCCTGCGTGATGCCGGGGCCAGCGTGACCGAGGTGAGCGTGTCCACAGTTCAGCACGCCATTGCCGCCTACTACCTGATCGCCACGCCGGAAGCCAGCTCCAACCTCGCCCGCTATGACGGCATGGTCTACGGCGAGCGCGTGCCCGCCCCCGACGCCGTGAGCAGCATGACCCTCACCCGCGAGGAGGGCTTCGGGCGCGAGGTGAAGCGCCGGATCATGCTCGGCACCTATGCTCTGAGCAGCGGCTACTACGACGCCTATTACAGCAAGGCGATGAAGGTGCGCCGCCTGATCGCGCAGGACTTCGCGCGGGCCTTTGGGGAGGTGGACGTGCTGGTGACGCCCACCAGCCCCTTCCCGGCCTTCCGGCGCGGCGAGAAGACGCAAGACCCGCTCGCCATGTACGCCGCCGACGTGGATACCGTCGCCGTCAACCTGGCGGGACTCCCGGCGCTGAGTGTTCCCGCCGGGTTCGAGACGGTGGACGGGGTGCGGCTGCCGGTCGGTATTCAGTTCATCGCGCCCGCCCTACAGGATGAGCGGCTGGTGGCGCTGGCGGGAGGGCTGGAAGGGATCGGGGCGGTGAAGGTGGAGCCAGCGCCGGGGTATGCTGGCTGACCCTGCTCAGTACCTGAACGGCGCCCTGGAGATCATCCGGCGCGAAGCCCTTCACGCGGGCCGGGTGGACTGGGCGCAGGTCCGGCACGAATGTCAGGCGATGTGTGCCGGAGCGCAGACGGCAGAAGACACCTTCCCGGCCATCCGGCACGTGCTCGCCGTCCTGCGAGACGGGCACAGCCACCTGCGCCGCCCGGATGCGGGCACCGTTCACCGGGGGATCATCGGCCTGTACTTTACGGGCGGCGTGATCGCGCTCGTTCTGCCGGGAAGTCCCGCCGCCCGCGCGGGACTCCAGCCCGGTGACCGCATCCTCGGTATCCAGGGTCGCCCGGTCGGCCCCGGCATAAACGAAGGCCTCCTGCCAGACGCCACACTGACTCTTGAGGTGGAACGGGCGGGGCAGCGGCAAACACGGACCCTGACGCGGGAAGATGCCCGGGTGATTCCGCCGGAACCCCGGGGCCGTCTGGTGGCTCCCGGCATTGGCCTCGTCACCCTGCCCGACTGTGACCTGGGGGGAACTCTGACGGGTGGCGGTGCCTACCAGGACCGGGTGCAGGACATTCTTCTGGACCTCTCCGCCCGGGGTGCCGCGCGCTGGGTGGTGGACCTGCGCCTCAACCTGGGGGGCAACATGTGGCCGATGCTCGCTGGCATCGGTCCCCTGGCGGGCGAGGGCGAACTGGGCGCGTTCGTGAAGGGCGAGGAGCGCTGGCCCTGGCGGTATGCGGGGGGCGAGGCCAGCCTCGGCGGCGAAGTGATGAGCCGTACGCAAAGTGCCGTGCTGCCGCCTCTGCCGGACACCGCCCCCGTCGCCGTTCTGACTTCGCCCCTGACCGCCAGTAGCGGTGAGATCATCACGTTGTCGTTCCTGGGCCGCCCGGGAACCCGGCTGCTGGGAGAACCCACGCGCGGCCTCACCACCTCGAACAGTCTCTATGAGCTGCCCGGCGGCGCGGCCCTGCTGATCACCACCGCCCTGGATGCCGACCGGACTGGCCGGGTCTTCGCAGGCCCCATCAAACCGGATGTTCCGGTCAGTACTGCCTGGGCCGAATTCCAGACCGGGAAAGACTCCGTTCTGAACGCGGCTCTGGCGTGGCTCGCGGAAAGCTGAGGCTCACGCCCAAGCCCGCACCACCCGCAATTCCTCCCCGTTCCCGTCCACGACGGCGACCAGTTCGCCATTCAGTATGACCACGTACCGCCCTACGGCTCCCGACTTCGGACGTTTGCCCTGCCGCAGTTCACGGGCCAGCCGTTCGTCGGCCTCGATCCTCGGCAGGTCCAGAGCGGCGAGGTCGGGGATTCCCTCGGCCTCCGCCAGGTCTTCCACGCTCACGCTGTCTGCCAAGTCGTAGCGGCCCACGCGCGTGCGGACGAGGCCTGTCAGGTGGGCGGGCACGCCGAGCGCGGCCCCCACGTCCCGCGCGAGTGAGCGCAGGTACGTCCCGCTGCCCACACTGGCGCGGATAAGCAGGGTGGGAAAGTCGCCCAAAGGTTCGGGCAGGACGAAGGCCCGTCCGTTCGCGTCCGGCCCCCAGCCCTCCGGCCCAGATGAGAGGGTCCGTGGGGCGTCCTCCAGGCGGTCATAGACCCCCAGCAATTCCAGCGAGTGAATCACGACGTTCCGTGCGGGCAGGTCCAGTTCGCCCCCCGCCCGTGCGACCGCGTAGGCCCGCTGCCCGCCGATCTGGATGGCGCTGTACTGCGGCGGCACCTGCTGTTGCGGTCCCACGAACCCGGCCAGCACGCCCCGCACCTCCTCTTCAGAAGGAAGCTTGACGGGCAAGGCCTCGGTGAGCGGCCCCTCGGCGTCCAGGGTGGGGGAGGCGCCACCCAGCGCGATCCAGGCGAGGTAGTCCTTGCTGTCGGCCTCCATGAACTGCACCAGTTTGGTGGAGTCGTCCACGCACAGCACCAGCACCCCGGTGGCGAGGGGGTCCAGGGTGCCGGTGTGCCCCACCCGCTTCGTTCCGCGTGCGCGCCGCGCCCGGTTCACCACGTCGTGAGAGGTCAGGCCCAGGGGTTTGTCCACGGCGATCACTGGCATTGGGAGGCAGTCTAGGGCAGAAGGCCGGAGCGCGGCGGCAAAAGCCCGAGCGTCTTCTGCTTTCCGCCATCCGCCAGCGGCCCTCTTCCCGCGTACACTGCGGGACGTGTTGCGCGCCGCCTTCTGGTTGACCGCGCTGGTGTTCCTGCCAGCCGGGTTGTTCTTGTATTTCCTGTCCCCGGGGGTGGCGTCCGTCGTGGGCGTCTCCCCGCTGTGGCTGGCGCGGGCGGCGGGCGGCCTGGTGGTGGCCTGGAGCGTGTTCCTGCTGGCCGCCAGCACCCGCCCGGACAGCCTGAGTGCCTTCGCGCTGGCGGCCGGGAACCTGCTGACGGTCGCGGCGCTGGTGCCGCCGGTCCTGCGCCTGGGCGACGCCCTGCCCGCGCCTCTCCGCACGGCCCTGCTGACGCTGGCGACCGTTCTGACCCTGACCGCCGTGACGGGCATCCTCGCCGCACCCTCCCGCCGGAGTCACCTGTGACGGGCAGCCGTGGGCCGGATGGGGGAGAGCGGCTCCAGAAGCGCCTCGCCCGCGCCGGGGTCGCCTCGCGCCGCGCTGCCGAGGAGCTGATCACCGCGGGCCGCGTGACCGTGAACGGCGAGGTCGCCACGCTCGGCCGCACCGTCACGCCTGCTGATGAGGTGCGGGTGGACGGCACCCTGATCGAGACGGCGGGGCTGGAAAGTGTCACCTTCCTGCTGTACAAACCCGCCGGATACGTCACCACCGCGCGCGACGAGTACGGCCGCCGCAACGTGCTGTCCGCCATGCCGTCCATCCCCGGCCTGCATCCGGTCGGGCGGCTGGACAGGGATTCGGAAGGGCTGCTCCTGCTCACCACCGACGGCCAGCTCACCCTCACGCTGACGCATCCCCGCTACGGCCACGAGAAGGCCTACCGGGCCTGGACGGCGGGCGACGAGGTCCCCACCGAAGCCGAACTGCGGCGGCTGGAAGAAGGCGTCGAACTGGAGGACGGCCCCGCCCGCGCCCTGAGCGCCCGCCCGGCGCAGGGCGGCGCCTTCGTCACGCTGGGCGAGGGCCGTAACCGCCAGGTGCGCCGGATGCTGGACGCCATCGGGCACCCCGTCACCCGGTTGCTGCGTTACCGCGTCGGCGGCCTGTGGCTGGGCGACCTCGCCCCCGGCGAGTACCGCGAACTCTCGTCCCGCGACCTGCACGACCTGCTGAACCCCGCCCAGGTGCCCCGCCACGTCTGGGAGCGGGCCGAGCGGGAGATGCTGGCGCGGTGGGGGTGATATGGGAAGTGGTGAGTGGTCTCTGGAAAAAGCGCAGCAGGAGCGGAATGCTGATGCTGTTGCTCCCACTGACCCCTTTCTACTGACCACTGACGCTTGCTAGACTGTCCCACGCGGGGGGGTCCACGGTCGCGCCTTCTTCACGGAAGGTGAGGAAAGTCCGGGCACCGCAGGGCAGGATGCCAGCTAACGGCTGGTCGGCGAGTCGAGCGTCCGCGCGAGCGCCACAGCGCGCGGAGAGCGGCGAAGCCGAAGGACAGTGCCACAGAAACCAGACCGCCACTTCCATACAGTCCGGGCGCGGACGGGAGTGGTCAGGGTGAAACGGTGCGGTAAGAGCGCACCAGGCTCCCCGGAGACGGGAAGCGCTGGTAAACCCCATCCGGTGCAAGACCCGACAGCGCGGTACGGGGCGGCCCGCCCCACTGACCGCCAGGATGGTCGCTTGAGGCGTGCGGCGACGCGCGTCCCAGAGAGATGACCGTGACCCCACACCCGTGGGCCACAGAACCCGGCTTATCGCCCCCCCGCACCAGCAGAACCCGCCGCCTCTCTCTGTGGGGCGGCGGCGTTCAGTTGTGGTCCGGAGGGGGTGGGTGGTGGGAAACAGGCCTCCTCCTACGACCTCCGCGCGTCCAGCGCCGCCACCACGAAGCCCGCGATCAGCAGCACCCCACCGATGGGCGTGATCGCGCCCAGCCAACGCGCGCTGCTCAGCGCCAGGATGTAGAGGGTGCCGCTGAAGATGACCGCGCCCGCCAGCAGGAGCGCCGGGGCGCGGCGCTGCGTGGCCTGGGTGCCCAGCACGAGCAGCGCCAGCGCCGCGTACATCTGATAACGCACGCCGGTTTCGAAGTTGGCGAGCATGGCGGGGTCGAGCCGGGTCTTGAGGGCATGGGCGCCGAAGGCACCGAGGGCGACCGCAAGCGCCGCCAGGACTGCCCCGGCCGTGATGGCATTCGTGTTCCGCATGGGCAGAGGCTACGGGGACGCGGGTGGGGGTTTGTCCCACCGGGGATGCTTTCGCCTGCGCTCAGGCTTTCCCTTTCCCGAACCACGCCGAAAGGTTCTTCACGGCTGCACCCCTACGCTTTTTTCCGACTCGCCCGGCTGTGACCTCTGGAGATCGGCCCAAGAGATTTCTGCATGAGGAAGGCATTTTTCGGAACCCTTCCCGTCCGTTGCCGAGTAAGAAAAAAGACAGAGCGGCCAGCATCTCCTGGGGGCTGACCGCCATCAATTCAGTGACGAGGGACGCTCTCCGGGGGGGACGTGTGGGGAAGGAGGGCCATTCCGGTGGAGAAGTGGGGGGAATTGTGGGAATCGGTGGTAAAAGGTGGGCCGGACTGTTACACTCGCCACCACAGCCCCGAACTGCGCCCACAGCGTATGCCTGGGCTGCTATACACATGTCTCTTCCCGCTTCGGGCGGTGGGAGGCACGTGGGGAAGAGGAGAGATTGCCGTTCGGAGAGTATCCCTACACCATCGACGACAAGGGCCGTGTGGTCATTCCACCCGCCTTTCGGGAATTTGTCGAGGACGGGATGATTCTCACGCGCGGCATGGAGGGCTGCCTGTACGTTTTTCCGCTCGCCAGTTGGCGGCGCGTGGAGGAGCAACTGGAGGGCCTGCCGCTCACGGACGCGGAGTCCCGGGCGTTCGTGCGCTTCTTCTATTCCGGTGCGAACAAGGCGCGGCTCGACAACCAGAGCCGGGTTTCGGTGCCGCAGACGCTGCGGGCCTTTGCGGACCTGGACAGCGACGTGATCGTGGCGGGCGCACCCGGACGGCTGGAACTGTGGAACCCGGCACGCTGGGAGGCGGCCATCCAGGCCGTGCAGAACGACCCGCCGAAACCCGACCTTCTGGCCAACTTCGTGGCGTGACAAACATGAATCCTGCTTCCGATCTTCCCCCCTCTGACTCCCTTTCCCACACCCCGGTGCTGGCCGCCGAGGTGCTGGAGGCGCTCGCGCCTGGACCCGGGCGCGTGATCGTCGACGGCACGCTGGGCGGCGCCGGGCACACCCGGCTGCTGCTGGCGGCGGGCGCGACCGTCTACGGCATCGACCAGGACCCCTACGCCCTGAACCGCGCCCGTGAGGCGCACCTTCCCCACCTGACCGTGCTGGAGGGCAACTACCGCGATATGCGGGAGCTGCTCGCCGGGGCCAGCGTCACGCGGGTGGACGGCGTGCTGCTCGACATCGGCGTGAGCAGTTTTCAGCTCGACGACGCGGGGCGCGGGTTTTCCTACCACTCGGACGCGCCGCTCGACATGCGGATGAGCCAGTCCGGCGAGAGTGCCGCCGACGTGGTGAACACCTATGCCGAGGAGGACCTCGCGGCCCTGATCTACGAGTACGGCGAGGAGCGCCACTCGCGCCGCATCGCCCGGGCCATCGGGCAGGCGCGCGAGAAAGCGCCCATCGAGAGCACCGTGCAGCTCGCGGAGATCATCAAGCGGGCGTATCCCGGCTTCTCCCGGGGCATTCACCCGGCCCGCCGGACCTTCCAGGCCCTGCGCGTGCACGTCAATGACGAGCTGGGCGCCCTGCGGGATGGCCTCCAGGCCGCCGAGGCGCTGCTCGCCCCCGGTGGTCGCCTGGCCGTGATCTCCTTTCACTCCCTCGAAGACCGCATCGTGAAGCGTTTCCTGCGTGGCAGCACCGCGCTCAGGCCCCTGACCAAGCGGCCGGTAGAGGCGGGCGAGGCCGAGCAGGCCAGCAACCCCCGTGCACGCAGCGCCAAACTGCGCGCCGCCGAGAAGCTGTCCCCCGAGCAGGGAACCCCCGAGGTGACCCCGTGATCCTGCCCCACTTCGATCTGAGCGCCGCGACCTGGCGGGCACGCGCGATCCGCTACCTCGTCATCTATCTGCTGCTGGCCCTGATGCTGGTGGGGGCGCGGCTGCTGACGCAGGACGTGCGGCCCTCGCTCCGCGCCGCCCAGGACCGCGAAGCCGCCCTGACCACCGAGCGGGACGAACTGGAACTGCGCGTGCAGGCCCTCAGCAATCCGCAGCACATCCGGGACTGGGCCTTGCAGAACGGGATGCGCCGCTTTGCCGAAACCCCCAAGACCACCCAGGACCTCAGCGGGCTGCCCGCCCCTGCCCCTGTTCCCGCGCAGACCACCCTGGAGGTGACGACCGTATGGAAGTGAAGATTCATCACCGTTCCCGCCTGATGCAGGTGATCGCCCTGCTCCTGTTCCTGACGCTGGTGTGGGCCTACGCGCAACTGGAGTGGGGGGTGCCCCAGGGCGTGAAGCGCACGGTGGTGCAGGCGCGCGGCAGCATCGTCGCCGCTGACGGGACGGTGCTGGCGCGCAGCGTGAACGGCAAGCGGGTGTATCCCCAGGGGCAACTGGCCGGGCAGGTGCTCGGCATGATGGGGGCGACCGACGGTCTGGAAGGCCTGGAGTACGCCTACAACCACGCGCTGGAGGGCGGCAAGAACCTGAAGCTCACCCTCGACCCGGGTGTGCAGGCCGCCGCCGAGGCCGCGCTGGCCAAGGCCGTCCCGAAGCACCTGGGCGAGTACGGCTCGGTGGTCGTGCTCGAAACGCGCACCGGCCGCATCCTGGCGGCGGCCAGCTACCCGCCCTTCGACCCCAACAACTGGCGGACCTACAGCCCCGAGACGCGGCGCAACCGGCCCTTTCTGGACGTGTTCGAGCCGGGTTCGACCATCAAGGGCCTGGTCGTGGCCGCCGCGCTCAACGAGGGGCTGACCACCCCTGAGACGGTCTACAGCACGCCGATGCGCCGCTACGTGGGCGGGCGCTGGGGCAGCACCATCGGGGACGCCGTGCCGCACCCCGGCAGCCTCACCACCCAGATGGTGCTGCGCTACAGCAGCAACGTGGGGATGAGTCACATCGTGGAGCACTTCGCCCCCGAGCGGATGCGCGGTTACCTCAGCCAATACGGCTTCGGCACCGACGTGGCCATCCCGACCGTCATGGCCGCCACCGGCCGCCTGCAACCCCTGCGCCAGTGGGACGATCTGGTGCGCGCCACCAACGCCTTCGGGCAGGGCATGAGCAGCACCACCCTGCAACTGGCGGCGGCCTACAACAGCCTGGCGAACGACGGCCTGTACGTGTCCCCCCGGCTGGTGGAGGGGGAACCGGCGGGCGAGCGGCGCGATGTCCTGCGCCCCGAAACCGCCCGCACCACCCGCCGGATGCTCCAGTTCGTGATCGAGGAGGGTATTCCCCATCAGGCCGGAATCAAGGGCTACGCCCTGGCAGGCAAGACCGGCACCGCCCAGGTGGCGGGGGAACACGGCTACGCCAGCAACCTCTATGACAGCGTCTTCGCTGGCTTCTTCCCGGCCGATGCCCCGCGCATCACGGTCGCCGTGATGGTCCACGGAGCCAAGATCGAGTACCACGGCTCGCAACTCGCCGCCCCGATTTACCGCGAGGTGGCCTCCGAAATCCTCTCCCGCTGGGCCGCCGCTCCCCGCGAGGAAGAGCAGCCCCAGGAGAAAAAATAAGAGGAAGCTGAGAAAATTTCGGAGTTGGCCAGAGCGAGGGGCGCTGATGTGTCCCCTCGTTCACTTTGGTTAAGCCATTCGACCTAAAACGGGGGCCTTCTCCAGGCCTCCTGGCGGAAGAGCCACCTGTTTTTCGCTTTCCTCGCCGCCTCTCTCGCAACTTTTAATGAGAAGTTAAATGAGAGGATTAGAATTTGGCTCATAATCTATTCGCGGTGAACACAAAGAAAAGCAGACTTCCGGCCTGAGTCGGAGGTGGGTTTGGGTAATGGGCATGAGAAGGGTCACCCTTCCTTCACAGAAAGCTCCCAGGAAGGGTCTTTAGGCTCATGTCTCAGAGAGTCAGGCAGAGCCCGGCTCCTCATTCCACACCAACCCCCGGCCCTACCGCAGGGTATGGCCGCAGGAGAATGCATGCCCTATTCGTTCAACCGCTGGATGAGTGTCATCCTGCTGTCTGCCCTCGGGACCGCCGCCGCGACCCCCGCGCTGCCCGCCCCCAGTCTCGTCGCCCAGGCGGTTCGTGACGCCCTGACACCCCCGGCGCCTGCCGTCCCCACGAGCACAACCCCAGCGGCCGCCCAGCCTGCAACTTCACCGGCCGCGTCCGCCACTCCGGCCCCTGCCGCGGTGCAGCAGGCGGACCGGAGCGGCCAGACCCAGGCAGCGCGTGCGGCGCAGGCCCGGGCACTCACCGTGCAGCTCGCCCAGGAGGATCTGGCCCGGAGCACCACCCGGACGGGCCGCAGCGCCGTCGTGCGCGCCACCGCCTACAACAGCACGCCGGGTCAGACGGACGCCACGCCCTTCATTACGGCGACCGGCACGCGCGTCCGTAGCGGCGTGGTCGCCCTGAGCCGCGACATGCTGCGGCTGTTCCCCTATGGCTCGAAGATCATGATCGAGGACCTCAGCGGCCGGTACAACAATCTGTTCAGGGGCCGCGTCTTCACGGTGGAAGACACGATGGCGGCGCGCAAGACCGGCAGCCTGGACGTCTGGATGTCCACCCGCAGCCAGGCCATCCAGTTCGGCGCGCGGCAGGTCCGCATCACCGCCGTCCGCTGAAGCGCCGTCCCCTCACCCGCGTGGCCTGACCCAGCCGGTCTTCCACGCGGGTTTTTGCTGCTCCGGCGGTTTCAGCGGGGCGAATCCCGGGGAGTGAGGTGGGGACGGCACCAGCCCGTAACGTGACTAGGGCCACCACAAAGTCGCTAAGCTCGCACAGCCTCATTCAGCCCCTCTGCCGCGCCGCTCTGGGAGTCCGACCCTGCGGGCCACCTCCCCTCAAGACGCTTGATGTGAAATGCGGGACGGGCGGCCAGGACATGCAGAACAGTTTTTCTCGTCTGGCACGAGGGCGAGTTTCGCCCGCCACCCCCCTCCCCAGCCCTCTGCAAGCAGCTCTACGAGTCCCCCGCAAGGGGGGAGGGAGCAAAAGAACACGTCTGGGACGAGGAGCTTTCTATTGCACATCAGGCGTTGAGAGGGGAGGAGCAGAAATGGCTTCCTGGAGGGTGAATGGCGTCCCTGGCTCCCCTCCCAGGGGAGCTGTCAGCGAAGCTGACTGAGGGGTTGACCGGGGCGAGCACTTCCAAAACCGGACGTTGCGGTCGCCCTGTAGCGGACCCCTCCAGCGTGGTCCGTCCGGCGACCTCTGTTATCCTCCCCGGGACGTGGCCTCTCCTTCCCCCGATCTCGCCTGGACGCTCGCCCGCGCCCACCTGTCCCGTAGGCGGACCCAGAACCTCCTGACGATCCTGGGGATCGCGGTGGGCGTCATGGTCCTGATCGCCGCGCTGAGCCTGACGAACGGCTTCACGCGGGCGCTGGTGGACGCGACGCTGCGCGCCAGCCCGCACCTGAGCCTGGTGGCCTTCACGCCTACCCCGCGCGACCCGGCGCTGGAAGCCGAGATGCGGGCCGACCCGCACGTGCTCGCCTTCGTGCCCTTCCTGGGAGACAAGGGCCTGTTGACCCGCCCGGCGAGGCAGGGGCAGGGGGCGGGGGTGGACTTCGCCACCCTGTTCGGCGTGACGCCGGGGGCGGCGACCGTCCTGCAACTCGCCCCCCAGGAAGCCGCGCTGCTGCGGACCCTGGGCCAGAACGAGGTGCTGCTGGGTGCGGCGCTGGCCCGCAACGTCGGGGCCTTTACCGGCGACGAGGTCCGGCTGCTGAACAGTGGGCAGCGCCGCGTGGTCCTGCGCGTGAAGGGGGTTTTCAACACCGGGAACTACCTGATCGACTCCGGCTACGCCTTTACCAGCCTGGGAACCCTCCAGGCGCTCCAGGGGACCGGGAATATCAGCGGCTATCAGCTCCGGCTGCGTGACCCGGACGCCGCGCCGCAGGTGGGGAACGACCTCACCCGCACCCGCGCCTACACCGCGCTGCCCTGGCAGAGCCTCTACGGCACGCTGCTCGACCAGCTCGCCCTCCAGAAGCGCGTGATCGCCTTCGTGGTGTTCCTGATCGTGATCGTCGCGGCCTTCGGGATCGCCAACGTGCTGACGCTCGCCGTGTTCGAGAAGACGCAGGAAATCGCCATCCTGCGGGCCATCGGCGCCACGCGCGGGGTGATCACGCGGACCTTTCTGATCGAGGGGGCGCTGCTGGGGCTGGGGGGCCTGCTGCTGGGCAACCTGCTGGGCCTGGGCATCAGCGCGTATTTCACGGTGCGGCCCTTCCAGCTCCCGGGCGACCTGTACTTCATCACGGCCCTGCCGGTCGAGGTGCGCTGGACCGATCTGCTGTGGGTCAACGCCGTGGGCCTGGGAACCACGCTGCTCGCCGCCCTGATTCCGGCCCGCCGGGCGGCGAACGTGGAACCCGCCAGGATCATCCGCTGACTTTTTCCGGCTGAAAAACGGCGTGTCAGACGGAAATCACCTTCCTGACCGTGAACTGAAGCACCATTAAGTTTCCCCCCGGGGTGGCTCATGGCCCGTCAAGTTGCTCCCCGTAACCTTTTTTTCGGAGGTACCACATGAAAAAGCTTCTGATGATTCCCGCCGCGATGCTCCTGGGCACCGCCGCCGCGGCCCCCAAGATCAGCGCCCAGAGCATCATCGTGAACCCCACGCAGCCCGACCTGAGCGTCAGCGTGCGGGTGGACCAGGACCCCAGCGGCAACGGCAACCCCACCTACCGCGTGGGTGAGAACATCCGCATCAGCACCACCGTGAACCGCGACGCCTACGTGTACCTGTTCAACGTGGACGCGACCGGCGAGGTCACCCAGATCCTCCCCAACCGCCTGAGCGACAGCAACTTCGTCAAGGCGAACACCACCACCACCTTCCCCGCCCCCGGCGACAACTTCACCTTCACGGTCGGGACGGATATCGGCCTGAACAAGGTGCTGGCGCTCGCCAGCCTGACGCCGCTGAACCTCGACCAGATCAGCTCCTTCAAGACGCAGCAGGACCAGTTCGCCACCGTGACGGCGCGCGGCCAGCAGCAGCTCGCGCAGGCGCTTAGCATCGTCGTGAACCCCATTCCGCAGAACAGCTGGGTGTCGGACACCGCCTTCTTCACGGTGGTCGGCCGGACCCCCGTCCAGACCGGCAGCCTGTTCGTGGGCACCAACGTCCCCAACGCGACCGTGATCCTGAACGGCCAGCGTCTGGGGAGCGCGAACACCACCTTCAGCAACATCGCCCCCGGCACCTACCCGGTGCGGGTGCAGGCCCCCGGCTTCCGCGACTACACCACGACCATCTCGGTCCGCGCCGGTGCCACCACCAACCTGAACGTCGAATTCGCGCAGGCGGTCACGCCCGCCCCGGTGATGAGCAACCAGTACACGCTCGCCATCCGCAGCCCGCTGAACGGCGCCCGCGTGTTCGTGGACGGCCAGGAGATCGGCACTATCCGCGGCGGCAGCCTGAACGTCGAAGTGAACCGTGGCAGCCACGAGGTCGTGCTGATCGCGCCCGGCTACCGCACCTTCGTGAACACCTACAACGTCCAGCGCGACGCCCAGATCACCATCAGCCCCGCCCGCTGATCCCGGCGGCCCCCGGCACCCTCACCCGCGCGGTGGGGGTGTTTCGGCTTACGGGCCCTGCTGGAGCAGGTCGTGCAGCACCTTGGCCGTCATGCCCCAGATGTCGTGCCCGCGCCAGGGATAGCGGTACAGCGGCGCGCGCTGGCCGTCCGGCAGGATACGGGTTTCGCGGATGACCGGCAGGGCGCGCAACTCGCCCAGCGTCGGCGTGATGATCTGCGCGACCTCGGCCGTGAGGGTCAAGCGGGGCTCGGCGGGCACACGCGCCAGGACCGGCGTGACGTGGAAGCCGACCGGCGTGAACACGTCGTCGAGTTCGCCCAGCACCGTGACCGAACGGGGGTCGAGGCCCACCTCCTCCTCGGCCTCGCGCAGGGCGCCCTGCACGGGCGTTTCAAAGGGTTCGAGGCTGCCCCCCGGAAAGCTGATCTGCCCCCGGTGGGTGGGGAGGTCCGCCGAGCGGACGGTCAGCAGCACGCGCGGGTCGGGCTCGCGGGTCAGGGCGACCAGGACGGCGGCCCGGCGGTACTCGGGCAGATGCAGCGGCGTGCGGGCGCGGCTCCCCAGCCAGACCGCCCAGGGATCGTCCAGCGCGGCGTCGAGCGGGTCCGGTTCTCCACGGGGCATCACGCCCCCGCCTCCGGGTCGGGCAGGGCCGCGAGGGCTGCGTGGGTGCGCTCCCGCAGGGCCATCTCGGCGTCCACACCGCAGGCCCGCGCCCAGGCGACCACCGCCGCCAGGACCTCCGCGACCCCCTCCGCCGTCTCCGGCGCGTCGCGGAGGACCGCCTCCACGCCCGCCCGGCCGGTCTTCTCCCGCCCCGCCAGCTTTTGCGCCTGGGCTTCGCGGGCCAGGGCCCCCAACGCGGCGGGTACCCGGTCGGCGGCGCTGCGGGGGCGGCCTCCGCGTTCGGCAGTCTTGATGGCTTCCCAGTTCGCCACCACCTCGCCCGCGTCCGCGACCTGGACTTCCCCAAACACGTGCGGATGCCGCCGCACCAGCTTCTCCACGATGCCGCGCTCCACGTCCGCGTAGTCGAAGGTGCCCGCCTCCTCCGCGATCACGGAATGAAAGGCGACTTGCAGCAGCACGTCGCCCAGCTCGCCCGCCAGCGCCGCGCTGCCCTCGCTGACGGCGTCCACCGCCTCGGCGGCTTCTTCCAGCAGGTAGGGGCGCAGCGACTCGTGGGTCTGCTCCCGGTCCCAGGGGCAACCGTCGGGGGCACGCAGGCGGCGCAACGTCTCAAGCAGGTCTTGCATCTGCCCATGCTAAGGCCGGGGCAGGTCTGGCTTCCCGCCAAGCCTTCAGACACGGTGAAGTGACATGACGGAAAGGTGGCCTGGGCCTGACGACGCTCACGCCTGCTTCACCGTTCGTCAGACAGGGTGTGTTGAACTGTGCCGCATGAACAAACGCTTCCTGGCCCCCATCCTGACCACCCTGCTGAGTGCCTCCGCTCTGCCTGCCCTGGCCCAGGCCGCTGCCGCGCCGCCTGCTCCACTCGGAAACGCCTGGAGTGCGGCCGCCCTCGCCGGTGCGAAGTATGTGATTCTGGACCCGCGGATCGAGGGGAACCCGAACATCGTGAATGACGAGCAGCGGGCTGGGATTCTCACCGCCATGAAGCGCGACTCGGCCGGGGCCATCAAGCGCCACTATCCGAACGCGACCATCGTGACCGATGCACAGACGCCCGGGGTGGTCAAGGTCACGCCCGTCCTGGTCACCCCGAACGCCCTGCTGCCCTGGGCGAAGCTCACGGCCCGCCTCGACTTCGACCTGGGCAGCGGCCAGCGCGTCATCCTGAACGACCAGTTCGGCCTGCTGACCCTCTGGCAGTACCAGGCGGAGGCCGCCAACTACCTGTACGGCGAACTCGTCAAGAAACTGCCCTGAGCGGGAAGGGGGGGCATGTGCCCGCCCGGTCTGCCCGGCTTGAGCCGCCCTTCACCCGCCCTGGCCCACCCGCCGGGGCGTGTTAGCTTCGCCGCATGACGCAGGATGCCCAGAACCGCAACAGCGCCCCTATGAAGAGTGCCTTCGTGACCGGCGCCAGCAAGGGCATCGGCTTCGCGGTGGCGCAGGCCCTCGCCGGGGCCGGATACGCCGTCACCCTCACCAGCCGCCATCAGGACGAGGTGGAGGCCGCCGCCCGGCAGATCGGCCAGGGTGCACGCGGCGTTCAGTGCGACGTGCGTGACCCACGAGCACTTCAGCAGGCGGTGGACGCGCATGTGGCGGCCTTCGGCGGGCTGGACGTGCTGTTCGTCAATGCGGGCCTGGGCCGCTTCGCCAACGTCACGGACCTGACCATCGAGCAGTGGCAGGAGGTGATCGACACCAACCTGAGCGGCGCCTTCTACACGGTCAAGGCGGCGCTCCCCGCCCTCAAGCGCCGGGGCGGCTACATCTTCACGCTGTCGAGCCTGGCGGGGAAGAACCCCTTCGCGGGCGGCGCGGCCTACAACGCCAGCAAGTTCGGCCTGAACGGCCTCTCGGAAGTGCTGATGCTCGACCTGCGCCAGCACGGGATCAAGGTCACGCAGATCATGCCCGGCAGCGTCGCCACGCACTTTAACGGCCACACGCCCGGCCAGGGCGACGAGTGGAAAATCCAGCCGGAGGACATCGCGCGGCTCACCCTCGACCTGCTCGCCATGCCCGAGCGCACGCTGCCCAGCCGCATCGAGGTCCGGCCCAGCAAGCCGCCGCAGAAGTAGGGGAGAGTGGGAAAGGCGCGTCGCGTGAGTGGACGCGCTTTTCTTTCTGGTCTTTCTGGCAATGCCGTAGACTGCCGTTGTCCAGTCCGGACGGGATGCATGACAGGGGAATATGCGAGAGGCTGCAACTCCATGCGAAAGCACCCGGAGTTGCCGCTCCGGGTGCAGAAAGGGGGTGGATGCCATGCCTAAACCGCAACGGCATTCTACCACGCGCGAGAAACGGAGGAGAAGGCCCTTGAAACCGGCTGAGATCGTTGCGATCCTCAGTGCGGCGGCGGGCCTGATCACCGCTCTGGCGCACCTGATTCAAGCCCTGAAGTAAGCCCTCTCGCCCCCTGAATTCCCATCCGGCTGGACGTCCGGCCCCTGAGAGCGATCTCGGGGGCCTTTGTTGTGGCCTTCCCCGCGCCCTTCCCGGAGGCCCTGCTAGAATGCGCCGCGTGTACACGAACCGCCGCGCCCACCACGAATATGAGCTTTTGGAGCGCTTCGAGGCGGGGATCAGTCTGACGGGCAGCGAGGTCAAGAGCGTCCGGGCAGGCGGCGTGGACTTCCGGGACGCCTTCGCGCGTCTGACGAACGGCAATATCGAGCTGGAGGGCCTCTACATTCCGACCTACACCGAAGCGACCTACAACAACCACGAGCCGCGCCGGACGCGCCGCCTGCTGCTGCACCGCGAGGAGATCGGCAAGCTCAGGCGCGCGCTGGAGCAAAAGGGCCTGACGCTGGTGCCCACCAGGCTCTACCAGAAGGGCCGGGTTTTCAAGGTGGAACTCGCCCTGGCGCGCGGTAAGAAGCTGCACGACAAGCGCCGCGCCGAAGCCGAGAAGACCCTGCGCCGGGAGCTGCGCGAGCTATGAGGCTGCGTTCTTCCAAACCGCTGCTGCTGTCGGCGGCGCTGCTGTGTGCCGGGCTGGCGGGGGCGCAGATCGCCTTTACCAAGCTGAACCTGGCCGGGCAGCAGGTGCAGAGCATCAACCTGTACGGGGCGGAGTACGCGAGTGAAACGGTGCTGGGCCGCGTGCTGAAGGTGACCCGCGATAACGGCATCGCGCGGGTGGAGGGCTTCGGCCACACGCTGCTGCTGCCCATCGACGAGGACCAGCAGCGGGCCACGACCGACTTCAACACCGTGCAGCTCGACACCGACCGGGTCACCGCGCGGACCGCGACCCTGGTGAACGGGAACCTCTACCTGCCGCTCGACACGCTGGCGCGCGGTCTGGGGGCAACCTACGCGGCGGGCGACTTCCGGTTGGTCCCGGCCACACTCCAGGGCGTCAGCAGCCGCGCGGGCAAGGACAGTGACCGCCTGGTGCTGGATCTCAGCCGCGACGTGCCCGTGAGTGATGAACTGCGTGGCACCACGGTGACGGTGACCCTGAAGGGCCTCCAGGGCGAGGCGCGGCGCTACACGACCCGGGGCGCCTTCGTGCCGCTCGCGGAGGTGAGCCGCAGCGGCGACGACCTGAAGCTCAGTTTCACCCTGCCGCCCAACAGCGGCTACCGGGTCTACCGGGTGGTGCGGCCCGGCGGCGCGCGGCTGGTGGTGGACGTGGGGCCGGGCGTGCCCTACACCAGCCCGGCGCTGCTGGAGCGCATCTCGCGGCCGCTGATCGTGCTGGACCCGGCGCGCGTGAATGGCCTGGGCCGCGACGTGACGCTCGAAGTGGCCCGCCGCGCCGCCGAACTGCTGAACAAGGCCGGGTGGCAGGTCAAACTCACCCGCGACGCGCAGACCGCGCTGGGCCTCAACCAGAAGCTGGCCCTGGCCCGGCGCAGCGACGTGTACCTGGCGCTGGACCTGGGCCGCTTTCCCGGCACCCAGCGCGGCGGCGTCACGGTGTACGAGCCGACCGGGCGCGCCAGCGCGCAGATCGTGAACGCGGTGCGGGGCGGCGCCCAGGCCCCCTATATCGACCTCGCGGTGGGGGACGGGGGGGGGACCCGCCGCCTCAGCGAACTGCTGCGCGGCGAACTGCGCGGCGGGGGCATCACCGCCAAGAGCGAGAACGTCACCCGCACCCTGACGCTGGGGGAGGCGCCGCAGGCCGCGCTGCTGCTGGAACTCGGCTGGGCGGGCAATGCCGAGGACCGCGCCAAGCTCGGCGTGGATGACCGCCTCCAGGCGATGTCGGTGGCGGTGGCCCGCTCGGTCGCCACCTACCTGACCGCCCGCGTCGCCAATGCCGGGCGTGCCGCTCCCGGCGCGAACGGAGCGGGCCAGTGAGGCGGCTCTTTTCCTTCTTCAACGTGGTGAGTCTGGCCCTGCTGGCCGCCGCCGCCTACGCCTACCAGGAGGTGCAGCGCCCCCCGGCGACGCCTACCGCGCCCAAGCTGGAACTGGAAGAAAAGCGCGACGTGCAGGTGAAGGTCTACTACAGTGACGCCCAGGTGCAGACCATGAAGCCCGAGACGCGCACCGTGCAGGTTACCCAGGAGAACCCCGGCACGCTGGCGCAGGCGGCGCTGAACGTCTGGGCGGACGGTCCCAAGGCGTCCGGCTCGCTGCCCCTGGTCCCGGACGGGACGGCGGCCCCCAAGGTCTGGGTGCGCGGCCCGCACTACTACGTGAACCTGCCGGACACCTACCTGAAACTCCGCTACGGCACCAGCGGCGAGCGGATGCTGCTGTGTACCCTGACACGGACCCTGCTGGAGAAGGGCGGCCAGGACGTGACCTTTCTGGTGGGGGGCAAGAACGTAGACACCCTGGGGCACCTCGACGTGCGCGAGCCTTACACGCGGCAGGACTGTGCGGATTAGGGCGCGGCGCGCCGGTCCAACGGTCAAACCGTCTGACCGTCTAATCACTCATCTTCGTCCCCCGCCGTTAGACGGTTAGACCGTCGGACCTTTAGACCCTCATGCTCCAGAGCATCACCCTCCAAGGCTTCAAGAGTTTCGCGGACCGCACCCGGCTGGAGTTCGGGCCGGGCGTGTCGGCCGTCATCGGGCCGAACGGGAGCGGCAAGAGCAACGTCGTGGAGGCGCTGCGCTGGGCCACGCATCAGGCCCGGGCGCGCGAGCTGCGGGCGGGGCGCGGCACGGAGCTGATCTTTCACGGGAGCGGCGGAAAGGCGCCGCTGGGCCTGGCCGAAGTGCAGGTCGAACTGCTGACGGCGGAAGGCCGCGTGAACGTCACCCGCCGGGTCTACCGCGACGGGACCGGCGAACAGGACCTCAACGGCCGCCCCGCCCGCGCCCGCGACGTGCAGGGGGCCTTGCGCGGCACCGGGCTGGGCCCGGGGGGCCTGGCGGTGATCGGGCAGGGCGAGGTGAGTGGCGTCGTGCAGGCCGAGGGGCGGACCCTGCTGGGCTACGTGCAGGAGGCGGCGGGCCTCTCGCGCGCCGTCTCGGCCCGCCAGGAGACGGAGGCGCGGCTGCGCGAGGCAGACGGCCATCTGGAGCAGCTCCGGCTGGTGCAGGGGGAGCGGGCCGCCCGGGTCGAACGGCTGGCCCAGGCCGCCCGTGATGCCCGCACCCACCGTGACCTCAGCCTGCGCGCGCTGACCCTGGAAGACGCCCTGAAACGTGAGCGGCAGACGGCCCTGGGGCGCGAGATTGCTACCGCCCGCGCTGAGGCCGACGCGCTGGAGGCCCGCAGCGCCGAACTTGCCACCGGGGTGCAGGCCGCCGCCGCCCGGGTGGAGGCCGCCCGCGAGGCGGTGGGCGACGCCCGCGCCCGTGCCGACGCTTTTACCGGGGCGCTCGACGCCCTGCGCGCTGCCCGTGACGCCCACGCCCAGGCCGAACGCTACGCGGACCATCTCAGCGCCGAGGCTGAGCGGCTGCGCGCCGAGTTGGCCTCCCTCCCCAGCAGTCCGCCCGCCGGAGCGGCCCCCGACCTCCCCGCGCTGGAAGTGGCCGTGACCGCCGCCCGCACGGACGCCGAAGCCGCCGAGCGCCGCGCCCGAACCCTGGATGCCGACCTGACCCGCGCCCGTGAGCGGGCCGCCCGCGCCGCCGAGGCTGCTGCCCGTGTGGACGCCAGCCGCGAGACGCTGGGAAGCGAACTCGAACGCGCCGAGGGCAATCTGGAGGCTGCCCTGGAATCGCTGGCCGCTGCCCGCGAGCGCCTGGAGGTCGCCACCCACGCCCGCCAGCAGGCCGAGGCCGGATACGCCGCCCTGGCCGCCCGCCGCTCGGAGGCCCAGGCCCACGAGCGGCACCTCGCCTCCGAACTCGCCCGGCTGAATGCCAGCGCCCTGCCCCTGCGCCGTGAGCGCGAGCGGCTGGAACAGAGCCTCAACTCCTACGCCCGCTATGGCGAGGGCGCGCGCAATGCCCTGCGGCTGGACCACCCCGGCATCGTCGGCTCGGTGGCCGACCTGCTGACCGTCCCCGCCGAGTACGAGACTGCCGTGACCGCCGCGCTGGGCCGCCGCCTGGAGCAGATCGTCGTGGGCAGCGGCGAGGACGCCCGAATGATCATCGAGGAACTCAAGCGCGCAGGTGGGCGCGCGACCTTCCTCCCCCTCGACCTGATCCGCGCCCGGCCCCGCCGCGACGGGCCGCTGCTGCGCGAGGCGGGGGTGATCGGCAACCTCGCGGACCTGTGCCCCACCGACCCGCCGCTGGTGGGCGAGGCGATTCTGGCCGACACGCTGGTGGTGGAGGACCTGCGCGCGGCAAACCGGATCGCCCGCGCGCACCCGAACCGTCCGCGCCTCGTCACGCTGGAAGGGGAACTGCTGGAGGCGGGGGGCGCGATCACTGGCGGACGGCTGCGCGACGCGGGCTTCAGCGTGCTGGCCGACCAGCGCCGCTTTCAGGAGATCGACGCGGAACTGGAGGAGGTGGACCGGCAGACGGCCCGCCTCAAGGCCGAATGGCAGAAGGTGCAGGCGCTTCTCGCCGGGGACGCGGACGGACACGACGCCCTGCTGACGAGCCGCGAACGCGCCGCCCGCGAGGAGCGCGACGCCGAGAAGCGTGTCACCGAGCTGGACGCGCAGGTCCGCAGCCTGACCACCCACCGCGACCGGCTGCTGGCCCGCCTGGCTGTTCAGACCCCTGCCCCTTCCGGGCCGGACCAACCGACCGCCGACCCCGCCGAACTGGAAGCCGCCCTGCTTGGAGCCCGCGCCGCCGCCGAGGGCCACCGCGAGCGGGAACGCGCCGCACTGGAAAACTTTGCGCTGGCCCGCGAACTGGACGCCGCCTGGCGGGCCTTCCGCAGCGCCCGTGCCCGCGCCGCCGACCTGCGCGAACACCTGGCTGCAACTGTAGGGGCGACGGAGGCCCAGGACGCCCACCTGACCGCCGCCGCCGCCGAGGTCCAGCGCCGCGAGACGGCCCTCGGCACGCTGGACGAACACGAGCTGTACCGCGCCGAGAAGGAACGCGACGCCGCCACGCAGGCGTATACCTCCCTGATCGGGGAGCAGAACAAGACCCGCGCCCGCCTGGAAGACCTCCGCCTGCTGATCGCCCGGCGCGAGGGGAGCCTGGAACCCATCCCCGACGGATGCAGCCCCCCCGGTACGCCCCGCGAATGGACGGCGGACCTGAACCGCACCCGCGCCGAACTCGACCGCCTCGGCCCGGTGAACGCCCGCGGGGAGGCCGACCACGCCGCCGAGCTTGCCGAGCTGGAGGTCCTGACCAGCGAACTGAACGACGCGGAGGCCGCCGCCGCCGAGCTGCGCGCCCACCTCACCGAGCTGGAAACCGCCGAGGGCCTGGCCACCCGCGCCGCCTTTGGCCGCGTCAACAGCGCCTTCCGCGACTATTCCGCCGAACTGCTGGGCGGTCAGGGCGAACTGGAGCCGGAGGCGGACGAGGCGGGCCGCCTGACCGGCCTGCGCCTCGCCGTGCAGCCCAAAGGCAAACGCACCCGCTCCATGACCCTGCTCTCGGCGGGCGAGCGCACGATGGCGGGCCTGGGGTTCCTGTTCGCCCTGAACCACGCGGGGGGGGAGGGCAGCGCAGGCGGGTTGCCCCTCGCTGTGCTCGATGAGGTGGACGCCCCGCTCGACGAGGCGAACATCCGCCGCTTCACGGCCTTTCTGGAACGCTTCTCGGCCCGGGGCGCGCAATTCCTGCTCGTCACTCACCAGAAGGCGACGATGGAAGTCGCGCACGCGCTGTGGGGGGTGACGACCGATCAGACGGGCGCAAGTCGCGTGCTGAGCATCCGGCAGGGGGAGGAGGCGGTGGGGCGGTGAGGACTGCTGCACCATTTATCTAGACTCAGGGCATATGGGTCAACGCTCTGTCGTCTATGGATATATCAATGCTCGCAGCAACGCCGACATAGAGGTCAACCTTCAGGCTCTAGCGCGTTTTCCTTTCGATGAGCTGTATCCCTTTCGCAACAACTTCTGGGTCGAATCTGCGCCGAAGTATCAATATCCGTCTATTTTCTTTGGGGGGACTTACAAGGAAATTGAAGGCGACTGGCCGATATGGCTCTGGAAGTTCACACAACTGCTTTCAACGCTCGAAGCTACAGAGGCTAACGTCACCCTTGACTGCTGGCTTGGCCGTTTTTCCTGGCGCCTAGAACCTCGGTGGCTTGTTGAAGGGGGAAGCGTTGGTGACCTTGACACAATGACCGGTCAACAGTGGATCATTGTCGAGGCACCTGAGAACGAGTCAGAATTGGAAGACCTTTACGATGAAGACCGTACGCTAAGTGTCGAGCGTCGACAGCAGCGAACCTGAGCTTTTTGAAGGTCTGCTCCTGATCTGACTCGTCTCTCCCTCTCTCACCCGTCCAGCCGCTGCACGCTGCTGCCCGCCACGCTCTTGGTGACGATCAGGCGGCTGGGCAGCCGCTCCGACAGGCTCTCCACGTGCGTCACCACGCCCACCATGCGGCCCTGCGTCCGCAGATTTTCCAGCGCACCCGCGACGGCTTCCAGCGCCTGCGGGTCCAGCGTGCCGAAGCCTTCATCCAGAAACAGGGCGCCCAGAATCTTGTTTCCGGCGAGGTAATCACTGAGCGCAATGGCGAGGCTGAGGCTGGCGAGGAACGTCTCGCCGCCCGAGAGGGTCTTCACGGCGCGCGTCTCGCCGGTGTTCCAGAGGTCCTGCACGACGTACTCGCCGTCCTCCAGCGCGAGGCGGTAACGGCCGTCGCTGATGTCATAGAGCAGCGTACCCGCGCCCGTCAGCAGCCGCGCCTCCACTTCGGCCAGGAGGTACTGCTGGAACTCGTTGGCGCGCAGGGTATTGGCGAGGGTCTGCCAGGTGTCGAGCTTCGCGGCCAGGTCCCCCGCCTGCGCCTCGATCTCGGCCCGGCGCTTCAGGCGTTCGCGGGCGCTGCGTTCCTGCTCGGCCAGGCGGCCCGCCCGCTCACGCGCGGCGCTGAGGGCGGCGTCGGTGGCGATCAGGTCGCGTTCGGCCTGCCGGAGCTGGGCCGGGTCGAAGGGTTCCAGGCCGAGCTGCCGGTCCAGTTCCGTGAGTTGCGCCCGGAGCTGCTCAACCTGGGCCGCGTGAGTCCGGGCGGCGGCCTCCAGGGCGGCGATATCCGCTTCGGGGAGGGCGGCGGCGCGGGCCTGGGCCGCATCGAGGGCGAGTGCCGAGAGGGCCGCCTCCAGCGCCGCCTGCGCTTCCCCCGCCTCCCGGGCCCGGCTCTCCGCCGCGCTGCGGGCCGAAGTCAGGGTGGCCTGCGCCGCAGCATGGGCGCTCTGCGCGCGGGCGAGGGTGGTCTGCGCCTCGTTCAGCCGGGCCCGGATGCCTTTCACTTCCGCCAGCAGCTTCTGCCGTTCGCGGGCCGGATCGGTTCCCGCCGCCCGGACCCGCTTCGCCAGCCCTGAGAGCAGACGCAGCGCCAGGTCGTGCGGGTCGCCGCTGATCTGCGCCTCAAGCTGTTTGAGGTCGAGTTCGCGCTGTTCCAGCGCCGCTTCCCAGTCGGCCAGCTCGGCGGTCCGGGCCTCGATGGACTTCTTCAGGTTCCCCAGTTCCAGCCCGATTTCCTTGTACCGCAGGCGGCGGTTTTCCAGCGTGCCTTGCAGGGCCGTCACCTGCCGGTCCAGCGCGGCGAGGTCCACGCCGGACGCCCGGGGCAACACCCGCACGGTCTGCTCACACAGCGGGCAGGGTTCGCCCACGTGCAGATGGGCGTGGTAGGCAGCCAGCCCCGCCTCCAGCCTGGCGGCCTGCACCTCCGCCTGAGCGCGGTCGTAGTCCGCCTTGGCCTGTTTGCCCTCGCGTTCGACCCGCTTCTGTTCCTGCTGGAGGGCCTCCTGCTGCGCCTGCTCGGTTCGTTGCCGTTCGCGGCCCGCTTCCAGCGCCGCCTTCTGGGCCTCCAGCTGAATGCGCTCCTGCCGCAGCTTGTCGAGCTTCTGCGCCGCCTCGCGCGCAGCAAAGTGGGCGTCCTCGTCCCAGGGGAGGGGCGAGGCGTGGGTGGTCTGCGGGGTGCCCCCCGCGCGTTTCAGGCGGGCGGCGTCGGCCTCGGCTTCGCGCAGGGCGCCCTCGCGGGCCTCCAGGTCGGGGATCCGGGCCTCGGCGTCCTGGGCGGCCCCGAGCGTCACGGCCGCCGCGTCCACGGCCCGCCGGGCGCTGGCCTCGGCGGCAGCGGCCCGGTCGCGTTCGCCCGCCTCCCGCCCGGCGGCGATACGTGCCCGCTCCGCCGCATCCAGCAGCGGCAGCACGCCCGCCACGCGCCGCGCCCGCTCGGCCCGCGCGGCGCCCTCGCGCACCCCGGCGGCGCGGGTTTCCAGCACGTTCAGGCGGCGGGCCGTGTCCTCACGGGCGGTCCAGACCCCTTCCAGCGCGCGCAGGCGGTTGACCTGCCCCTGGAGCCGTTCGCGCGTGTCGGCCAGGCGTTCGGCCTCGGCGTCCACCGCCTCGCGTTCGGCCCGCAAAGTCTTGACCGCCTCCTCGGTCACGCCCGCGTATTCGCCGTCCAGCAGGGCGTGGAGGCTGCCCAGCGTGTGCTTGAACGCCTTGGCGCGGTCGCCCGCGAAGACGCGCATGGCCTCCACGTGCTCCAGGCCCATCAGTTCGCCCAGCAGCGCCTGCCGTTCCTTGCCGGTGCCGTGCAGCAGCTTGCTGAATTCGCCCTGCGGCAGCAGCACCGTGCGCGCGAAGGTCTTGAAGTCCAGGCCCACCACCCGGCGAATCCGGTCGTTCACGGCCGCGACGCCCCCATCGCTGAGGTTCACCCAGCGGCCCCCCTCGCGCCGTTCCAGCCGCACCTCGTTCTCGGCCTGGCGGCGGCCCTTGCTGCGCGCCGCGCGGTACGTCTCGCCGCCCGCCTCGAAGGTCAGGCTGACCGACAGCCCCCGCTCCCCCGACGAGATCAGCGCGTCCAACCCCTTGGTGCCCAGCCGCGGCGTATGGCCGTACAGCGCGAAGGTCATCGCGTCCAGCAGGCTCGACTTGCCGCTCCCGGTCGGCCCCACCAGCGCGAACAGTTCCAGGTCGGAGAAATCCAGCGCGGTGTGCTGCCGGAAGGAGGTAAAGCCCTGGACTTCCAGGCTGAGCGGCCTCATGGGCGCACCTGTGGTGCGGGTCTAACGGTCAAAAGGTCTAACTGTCTAACGGCAAACGGCGTCAAAAGCTTTTGACGGTTCGACCGTTTGACGGTCTGACGACGAGCGCAGCGAGTCACGCCACCACCTCCTCCGCTTCCCCCCGCGCCGCCTCGTCCGCCTCGTGGAAGGCGGCGCGCAGGTCTGTGGGCAGTTCGCCCCGGCGCTCGTTGTGAAAACGCTCGTACAGTTCGGCCAGGCTCAGCCCCTCGCGTTTCAGCTCTGGCAGGGCCAGATCGTCCTGCACGGCGTCCAGCTCGACCGCCAGGGTATTGGGCACCTGGCGCAGCACGCGGTCTTTCAGGCCGGGCAGGGCGGTGCCGCCAGGGGCCTGCACGACCACCTTCACCAGCCCGCCGAAGCCCGCGAGGGCGGCCAGGCGGGACTCGACCTGATCGAGCTTCACACGCACGGTTCGCAGTTCGCGCCCACTGGTCAGGGGAATCGGCGTCACGCGGGCGGGGCGCCCGGCCTCCACCTCCACCAGATTGACCTGTTTCTTCTCGCCGCCCTCACCGAAATCGAGCTGGATGACGCTGCCAGGGTAGTACGCGAGCGGCATCTCGCTGGACTTCTGCGGCTTGTGGACGTGCCCCAGGGCCACGTACTGCGCCCCGGCCGGGAGTTGCAGCGGCGAGAGGGTGTAGGCGTTCATCAGGTCGAACTGCATGGTGCGTTCACTGCCGCTGGGGGTCGCGCCGTCCATCGTGGCATGAGCCATCAGCATGTTCACGCTGTCCCCCCGGAACCCCTCCGCGATGCGGCGCAGGAAAAAACCCATCCCCTCGCGGTACTTCTGCCGCCACGCGCCCACGTCTCCGCCCAGCACGTCGGCCGCCTTGACCAGGCGACGCTCGGACAGGAAGGGGAGGGCGCCCACCGTCAGCCGCTCCCCGCCGCGCGTCTCCACGGTGCGGATCAGGTCCAGCGGATTGGCGGTCGGCTGCGCGACCAGTTGCACGCCCACCCACCCCAGCAGTCCGGCCAGGCCGTGCAGCCGCGCGGCGCTGTCGTGGTTCCCCGCGATGGCGACGGCAGGAATCCCGGCGTCACGCAATCTCAGGAAAAAGTCGAACACGGCGGCTTCGGCCTCCGCCGACGGGTTCACGGTGTCGAAGAGATCGCCCGAAACCAGCACCACGTCGGCCTTCTCGCTGCGGGCCAGCCCGGCGATTTCTAAGAGCGCCTCATGCACCTCCGGCGTCCGGTCGAGGCCCCGCAGATTCCGCCCGGCATGGAAATCTGCCGTGTGAAGTACGCGCATGACGGAAAAAATAGCACGGGGGCGAGCCAGGCACCGTACCATGTGGGCATGTCTGACCCCGCCTTCCAGCGCATGAGCGTGGAGGAGTACCTCCGCACCGAGCCGGACAGCCCGGTCAAGCGCGAGTACGTGAACGGGTTCGTCTATCCCCTGCACGGGCAGGCGGGAACAAGTGACGCGCACGACAGCATCGTGGGGAATATCTTTTTCCGCCTCTTTCCCCTGGCCCTGGCGGTGGGATGCCGTGCCTACACCTCCGACATGCGGGTGCGCTCCGCGGACGGCTTCTCATACTTTTACCCGGACACCACCGTGACCTGCGAACCCCGTCAGGACGACGCCCGCTTCAAGGTCGCCCCCTGCATCCTCGTGGAAGTCCTCTCGAAAAGCACGGCGCACAACGACCACAACGGCAAATACCACGCCTATACCGCTCTGCCATCCCTCCAAACGTACTTGATCGTCGAGCAGACCGAACGCCGGGTGTACGTGTATCAGCGCGAGGGCCCTCGCTGGACCATGCTGGAATACGCGGGAAGCGGTCAGATTCCCCTTCCCTGCCTGGCCGCCGAACTCTCCCTGGACGACATCTACGACGGCGTGCTGTAACGGCCTTTTCTGGGACCGCACTTCGTCCCTGACAGAACCGAACCCCCGCGCTATCTTCTCTCCCATGACTGCCGCGCCCCCCACTGAACCCTTCCGCGTCACGGGCGGCGTGAACAAGGTCCGTTTCCGCGCCGAGAGCGGCTTCACCGTGATGACCGCCCGCCTTCGCAACTCGGAAGGCGAGGACCCCGACGCCACCGTGATCGGCGTGATGCCGCCGCTGGAGGCCGGGGACACCTTCAGCGCCGAAGTGCTGATGGAAGAACACCGCGAGTACGGCTACCAGTACCGCGTGCTGAACATGGTGCTGGAGGCGCAACCCGCCGACCTGACCGAAGCGGGCGTGGCGGCCTACCTCGAAGCCCGGGTCGGCGGCGTGGGCAAGGTGCTGGCGGGGCGCATCGCCAAAACGTTTGGTCCGGCCACCTTCGACCTGCTGGAACAGGAACCGGAAAAGCTGCTGCAAGTGCCCGGCATCACGCAAAGCACGCTGCACAAGATGGTGTCCAGTTGGTCGCAGCAGGGCCTGGAACGCCGCCTGCTTGCCGGGTTGCAGGGCCTGGGCCTCAGCATCTCGCAGGCGCAGCGGGCGGTGAAGCACTTCGGGGAGGCGGCGCTGGAACGCCTGCAAGCCGACCTCTTCGCGCTGACCGAGGTGGAGGGGATCGGCTTCCTGACCGCCGACAAGCTGTGGAGCGCGCAGGGCCTTCCCCACGACGACCCCCGCCGCCTGACCGCCGCCGCCGTGTACGCGCTTCAGCAGGCGGGGCAGCAGGGCGGGCACTCCTTCCTGCCGCGCGAACGGGCAGAGCGGGGGGTTGTCCACTACACGCGCGTTTCACCGGAGCAGGCCCGCCTCGCGGTGGAAACCGCCGTGGAACTGGGCCGCCTCTCCGACGACCCCGCCCCGGACGGTTCCGCCCGCATCTACCTTCCGCACGTCCTCCGGGCCGAGAAGAAGCTCGCCCAGCTCATCCGGACCCTGCTCGCCACGCCGCCCGCCGCCGATGAATGGAGCGTGCCCGCCGGGGCCGCGAAGGGGCTGTCGGAAGAACAGGCGCAGGTGCTGCATCTGCTCGAAGACCACCGCCTCGTGGTGTTGACCGGCGGTCCCGGGACGGGCAAAAGCACGACCACGCGGGCTGTCGCGGACCTCGCGGAGAAACTGGGGCTGGAGGTCGGCCTCTGTGCGCCCACCGGCAAGGCCGCGCGCCGCCTGGGGGAAGTCACCGGCCGCAGCGCCTCCACCATTCACCGCCTGCTGGGATACGGCCCGGCGGGCTTCCGGCACAACCACCTCGAACCCGCGCCCTACGACCTCCTGATCGTGGACGAGGTGAGCATGACGGGGGACGCGCTGATGCTCTCGCTGCTCGCCGCCGTCCCGCCCGGAGCGCGGGTGCTGCTGGTGGGCGACACCGATCAGCTCCCCCCGGTGGATGCGGGGCTGCCGCTCCTCGCCATCGCGCAGTCGGCCCCTACCGTCCGCCTCAGCACCGTGTACCGGCAGGCCGCCGAGAACCCGATCATCCGCGCCGCGCACGGTCTGCTGCACGGCCAGGCCCCGCAGTGGGGCGACCTGCGCCTGGACCTGACGGAGACGGAACCCGACGTGGGCGCGCGCCGCGTCGCATTGATGGTCCGCGAACTCGGCGGGCCGACACAGGTGCAGGTGCTCACGCCCATGCGAAAGGGGCCGCTGGGTGTGGAGCTGCTGAACACCCACCTCCAGGCCCTCTTCAACCCCGGTCAGGGCGGCATCCGTATCGCGGACGGCGAGGCGCGGCCCGGCGACATGGTGGTGCAGACCAAGAACGATTATGGCAATGAGGTCTTCAACGGCACCATCGGGACGGTCCTCAAGGCCGAGGGGAACCGCCTGACGGTGGACTTCGACGGCAACATCGTGGAACTCGCGGGAGCGGAACTCTTCAACCTGCAACTCGGCTACGCCCTGACCGTCCACCGCGCGCAGGGCAGCGAGTGGCCCACCGTGCTCGGCGTGCTGCACGAGGCGCATATGCCGATGCTGTCGCGCAACCTCGTCTACACGGCCCTCACCCGCGCCCGCGAACGCTTCTACGCCGTGGGTTCGGCGTCGGCCTGGGCAAAGGCGGCGGGCAGGCAGCGCGAGGAGCGGAACACGGCGCTGCTGGAACGCATCCGGGGCCGCCCGGCCTGAAGCGTCGGCGGATAGACCCGTTTGACGCGCTTCAGGAGCGGGTGTAGGCTGCCAGACGAACACTCGTCTAGCTCACTGGCCGACCCGCGCCCTCGGTCGACCCGTCTTGCCCGTCCGGGGCGTGCTGCCCGGGGCGGGGCCGCTCCACCCCCCTTCAGGAGGTTGACCGTTATGACTGCTTCCCTGCGCCGGACCACCCTGCTGGCCCTGCTCGTCCTGGGCGGTGCCAGCGCCCAGACCTACAGCGGGCCGAACGTCACGCTCACCTTCCTGCACGGCTTTACCGGCCCGGACCGGCCCGTGATGGAGGGGCTGATCAAGAAGTTCAACGACACCCACCCCAACATCCAGGTGCGGGCACAGGCGCAACCCTGGGCGACGACCTGGCAGCAGCTCCCCTCGCTGGTCGCCTCGGGCCGCGCCCCCGACGTGGCCGTGATCAACGAGGACCAGATCACCGGCTTTATCGCGCGCGGGGCCGTCTCGCCGCTGTCCCCAGCCGAGCTGAAGGCGGCGGGCATCGACCGGAGCCGCTTTTTCGGCCCGCTGTTCGCCACGGCGGACTACAAGGGGCAGTCGTACGGCGTCCCGGTGTCGAGCGTCGCCTACGTGATGTTCTACAACAAGGACCTGATGAAGAAGGCCGGGCTGGACCCCAACAAGCCGCCCCGGACCCGCGCCGACTTCCTGGCGGCCGTGCAGAAATGCACCGTGGACAAGAACGGCAAGAACGCCACCCAGGCGGGCTTCGACCCCAAGAACCTCGACACTTGGGGCGTCAGCCTCTACAACAACTGGGTCGGCTCGCGCGCGGCCTACGCGGCGATCCTGCAAAACGGCGGGTCGATGGTGGACCAGAACGAGAACGCCGCCTTCAACTCCCCGCAGGCGATCAGCGCGGTGCAGTTTTTGGTAGACCTGGTGCAGAAGTACCACGTCGCTCGGCCCAACAGCACCGAGGAGGCGGAGCTGGCCGCCTTCAGCCAGGGCAAGGTCTGCTTCTTCCCCAGCGGCCAGTGGTACCTCGACCGCTTTGAGCAGCAGAAGATGAATTTCGGCGTGACCTTTATGCCGCGCATCGGCGGCAACGTGCGGGACGCGGCCTGGGGCGGATCGAGCCACCTGACCCTGCCCAAGCAGCGCGCCGGGTACGACGCCAACAAGCGCAAGGCCGCGCTGGTCTTCATGTCGTGGCTGACGCAGCCCGCGCAGAACCTCACCTGGACCAGTACCGGCAGCCTGCCGACGCAGCCCGTCGTGGCGAAAAACCCGCAGTTCGCCAACAACCCGATCAGCGGCGTCTTCGACCGCCTGAACAGCGTGTATGCCACCAGCGGCTACCCCTGGGTGGGGCAGGTGATGACGCCCTTCGATCAGGCCTGGGAGGCGGCCTACCTGGGCAAGAAGACGGTCGCGCAGGCGCTGAACGACGGCGTGAGCGAGTCCAACAAGCAGATCGAGCAGGCCCGCAAGAACTTCCAGTAAGCCTGTGAGCGGCCCGGCCCCCACCGTTCCGGCGTGAACGCGGGGCCGGGCCAGCGTCCCTTTTCCCTTCCGCGCGAGGTGTCCCCGCATGACCGTCACCCAGGCGCCCCCCCAGACCACGACGGCCCCGGCGCCCCTGCCCCGGCGCCGCACGAACCTGGAACCCTACCTGTACCTGCTGCCGCACGCGGTGCTGTTTTTCGTGTTCACGGTGTATCCCATCGGCTACGGGGTGTACATCAGCCTGCACCGCTGGGACCTGCTGAGCGGGCGCCAGCCCTTCGTGGGCGGCGAATTCTTCCGCAACATCTTCACGCCGGGTACGCCGCAGTTCGATTTCTTCTGGAAGACCCTCTGGAACACGGGCTTCTTCACGCTGGTCAGCGTGCCGCTGCTGGTGGCGGCGGCGCTGGGGCTGGCGCTCCTCCTGCACCGGCCGATCTTCGGGCGGGCCTTTTTCCGGGCGGTGTTCTTCATGCCCGGCATCCTGACCGTCTCGGTGATGGGCATCCTGTGGCGCTGGCTGTTCGACAACCAGATCGGGCTGGTCAATGCGGCGCGGGAAGCTCTCACGGGTGCCCCGCCGATTCCCTGGCTCTCGACCGAGGGGCTGGCCTGGGTGCCCATCGTGGTCGGGACGGTGTGGTGGACGGTGGGCTTCAACATGACGCTGTACCTGGCGGCGCTGGGGAACGTGCCGCAGAGCCTGTACGAGGCGGCCTCGCTGGACGGCGCGACGCCCTGGCAGCAGTTCCGCCACATCACGGTGCCGATGCTGGCGCCGGTCACGCTGTTCGTGGTGGTCACGACCGCGCTGGCGTCCTTCCAACTGTTCGGGCAGTCGCTGATCATCACCAACGGGGGGCCGAACCGCTCCACCCAGAGCGTGATTCAGTACATCACCGAGGAGGCCTTTACGAACACCCAGTATTCCAGCGCCGCCGCGATGGGCTTCGTGTTCGGCCTCTTCATGCTGGTGCTGACCGCCGCGCAGTTCCGCATGATGGCGCGGGACGTGAAGGGGGACTGACATGACGGACCTCGCTCCCACCTCTTCTGCCCGGACCGCCCCACCGCGCCGCCGGATGCCGCGCGACCTGCCGCGCTTTATCGTGCTGTGCCTGCTGTCGGTGCTGTTCCTGGCGCCCGTGTACTGGATGATCAGCACGTCTCTCAAGACCGAGGCCGACACCATCGCCACGCCGGTGCAGTGGATTCCGCACAACATCACCCTCGACAACTACCGCGAGGTGCTGACCTCGCCTGATGGCAACATCCTGCGCTGGACCTGGAACTCGCTGTTCGTGGCCGCCGCCTTCACGGTGCTGCACGTCGCCCTGTGCGCGCTGACCGCCTATCCCCTGGCGCGGATGCGCTTTCCGGGGCGCAACGCCTGGTTCTGGTTCATCCTGTCCAGCCTGATGATTCCGGGCATCGTGACCCTGATTCCCACGTACATCATGATGCTCAATTTCAACTGGATCAATTCGTACCACGCGCTGATCTGGCCGGGCCTCAGCGGCGTGTTCGGCGTCTTTCTGCTGCGGCAGTTCTTCATGGGGATTCCCCGCGAACTGGAGGAGGCCGCGCGGCTCGACGGGGCAAACAGCCTGCAAATCCTGACGCGGATCATCCTGCCGCTCAGCATTCCCTCGCTGGTCACGCTGGCCGTGTTCGCCTTCATGGGGTCGTGGAACAACTTCCTGTGGCCGCTGTATACCGTCACGGACGTGGACAAGATGACGCTGCCGGTCGGCATCACCACCTTCTCGCAGCGGTACGTGACCGAGTACGGCAAGCTGATGGCCTCCACCACCCTCGCGGCGGTGCCCGCGCTGATCGCGTATCTGGTCGCGCAGCGGTTCCTCGAAGCGGGCCTCTCCACCACCGGCCTCAAGGAGTGAGCATGGCAAAACGCTTCCCCATCCCCCGCCTCGCCCTGGCGTTCACCCTGGCGGCGCTGCTGGCTCCCTCCGCGAGCGGAGCAGGTGGGAGTGGCTCGGCGGCAACGCGGCCCGCTCCCTCCACCACCGCCACCTTCCGCAATCCGGTCATCGACGAGAACTTCCCCGACCCCTTCATCCTGCGGGTGGGGAACACCTACCACGCCTACTCGACGAACAGCGGCAACGACAACGTGCCGCACGTGGTCAGCCGCGATCTGGTCCACTGGGAGCGGGCGGGCGACGCCCTGCCGGTGCTGCCGGACTGGGCGAATGGCGGACGAACCTGGGCGCCGGAGGTGGCCCATATCGGGAACCACTTTGTCCTGTACTTCACGGCGGCGGACCGGGCGAGTGGCCGTCAGTGCATCGGGGCGGCGACAGCGACCTCGCCCGCCGGGCCGTTCAAGGACACGTCCAGGAAGCCCCTGGTCTGCCAGGAGGCCGAGGGCGGGAGCATCGACCCCAGCCCCTTTCAGGACGTGGACGGCCAGCGGTATCTGCTGTGGAAGAACGACGGCAACTGCTGCAATCTGCCCACGAACATCTATATTCAGCCCCTCGGCGCGGACGGTCTGAAACTCACCGGCAAGGCGACCCCGCTGATCCACAACTTCGCGCTGTGGGAGGGGAACGTGATTGAGGCCCCCACCCTCTACCGTTCGGGCGGCGTGTATTACCTGCTGTACTCGGCTGGCCCCTACGACAGCGATCTGTATGCGGTGGGGTACGCGACGGCACCGCGCGTCACCGGCCCCTACCGCAAGGCCCCGGAAAACCCGATTCTGGTCAGCAAGGGTGCGGTGGCGGGCCCCGGGCACCAGGCGGTGATCAAGGACGGCGCGGGGAAAACCTGGCTCGCCTACCACGCCTGGACCGCCGGGCGGATCGGGGACGCGGTGGGCTACCGCAGCCTGCGCCTCGACCCCGTGACCTTCGCGGGCGGCAAGGTGAAGGTGGCGGGACCGACCCTCACGCCCCAGCGGGCGCCGACACCCTGACCCTGTTTCCCGAAAGGCTTGACCGATGACCGACCCCTCTCCACCTGCCCCTTCCGGCCCCCTCCCCCAGGAGCCGCTGTATCCCGGCAATTTCGCGGACCCCTTCGTGCTGCTTGTGGACGACACCTATTACGCCTACGGCACGGGCCTGAACGGCCAGGCGGGGCAGCGGGCGTTCGAGGTGCTGACCTCGCCCGACCTCGTCCACTGGACCTCGCACGGGGGGGTGCTGGAACCGCTCGGCCCGGAGCGGCTGGACTACTGGGCGCCCGAGGTGGCGCGTTCCGGAGATACCTTTTACCTGTACTACTCCGCCGGGCACGGGGACGCAGGCCACCATCTGCGGGTGGCGGCGGCCCCGCACCCACTCGGCCCCTTTCGTGATCTGGGGCTGAACCTCACGCCGGGGGAACTGTTCGCCATCGACCCGCACCCCTTCCAGGCGCCCGACGGGTCGTGGTGGCTGTTCTACGCGCGGGACGACCTGAGCGGCGAGCGGCCCGGCACGCTGCTGGCCGCCGCGCCCCTCCACGACATGACCCGGCTGGGCGAGCCGCGCACCATCCTGCGCGCCAGCGGTGACTGGCAGGTGTACCAGCGCGGCCGCAGCATGTACGGCGCCGTCTACGACTGGCATACCCTGGAAGGTCCCTTCGTGCTGTACCGGGGGGGCCGCTACCACCTGCTGTACTCGGGGGGCGCCTGGACCAACGAAACGTATGGCGTCGGGCACGCCGTCGCGGACCATCCGCTGGGGCCCTGGACCGAGCCCCGACCGGGCGCGAACGTGCTGCGCACTGCCGGGCACCTGCGCGGTCCCGGCCACGCCAGTGTCACGCGGTTGGGGGGCCAGGACATCCTGGTCTTTCACGCCTGGAACGAGGAGCGCACCAAGCGGCAACTCCACGCCGCGCCGCTGCGCTGGGAAGGCGGCCTGCCCACCGCGTTGCCCGAACCCGTCTGAGGCGTTCGGAGTGGGGGAGGGCCGGGGGCGAGGCGGCCTCCCACCCCCTCCCCCGTGCTATCCTGTAATCCCGGAGGCCGAGCGCCCCGGCTTTTCTTTTTGGCCCCAGGCAGGGGTCAGGCGCTCGTGTTCAGACATGAAATACATCTTCGTGACGGGCGGCGTGGTCAGCAGCCTCGGCAAGGGCGTGGCGAGCGCCAGCCTGGGGGCGCTGCTGCGGGCGCGCGGTTATAAGGTCACGGCGGTCAAGATCGACCCCTACATCAACATCGACGCGGGCACCATGCGGCCCTATGAACACGGCGAGGTCTTCGTGACCGCCTCGGGCGCGGAAACCGACCTCGACATCGGCAACTACGAACGCTTCCTCGACCTCGACATTCCGCCGGGCAGCAACATCACGACCGGGCAGGTGTATCTGGAAGTCATCCGCAAGGAACGCGCCGGGGATTACCTCTCGCAGACGGTGCAGGTCATTCCGCACGTCACCGACGAGATCAAGCGCCGCATCCGCGGGGCGGGCGAGAACGCCGGGGCGGAAATCGTGCTGATCGAGGTGGGCGGCACCGTGGGCGACATCGAATCGCTGCCCTTCCTCGAAGCCATCCGGCAGTTCAAGTTCGACGAGGGCGACGAGAACGTTCTCTACATCCACCTCACGCTGGTGCCGTACCTGGGAACCTCGAACGAGTTCAAGACCAAGCCCACGCAGCACTCGGTGGCCGAACTCCGCTCGGTCGGCATCAGCCCAGATATCGTGATGGTCCGCTCCAGGGAGAAGCTGCCGCCCGACATTACCCGCAAGATCGCTCTGTTTACCTCCGTGCGCGAGAACCGCGTCTTCTCCTCCTACGACGTGGGCCACGTCTACGAGCTGCCGCTGGCGCTGGAGGAACAGGGCCTCGGCAAGGCGGTGGAGGACCTGCTGGGCCTGGAGCGGACCCACCCCAACCTGGGCGTGTGGCAGAACGCCGTCCGCACGATGAAGCATCCGCAGAATGAGGTCACCATCGCCATCGCGGGCAAGTACACCGAGATGCCCGACGCCTACCTCAGCCTGCTCGAATCGCTCACCCACGCCGGGATCGCCAACGACGCCCGCGTGAACATCAAGTGGGTGAACGCCGAGGAACTGGCCGAAGGCGACCTGGAAGCGCAACTGGGGGACGCGGACGGCATCCTGGTGCCCGGCGGCTTCGGCATTCGCGGCATCGAGGGCAAGGTGCGCGCCGCCGAGTACGCCCGCACCCATGACGTGCCCTACCTGGGCATCTGTCTGGGAATGCAGATCGCGGTGATCGAGTACGCCCGGAACAAGGCGGGCCTTGCGGGGGCCAACTCCGCCGAGTTCGACCCCTACGCGCCTCACAAGGTGATCGACCTGATGCCCGAACAGCTCGAAGTCGAGGGGCTGGGCGGCACCATGCGCCTGGGCGACTGGCCGATGGAACTGCGCGCCGGAACGAAAATCGCCGAGCTGTACGGCGTCCCGCAGGGCGGCACCGTCAAGGAACGCCACCGCCACCGCTTCGAGGTGAACCCGGCCTACACCGGGCAGCTTCAGGACGCGGGTCTGGTGATCAGCGGCGTGACCCCCGGCGTGGAGGGGCGCGGCGCGGGGCTGGTGGAGAGCATCGAGATTCCCGAGCATCCCTTCTTCGTGGCGCTCCAGGCCCACCCGGAGTTCAAGAGCCGCCCGATGCGGCCCAGCCCGCCCTTCGCGGGATTCGTGGCGGCGGCGCTGGGGAGCCAGCCGTCAGCCGTCAGTGGTCAGCCGGAGAAGGCCGGGGCGTAAGCCAGTTCAGCGAAAGAAAAGCCTCAGCGGTTGCTGGGGCTTTCTTCTTCCTGGCTGCTGGCGACTGGCGCCTGGATGCCCAGCACCCTCAGCGCCGCGTCCACCTGCCGCTCCAGCCCCGCCAGGTCGCCGCTGTTGTCCAGCACAAAGGTTGCCCGCTTCCGTTTCTCGTCGGCGGGCATCTGCCGGGCGTCGCGGGCCAGCACCTCCTCGGCGCTCAGGCCGCTGCGGGCGGTCACGCGGGCCAGGCGCAGGGCCAGCGGCGCGTCCACCACCAGCACGGCGTCCATCTGCGCCTCCAGGCCACCCTCGAACAGCAGGGGCACGTCCTGCACGATCCACCCCTCGCCGCGTGTGGCGGCGGCCTGCTCCAGCGCCAGCATCCTCTGCCGCACGCGCGGGTGTGTGATTGCGTTCAGCACGGCCAGCCGCGCCGGGTCCGCGAAGGCGACTTCGGCCAGGGCCGCGCGGTCCAGCACGCCTTCCCGCACCACGCCGGGAAAGGCCGCCCCGATCTCACGCAACACCGCCGGGTCGTGCGTGACTTCGCGGGCCACGGCGTCGGCGTCGAGGACAGTCAGGCCGTGGGCGCGCAGCAGGCCAGCGACCGTGCTTTTGCCCGCGCCGATGCTGCCGGTCAGGCCCAGGCGGCGCGGGTGGGAAGGTCGGGAGGTCATGCCCTTCAGTGTAGGGGGCGCGCCGCCCGCGTCAGAAGCCCGTCAAACCGGCCCCTTACCCTGCGTGTATGCTTCCTTCACCCGCCGCCGGGTGGCCCACCGTTCACCGGGCGGCCTCTCACAGCGGCTTGCACCCCCGTGGGCGCGGTGTTAGCCTCATCCCGGAGGTTTCTGAGTGAAACGACGTACCCTCGGCCTGCTCCTCGCGGCAGCCACCCTGACCGGAGCAGCCGCACAGACGCAACCGACGGCTCCCGCCACCGCTCAGCCTGCACCCGCCCCGGCCGCTCCGGCGGCGGCCCCGGCACGGCCCGCACGCCCCGCCGCGAATTACGTGGTGCTGGGCAACTACTACTACGAGCAGGGCAAGTTCGACCAGGCATACGTGGCCTTCCGCGCCGCCGCCGAGATTGATCCCAAGAACACCGACGCGCTGCTGGGCCTGGGCCGCTCGCAGATGCGGCTGCGGCTGTATGCCCCGGCCATCGAGACGTTGCGCCGCCTGACGGTGACGGCCCCCGGCGACCTCAGCGGGTACATCGCGCTGTCACAGGCGTACCAGCAGCAGTTCATCGGGGCCAGTGACCGCGCCAGCGTGACTGGCAACCTGGCCGAGGCGCTGCGCGTGCTGACCCAGGCCGAGACGGTCGCGCAGGCCCAGACCGGCAATGACCGGAACCTGGACCTCAGCAAGCTGTGGAATGAACGCGGCAGCGTGTACCGCCTCCAGGGCGACGCGGGCAAGGCCATCGACGCCTTCAAGCAGGCCAGCGCCCTGAACCCCGACAACGACGTGATCCTCTTCAATCTGGGGGACATGTACTACGCGACCGGCAATCTGGTGGCGGCGCTGGGCAGTCTCCAGCAGGCCGTGATCGCCAAGCCCAGCGACGCCTACAACCGCGCGTACTACGCCAAGCTCCTCGCCCTGAGCGGGAACACGGTCGCCGCCAAGCCCGAGGCCGCGCAGGCCGCGCGCCTGGCCCCCACCAACGCCTACGCGGTCGGGCAGTACGGCGTGGTCAGCTACCTCAGCCAGGACCCGGCCACCGCCCGGACCCAGCTCGCGCAGGCGGTAAAGCTCGACCCGCTGCGCTACCCCGAGTTCTACTACTACCTCGGAAGGCTGGACCTCGACGGCGGTGACCTGAAGTCGGCCCGCGAGAACCTGACGCGCGCCGCCGCGCTGGGCAGCACCACCCCCGAGTACGCCTACTACCTGGGCCTCAGCTACGAGCGCGGGGCGGGGACCCTCGCCCCTGACCGCCTCAAGGCCCGCGAGAACTACGAGCGGGCCCTGAAGCTCAGCCCCAACTACACCCTCGCCAAAGAGGGCCTCGCCCGCGTCCGCTAAGCCTGCCCGTCCGCTGGCCCCTGCCTGAAGAGGTGGGGGCCGCTGGCTTGTTCGGCTCCTGAACGTTCCCTAAAGCCCGCGCAGGCCCTCCCGGCTCATCCGGCGCGGGTAAGATGAGAACCGTTGCCGCCCTCATCCACGGTGGGTGAGGCTCCCGGCCCGAAAGGAGCACCAACATGGCTTACCAACTGCCCCCGCTGCCCTACGCCTACGACGCCCTCGAACCCTACATCGACGCGCGGACGATGGAGATTCACCACACCAAGCACCACCAGACCTACATCGACAACGCGAACAAGGCGCTGGAAGGCACCGAATTTGCCGATCTGCCGGTCGAGGTGCTGATCACGCGGCTGGACGAGGTGCCCGCCGACAAGAAGAACGTCCTGCGCAACAACGCGGGCGGCCACGCCAACCACAGCCTGTTCTGGACGGTCATGCGCGGCGGCAACGGCCAGAGCAGCCAGCCCAGCGGCGAACTCGCCCAGGCGATCAACGACGCCTTCGGCTCCTTCGACGCCTTCAAGGAGAAGTTCGAGGACGCCGCCAAGGGCCGCTTCGGGTCGGGCTGGGCGTGGCTGGTCGTGCAGCCCGGTGGCAAGCTCGCCGTCGTCAGCACCGCCAACCAGGACAACCCGCTGATGGGTGAGGCCATCGCGGGCGCCAGCGGCACGCCGATCCTGGGCGTGGACGTGTGGGAACACGCCTACTACCTCAACTACCAGAACAAGCGCCCCGACTACCTCAAGGCCTTCTGGAACGTGGTGAACTGGGACGAGGTCGCCCGCCGCTACCAGGAAGCGAAGTCGCAGGCCCAGGCGCAGTAAACGGAGTTGCACGACACCCCCGGCCGAGTGAGCCGGGGGTGCTGTCTTGGAGGGGGCAGGCTTCGGCCGGTGTCTTTACACCGGTTCCTGGCGCATCCGCAGGGCCGCCCTCCGCGCCGCGCGCATCCGCAGCACGGGCGGCAGGATCAGCGCCATCGCCACGATCAGCAGGATGCCCGCCGTGAGGGGCTGCCGCGCGAAGATGCTGAAGTCGCCGTTGCTCTGCTGGAGGGCCGTGCGGAACTGGGCTTCGGCCACCGGCCCCAGGATCACGCCGATGATGGCGGGCGTCACCGGGAAGTCGAAGCGGCGCATCCCGTACCCGATCACGCCGAAGAGGGCCAGCAGGAACAGGTCGAAGACGCTGTTGTTCAGGCTGTACACGCCGACCGTCGAGAACACCAGAATCCCGGCGTACAGGAAGGGGCGGGGAATCAGCAGCAGCCGCGCCCAGACCGGCGCCAGCGGCAGGTTCAGCGCCAGCAGCATCACGTTGCCGATGTACAGAGAAGCGATCAGGCCCCAGACGAGGTCGCCGTTCGTCACGAACAGCAGCGGCCCCGGTTGCAGGCCGTACTGCTGGAAGGCGGCCAGCAGGATCGCGGCGGTCGCGCTGGTCGGCAGGCCCAGCGTGAGCAGCGGCACCAGCACCCCGGCGGCGGCGGCGTTGTTGGCCGCCTCGGGACCGGCGACGCCCTCGATGGCGCCCTTGCCGAACTCCTCGGGACGCCTGGTCAGGCGCTTTTCCAGCGTGTAGCTCAGGAAGGTGGGAATCTCCGCGCCGCCTGCCGGAATCGCGCCGAAGGGAAAGCCCAGGGCGGTGCCGCGCAGCCAGGGTTTCCAGCTCCGGCGCCAGTCCTCGCGGCTCATGCTGGCACCCCCCTCCAGCTTGATCACGCTGCCCTTGTCCCTCCGCAGGCGGCTGGCGACGTACAGCGTCTCCCCGATGGCGAAGAGGCCGATCACCACCGTGATGAAGTCGATGCCGTCGAGCAGTTCCGGGAAGCCCAGCGTGAAGCGGGCCTGGCCGCTCTGGAGGTCCGTACCGATCAGCCCGACGGCCAGACCCAGGAACAGGCTGGTCAGGCCCCGCAGCGGACTGCCGCCGAAGGTCGCGCTGATGGTCACGAAGGCCAGCATGATCAGGGCGAACTTGGCGCTGGGCGGAATCTGCACCGCGATCTCCGCGATGGCGGGGGCGGCGAAGGTCAGCAGCGCGGTCCCGATGGTGCCTGCCACGAAGGAACCGATGGCGGCGGTGGCGAGCGCGGCGGCGGCGCGGCCCCGGCGGGCCATCTTGTTGCCCTCCAGCGCGGTGATGATCGAACTCGATTCGCCGGGCGTGTTCAGCAGGATCGAGGTAGTCGAGCCGCCGAACATCCCGCCGTAATAGATGCCCGCGAACATGATGAAGGCGCTGACGGGCGGGAGCTTGGCCGTGACCGGCAGCAGCAGCGCCACCGTCAGCGCCGGGCCGATTCCGGGCAGCACGCCCACCAGCGTGCCGAGCGTGACGCCGATCAAGGCCCACAGCAGGTTCAGGGGCGTGAGGGCGGTTTCAAAGCCCGCGAAGAGGGAATGCAGCGCGTCCATCTACAGCACCCCTTTCAGCACGCCGGGCGGCAGCGTCAGGCCCAGCCCGTGTGTGAAGACAAGGTAGGTGACCAGGGCCACGACCAGCGAGACGAACACCATCAGTCCCCAGCGCCGTTCCCCGAAGGCGAACGCCACGCTGAAATACATGATGGCGGTCCCCAGCACGAAGCCCAGCGTGGGCAGCAGCACCGCGCCCAGCAGGAAACCGCCCAGGATGATCCCGGCGGCCCCCAGATTCACCGGTGCGTCCGGGTCGGTGTCCTCCTCGGCGGCGGGTTCGGCGCGGTCGCCGCGCAGGGCGTTCACGGTGAGCAGCACGCCCATCACCGTCGTCCCGACACTGACGATCAGGGGAAAGACGCGCGGGCCGATCACCGCGTTGATGCCGAAGGGAATCTGGAAGCTGCCCACGAGCAGCAGCACCCCGAGCAGCGTGACCCCCAGGGCGACCAGCAGGTCCGGCACGCTGATACCGCGCCGGGCGGCCGGGGGCGCGACCCGGGGCGGGAGAGAGGGAACATCTGACATAAACACTCCTCAGGAACGGCACGCCTTCAGACAGGCGTCAGGTACACGGGAAAAAGCGGGCGGGGCGGGCCATGTGGGCCGCCCCGCCGCGACGCGCTTACTTGACCAGGCCGATGTCCTTCAGGATGTTCCGGGTACGGTTGGCCTCCAGCTTCAGGTACACGTCGAACTTGCTGCCGCTGAGGTACAGGTCGGTCCAGTTGCGGGTCGCCAGCATGTCCTTCCATTCCTTGCTGGCGTGCATCTTGTCCAGGGCGGCGACCAGCGCGGCCTTTTCGGAGGCGCTGATGCCGGGAGGGGCCACGATGCCGCGCCAGTTGGCGAGGTCCACGTTCAGGCCCTGCTCCTTGAAGGTGGGCACCGGAATCCCGGCCTGGCGCTTGGGCGCGCTGATGCCCAGGGCGCGCAGCTTCCCGGCCTTGATCTGCGCCTCGAACTCGCCGTACCCGGCCACGCCCGCCGCGACCTGGTTGCCCAGCACCGCCGCCAGCGTCTCGCCGCCGCCGCTGAAGGGCACGTAGTTCATCTTCCGGGGGTCCACGCCCGCTTCCTTGGCGAGCAGGCCGACCAGCATGTGGTCCGTGCCGCCCGCGCTGCCCCCCGCGATGGCGACCCCGCCGGGATTGGCCTTCCAGGCGGCGGCCAGGTCCTGCATCGTCTTGTAGGGGCTGGAGGCGGGCACCACCAGCACCTCGTACTCGCCGGTCAGGCGGGCGATGGGCGTGACGCGGCTGAGGTCCACCTTGCTGTTGTTGGTCTGGATCGCGCCGACCATCACCAGGCCCATCGTCATCAAGAGGTTGCCGTCGCCCTTGCTGTTGTAGAGCTGCGCGAGGCCGATGGTGCCGCCCGCGCCGGGCACGTTGAACACCTGCACCGGCTTGACGATGTTCTGGTCCTGGAGCACCGTCTGGATCGCGCGGCTGGTCTGGTCCCAGCCGCCGCCGGGGCTGGCGGGCGCCATGATCCGCAGATTGTTGATGCCCTGCGCGGCGGCGAGGGGCGTGAAGAGGCTGAGCAGGGCCAGGGACAGCACTTTTTTCATGAATTCCTCCGGGGGGCGGGCCGGGGTCGGCCACGCGGGTCTGGGCTGTGAGATCGGCCTCACCTTACTCCCCGGCGCCCCGGTCAGACAAGCGGTTTTCTGCGTGCCGCACGTACTTTTTCGTGAGCATTATTTACGGCGCCGAACGCAATGTACGCAAGTCCGGCGGGGCCCCGGCCAGCCTCTAGAATGGGACAGGACGCCTATGCTGCTTTCTGCCCGCCGAGAACCGCGACACGCCAGACCGGGGTTGCAGGGCCGCCTCGTGCGCCTGCATCTGCTGGTGCTCTGCGCGATGACGCTGGTGCTGGTGGCGGTGCAGACCGCGTCCCTCTACGGGCAGGCGCGCGAACGGCTGGGCGAGCGGGCCATCACTGCCAGCCGCCTGGTGGCGCGGCTCCCGAATGTGGTGGCGGCGGCGGCGGCGGGCATGCAGAATCCGGCGCTGAACGCCCAGATCAACGCCCTGCGCGACGAGGCGGAGGCGGATTTCATCGTGGTGGGCAACCGCCAGGGCATCCGGCTGGCCCACCCGGTGCCCGAGCGGCTGGGACAACCGATGGAGGGCGGCGACAACGTGGAGCCGTTCGCGGGGCATGAGGTCGTGAGTGTCGCGCGCGGCAGCCTGGGCGTCAGCGTGCGCGGCAAGGTGCCCATCTGGCAGGGCGGGCAGGTGGTTGGCGTGGTCAGCACCGGCTACCTGATGCCGCAGGTGTGGCATCTGGTGGCGCAGGCCCTGCTGAGTCTGGCCCCCTGGTTCCTGCTGGCCCTGGCGCTGGGCACGGTGGGCGCGGTGTGGGCCGCCCGCCGCCTGCGCGCCGAGATCCTGAACCTCGAACCCGAGCAGATCGCGGCGCTGGTGGGGCAGCACCGGGCGGTCCTGGCCGCGCTCCGCGAGGGGGTGATCGCGGTGGACGCGGGCGGCCGGATGACGCTCGTCAGCGACCGCGCCGCCGAGATGCTGCCCCCGGTGGCCCCCCCGTCCCCGCTGGCCGCCGCCTGGCCGGAACTCGCCGGGCACCTCTCGGCCACCGGGCCGGTGCGGCAGCAGAACGTGGAACTCACCTTGCGCGGCCAGCCGGTGCTGGCGAACGTGGAGCCCCTCAGCGGCGGCTTCGTCGCCAGCTTCCGCGACCGGGCCGAGGCGCTGGCCCTGGCCGACGAACTCACGCACGCGCGCGGCTTCGTGGACGTGCTGCGGGCGCAGACGCACGAGTATCAGAACCGCCTGCACGTCCTCTCCGGCCTGCTGCAACTGGGCCGCCCCGACGAGGCGCTGCGCGTGCTGGACGCCGAGATCGAACAGGGCGCGCAGTTCCGCCAACTGCTGCGCGACGTGCAGGTGCCCCGACTGGTCGCGCTGCTGGCCGGAAAACGCGAGCGGGCACAGGAACTGGGCATCGACTTTCAGGTCGCCCCCGAGAGCAGCCTCTCGCCCGCCTGGGAGCGGCACGCGGATACGCTGGTGACGGCGGTCGGCAACCTCACCGAGAACGCCTTCGAGGCGCTGAACGGCCAGCCCGGCACCGTCACCGTCCTGATCGGTGAGGACCCCGAGGGGGCGCAGATCGAGGTGGAGGACAGCGGCCCCGGCGTGCCCCCCGAGGTCGCCGCCCGGCTCTTCACACGCGGCGCGAGCAGCAAGGGCGAGGGGCGAGGCTACGGTCTGGCGGGGGTCCATGCCCGCGTGCTGGCCCTGGGCGGCGAGATGCGCTCCACCCGTCGGGAGGGCTGCACGGTCTTTCAGGTGAACCTTCCCCCGCCGACCACCGCCCCGGCGGCGCGACTGGAGCAGGTATGACCCGCGTGCGCGTGCTGCTGGTCGAGGACGACCTGCGCGTGGCCCGCGTGAACCGCGACCTGCTCGAACGTGACCCCGACGTGCACGTGGTCGGCAGCGCGGCCACGCTCGCGCAGGCCGACGCGCTGGCCCAGGCCCTCGCCCCCGACCTGATTCTGCTCGACGTGCATCTGCCCGACGGGAGTGGCCTGGGCCTGCTGCGCCACTGGCGCGCGCAGGGGCGCACGACGGACGTGGCCCTGATCACCGCCGCCGACGACGAGGCGAGCGTGAGGACCGCGCTGGCGCAGGGTGCCTTCGATTACCTGATCAAGCCTTTCACGGGCGCCCGGCTGGCGGAGGTGATCGCCCGCCACCGCGCCCGCCGTACCCCGCGCGCCACCCTCGACCAGTCGCACCTTGACCGCCTGCTGGGTGTGAGTGGGAGCACGCCGGAACCTCTTCCGCGCGGCATCGACCCTCATACCCTCGAACGGGTCGCGCAGGTGCTGGAGGGGGCGGAGGACGCCCTGAGTGCCGAGGAGGTCGGGGACCGCACCCACCTGTCGCGGGTGACGGCGTGGCGCTACCTCGAACATCTGGTGCGGGTGGGCCGGGCCTCCCTCGACCATCAGTACGGCCTGGCCGGGCGTCCGGCCAAGCTGTACCGGGCGCGCACCGGGGCCCCGGGGGAATAGGAGACACGCTTCATCCCATCCGCCACCCGGGACCCTACACTGTCTCCCCGATGCGCGCCCCGCTCCCTGCTGCCCTGCTCGCCGTGTCTCTGTTCCTGGGAGCGTGCGCGCCCAACCTGACGCGGCCGCCCCAGCCCCATACTCCTGCCCTCGACTTCGGGGGGCCTGTCCCGGACGTGGTGGTTTTCGCGGTGTCGGGGCGCTGCGGGACCGGTTGCACCGCGCCGCGTGACAACTGGGATTACCTCACGGCGCGCGGGACCGTGGACCGGGTCGCGGACACCATCGCCGCCGCCGGGTACCGCGTGGAGGCGGCCGGGTACGCCTCCAGCGCCAGCGAGAGCTTCATGTCGCGCCGGGCCCAGACCCCCCAGCGCGGGTATCCGGCGTTGCTGTCGGACTACCTCCGCCTCCAGACCGCCTGGCCGGGTGCGGCGCGGCCCCGCGTGGTGCTGCTGGGGCATTCGCAGGGCGTCGCCTGGCTGCACCACCTCGCCCGCGTGACGCCGGAGCAGCCGGTCGCCCTCCAGATCGACCTCGACGGCATCTGCGCCGCGTGGCACAGCGACCACGGCGACGCGCTGAGCGAGCTGCCGGACGACCCGGCGCGGCCCTCGCCCGCCGAGGCCTGCAACCTCTTCCGCGTGGCGGGCCACTCGCTGCGCGGCAAGGACATCGTGTGGCCGAACGTCGCGCGCAACCTAGAGGTGCAGAGCAAGCGCCTGCCCGCGCGGGTCAGCGACAGCGGGGGCTTCCTGGTCAACTATCTCTTCGAGGTCACGCCCAACCTGCGGGTGGACGGCAGCTTGCAGGGCATCGAGCGGTACGTGTCGCCCCGTGAGGATCACGGCGCCGTGTCCTACCCCAACAGTGACGCGCTGCGCTGGGTGGCAGAGCAGACGGCGCTGATCGTGCAGGACTGGAAGCGCGAGGACGCCGCCCGCCCGCACTGACGCTCCCTCAGCCCCCGGCCGTCAGGGACGCGAGCCAGGCCGCCGCTTCCTGCGGCCCCTCCAGCCGCGCGCCGCGTTCAGGTGGGAACCACGCGAGCAGGGCCAGCACATCGCCGCCGTGGTGTTCCTCCAGATTCCCGAACACCACCTTGTGATCCCCGTCCGCGAGGCGCAGCAGGCCTGAGGGCACGGCGGTCACGCGCTCACCGACCGCGAGGGGCGTGCCCAGCCACACGGCGTCCACCTCCGCACCGTCGGCCGGGTTGAGGGTGCCGGGCAGGCAGCCGTAGTTCACCGGGGCGGGCCAGGGTTCGGCGCGGTAAGGGACCACCTCGCCGCCGTGCCACACGAAGCGGTCGAGGGTGCCGCGCGTCCACTCCACCACGCCCTCCACCGGCGTGCCCTCCAGAGGCCCGGTCAAGGCAGCACCTCATACAGTTCGATCTGCCGCAGCACCGTGCCGTCAAACGCGAGGACCGCCCGGTACGCGCCGGGATTCGGCGCCGGGAGGCGGAAGGTCGCGTCCCGCTGCGCCGCGTCGAGGTACACGCTGTCGCGCCCCAGTTCGCGCGCCCCGTCGAACCAGGCGACACTCAGGTAACCCGGCGTGAAGCGGCCCTCCACCCGCGCCCGCAGCACCAGTGCGTCCCCCTCGCGCACCAGGGTGGCGGCCGTCACGCGCGTCGGGAGCGTCACCTCCACCGGTTTTGGAATCAGGGGAACGTAGGCATAGCGGCAGCCTGTCAGCGCGGGCGCGAGCAGACACGCCAGCAGCAGCAGGCGGATGGGGGTGGGAAGCATGGGCGCATTGTAGGGAGGGGGAATGAGGAGGAGCGCCCTCTCCACCACGCCTACACTCCCGTTGCCACCAATGCCCCCAGCAGCGCCACCGGGGCCGTCTCCGCGCGCAGGATGCGGGGGCCGAGGGTCACGGCAACGGCTCCTCTGGCGGTGAGGGCCGCGACCTCTGCGTCCGAGAGGCCGCCTTCCGGTCCGGTCAGCACCGTGACGGGTGCGTCCCAGGTCAGGTGGTCGGTGAGGCGGGCGGTCGCGCCGGGTTGCGCGACGAAGAGCTTGCCTTGCCAGGTCAGCTCGCCCAGAGGCACGGGGGCCAGCACCTCCGGCGTGACGGCGCGGCGGGACTGCTTGCTGGCCTCCTCCGCCACGCGGCGCAGCCGCAACAACTTCTGCGCCCCGATCTCGCGGGCGTCGGCGTGCCGGGTGACGAGCAGTTGCACCCGCGCCGCGCCCAGTTCGGTGGCCGCCCGGACCACGTCCGCCAGCTTGTCGCCCTTGAGCAGCGCCACCGCCAGCGTGACGGGTTGCGGCGTCTCGGCAACTCCGGTGAGGCGTTCGCCCAGCGTCAGGACGGCGTGGGCTTCTTCCAGCCGCGTGAGCGTCGCGGCGGCCTCCGTGCCCTGACCGTCGAACACGCGCACCTCGTCCCCTTCGCGCAGCCGCAGCACGTGCAGATGCCGGGTCTCACGTGGGCCGAGCGTCATTTGCGGGGCCAGGGCATCCACCCGGACGCGGTGGGGCGCCATCAGGACCGCCTCACGAGAGCGGCGCGCGGGCCGTCACCAGCGCCCACTCGTCGTCGAGCGTTTCCTGCACGTCCCCGAAGCCCTCGCGTTCCAGCGCCGCGCGCACCAGCGGGAGCTTGACGGTCAGGATGCCGGTCAGCACCAGCGGACCGCCCGGCACGAGATGCGCGGCGTAGTCCCCGGCCAGCAGGTCGTGGAGTTCCGCGTAGAGGTTCGCCACCAGCACGTCGTAGGCGTCCACGTCTTCTTCGGGGAAGGTGAGGGCATCCTCGCCCAGCGTCCCCTCCTCGAAGCGCACGCGCCCGGCCGGGACGCCGTTCACTTCCGCGTTTTCCCGTGCAATCGGAATGGTGATCGGGTCGATGTCCACTCCGAAGGCGAAGCGCGCGCCCAGCAGCGCCGCCGCAATCGCCAGCACGCCGCTCCCGGTCCCCACGTCCAGCACCCGCGCCCCCGTTCCTTCCGGGCCGAGCGTGGCGAGGTTCAGGTCCGAGAGCGCCTCCACCGCCAGCCGCGTCGTCGCGTGGTGCCCCGTCCCGAAGGCCATGCCCGGCTCGATCACCAGCGGGAGTTGTCCAGCCTCCACCTCCTCCCGCAGCCACGGCGGCACGATGGTCACGCGGCCTGCCCGCACGGGGCGCAGCGTCCGTTTGAACTCGGCCAGCCAGTCCTGGTCGGCCTCCTCGCGCCAGTCGCCGTCCGAAACCTGGGGGGGCAGGTCGGTGCGGGCGTCGAAGTAGGCGCGGATGATGCCCGCGCGCTCCTCCAGGCCGGTCGCGCCTGCCGTCCACAGCAGGTCGAGGTCGGCTTCGCGGGTGCCAAAGGTGCCGGGCAGGTGGTACACGAGCATGGGGGAGAGTGTAGGGCCTGTGGGGTCGGGGCACGATGATGAGCCGCGCCGGGTCCCTTCGCTTTAGAAAACCGCGTGCAGCCCTTCCGGGGTTGTACTTATGGAGGATGGACGAGAACGACAGGAACGGTAGGCCGGAACAGAGGCCCAGCCCCCTCAAGCGGTGGCTGCCTCTGGTTGCCGGTGGCCTCGCGGGGGCAGTCACGGTGACGCTGCTGAACGAGGGCGCCCGGCGGCTGGTGCCGCACGCTCCCCGCCTGGACGTGATCGGTGAACGTGCCCTCAGTCAGTCGCTGCGGGCCGCTGGCGTGGAACCGCCGCACGGTGACGACCTCTACCGCTGGACGCTGGCGAGCGACCTCGTGTCGAATGCGCTCTATTACGGCCTCGTGGGCGTGGGCGACCCGGCGAACGCGACGCGCCGAGGGGCCTCCCTCGGCCTGGCGGCGGGACTGGGCGCCGTATTCCTGCCGCGACCGCTCGGGCTGGGGCGCCAGCCGGGGGAACAGCCGCCGCTGACCCAGCTTCTGACAGTGACGTGGTATCTGGCGGGCGGGCTTGCGGCGGCAGCGACGTACCGGGCGCTGAGCCGGGACGTTTCCTGAATACATCCTGAACACACAGGAATCTTCGTCGTATGGCCCACCTGCCCGGAAGGACAGGGGGCGTCCCCCTATACTCCCCGCATGAGACTCGCCATCGTCGGCGTCGGGAAACTCGGCCTTGCCCTGCTGGAGGGCGTCACCTCGCGCGGCGTGATGCCCGCAGGCGAGATCGGCCTGCTGGACGCGAACGGCACCCGGGCTGCCGAACTCGCCGCCCGCACCGGGGCGCGGAACCTCACGCCGCCTGACCTGCGCTACGCCGAACGCATCCTGATCAGCGTCCAGCCGCGCGTGTTTTCCGAGATCAGCGACTGGCTCGCGCAGGAAAACGCCGGGTACATCAGCACGATGGCGGGCGTCAGCACCGCAGCCCTGACCCGCCGCCTGGGCACCAAGCGCGTTGTGCGCGTGATGCCCAACCTCGCCGCCACCATCGGCCTCAGCCAGACGGCCATCACCGCGCCGCGCGAGGCCGAGAGCGCAGGCGACCTGGAGTTTGCCCGGCAACTCTTCGGCGCCGTTGGTGACGTGTACGACCTCCCCGAACACCTGTTCAACGCCTTTACGGGCATGAGTGCTTCCGGTCCCGCCTACGCCGCCGTGTTTGCCGAGGCGCTCGCGGACGGCGGCGTCCGCATGGGCCTTCCCCGCGCCCTCGCGCACGAACTCGCCGCCAAGCTCCTCGTCTCCAGCGGCGAACTCCTCCAGGGGCGTGCCCACCCCGGTCTGCTCAAGGACGAGGTCGCCAGCCCCGGCGGCACCACCATCGCCGGGCTGGAGGTGCTGGAAGCGGCGGGCGTGCGCGGCGCGCTGATGCGGGCGGTCGTGGCGGCCACGCGCCGGGGAGCGGAGCTGGGGAAGGATCAGGAGTGAGGCAAAGGGCAGAGGGCCTTATCCTGACCATGCGGAAAGGGCGTTGCCTTCTGGCTGCGCTGCTGCCTGCCTCTGCCCTGGCGGATGGTGGGCCGCGCCTCTCGCCGCTCGGTGTGCCGTACAGCGATACCGTCACGCTCCATTGCCAGAGCGGACGCAGCATCCTGTTCTTCTCCCCGAATACGCAGTCCGTCCGGTTGCTGTACCGGGGGAAGGTGAGTGGCTGGCTGGGATATCTGTCTTTTACATCAGGCATCCGGTACTCGAATGTCGGTTTACCTGGTATGGGCGAGTTCGACACGCCGAGGTTGGGCGAGGGGCTGGAATGGCGCAGCCTCGCCAAATCCGGCTTCTCGTGGTCAAAGAGCGAACTGTATCGGGTCACGCAACACGCGAACGGCCAGCGCGACCTGAACCTGCTGGAACGCTGCTCCGGCTGATACAGTCCCCTTCGTGCCCCAGCCCGAAGTCCTGCTCTACGGCCTCCCCCTCGCCTTTCTCGCCGGATTCATCGACGCGGTGGCGGGTGGCGGGGGCACCATCACGCTCCCGACGCTGTTTTTCATGGGCCTCTCGCCCGCGCAGGCGGTCGCCACCAACAAGCTGCTCGCCATCTTCGGGTCGGGCAGCGCGACCTTTCAATACTGGCGCAAGGGGCATGTGGAGAAGGCGCTGGTGCTGCGGCTGATTCCGCTGGCGCTGGTTGGCAGTGCGCTGGGCGCCTACCTGGTCCATTTCGTGAACCCGAATGCCTTCCGCACGCTGGTCGGCGTGGTGATTCTCGGCGTGGGCGTGCTGGTGCTGGTCAACAAACGCTTCGGCCTGGAGGACCGCTATCCCGGTCTGACGCCCCGGACGCTGGCCCTCACGCTGCCCGGCGCCCTGATCATCGGCGTGTACGACGGCTTTCTCGGCCCCGGCACCGGCACCTTTCTGATGTTCCTGTTCACGCTGGTGGGCTTCAACCTCGTCCGCTCCAGCGGCAACGCCCGCACCATCAACTTCGCCACCAACCTGGGCGCGTTCCTGTTCTTCCTGATCGGCGGGCAGATGGTCTGGTGGATCGGCCTGCCGATGGGGGCCGCCAACGCTCTCGGCGCCACGCTGGGTGCCCGGATGGCGATGCTGCGCGGCAGCGGCTTCGTGAAGGTGATGTACGGGCTGATCGTGGTGCTGGTGGCGGCGCGGCTGCTGACGCAGTGAGGCTTGTGGCACGTGGCTTGTGGCTTGTGGCTTGTAGAGAAGCTTTTGCATTGGCTTAAGCCCTCCACACGCCACATGCCACAAGCTACACGCTAAAAAAGCCACAATCCCCTATGACCTCATCACAGACGGGCGGACAGACGCAGCAGGCAATCTTCGCGGGGGGGTGCTTCTGGTGCACCGAGGCCGTCATGAAGGACGTGCGCGGCGTGACGAAGGTGGAGAGCGGGTACATCGGCGGGCACGTGCCGAACCCCGACTACCGGACGGTGTGTGGCGGTCAGACCGGACACGCCGAGGCGGTGCGCGTGACCTTCGATCCCTTGCAGGTCAGCTTCAAGGACCTGCTGAGGCTCTTTTTCGCCACGCACGACCCCACCAGCCTCAACCGCCAGGGGGCCGACGTGGGCACCCAGTACCGCAGCGCCGTCTTTCCGCTGAATGCCGAGCAGGAGCGCGAGACGCGCGAGGTGATCGACGAACTCACCCGGCAAAACATCTTTGACCGGCCCATCGTGACCACGATTGAACCCGCCAGCGAGTTCTACGGGGCCGAGGACTACCACCAGGACTTTTACGCCAACAACCCGCGTCAGCCCTACTGCATGGCCGTGATCGCCCCGAAGGTGGCGAAATTCCGCAAGGAATACAGCGACCGGCTGAGGGTCTGAACGGGGCACGGCCGGGTTCTCTATCATTCAGGGCATGGAGCGAGACGGCGGAATCTCTGAGCTGGAAAGCTTGCATGCCCTGTGGCGGGACTTCGAGGAGAGCGTGCTGGCGTCCGGCCTCGAACCGGCCAGATGCCGCAAGCTTCTGCTGAAGGCGTCCCGTTACCGGGAAGGGGCGCTCATTTACCGGCTTTCGGGCACCGACCGGCTGGAAGAGCTGAAACTGGAGATCAAGAACTCGTACTTCAAGCTGCTGCGCCCCGAATGGTTCAGCGAGCTGAACAGGGACGAGGTGATCGAGATTCTCCCCCTGCTCGTCCCCGCGTCCCTGCACTGGGAACCGCACGGCAACGGCGGGCTGATGAACTTCATCAACGTGGCGCTGGACGCCCTCCCGCGTGACCTGGCGAGCCGCATCTACCTGGACGCCTTCGCCCGCTACCTCCGGAGCTTCGGCTACTACGCGCGGGCAACACCGGAAGAAAAAGTCGGCATGCTGAAGGAATTCATGTGCCTGGACCGCCTGCACATCTACCGTTCCGCCACCGCGCGCGAGAACCGGCAGGCCCTGCAAGACCTCATCCGTGACCTGCTGGGCGAGGAGGCGGTGGCCGTGTACCAGGCTGGACTGGACGCGGCGCTGGCCGCGAGCCGGGGCTGAACCGCTGCGGCTGCTAGCTGGAACGGGCGTCCGCCAGCCGTTCCTCCAGGTTGCGGCGGAGCCGGACGGCCAGCGGGGAGTGCAGATACCGTTCCAGCGTCGCGCGGGAAGGCGTGTCCTCGTACCACAGGTCAAAGAGCTCCGCGATGGTCGGGGCCTCTGCCGGTGCGGGGGCGCGCGTGACCTCGTCCCCCCGGCCCAGGTCGCCCCCTTCCAGTACCCGGGTATAGAAGCCGGGGCGGCGTGCCCGCGCGAACCGCTTCACGAAGCCTGCGTCCGCCATGCGTGCGCCCAGGGTGCCGCAGGGAATACGCGGGGCCGTGACCTCCAGCAGCACGCTCCCCACCCGGAAGCGTTCGCCCACCTGCACACCGGCCGACTCCAGCCCGCCGATCAGCAGATTCTCCCCGAAGGTGCCGGGTTCGAGCGCCGCGCCGAGGGCCTCGGCCCAGTGGTCGTAGTCCTCACGGGTGTAGATGTAGACGGCCTGATCGGGACCGCCGTGATGCTTGCGGTCCAGCACGTGATCCCCGTCCAGCCCCTGCGCCGTGACCCTGACCCGGCCGGGCACTGGATGCTTGCAAATCCCCGTCACCGCCATGCGCTGGCCGATCTGGACAGCGGTGGGCTGGCCGATGTTCACGCTGATGAGCTTCATGCCGCAGGCTACCAGTCCCAGTCATGGGGAGCGGTCCGCGTTTCCGCCGGAACGGCTGGACGGGGCATACTCTGCCCAGGATGCGTGCGGTTCCCTCCACCCGTCTGGCCGCCTGGGCGCTCGCCTTCCTGGCGTTGCTGGCCGGGCCGTGGCCGGACGCGCACGCCCGCGGGCCGGTCTTTCCGGCCGGGCTGGAGGTGGTGGGCAACATGCTGCCGCCGCCCGACCGCGCGGCGCTGGGCGGGCTGGGGCTGAACACCTGTCCGCCGCCCGAAGCGCCCCTCGACCGCCTGCTGTATGACCGCACGCTGGGGGAGGGCGCGGCCCTGAGCTGCGGGAACCGCTTCGAGGGCCTGCTGCACTTTCCGCAGGCGGACCCGGCCTACAGCACGCAGCCGCGCACCCCGCACGGCGGCTTCGACCTGCTGGAGACGCAACTGCGCGGGACGCGACGCGAACTGCTGATCGCCAACATGATCTGGGACGACGGCCCGGACGCCCCCGGCGCAGAGGTCGCGCGGGCCATCGCGGCCCTGCGGCGGGACGTGGCCGAGCACCCCGAACGCCATCCGGACGGCCTGACCGTGCGGGTGATGCTGGGCAATTCGATCCGGCTCGACGCGCTGCTCGATCCGTCGGCCAGCGCCTACAGCGCGGCCCGGCACCTGCTGGCGGCGGGCGTGCCCCTGACCGGCGACACGGTGCCCGGCTGGCGGCTGGAGATTGCCAACTACGCCTACAGCCTGCCGCACAGCCACGTCAAACTCGTGGTGCAGGACGGCGAGACAGTGCTGGCGGGGGGTTTCAATATCAGCTTCTATCACCTGCCAGCGGACGCTCCCGGCGGGCACGGCCTGGACCTGACGGACCTGGCGCTGCGGGTGCGCGGCCCGGTCGCCCGGAACGCGGTCGCAGCCTTTCAGGACGGGTGGGCGCTCAGTCACTTGCTGACCTGCCGGACCGAGCCGACACCGGACACCCTGCGGCGGGACTGCACCTTCAGCCGCCCCACCTCGCCCCTGCCGCCCGTCTGGACGGCGCCCGCCCCCGCCGCCGGGCAGGCGCGCGTGTACCCCCTCTACCGCCGCAACGGGTACACCGGCGCGGACGAAACCGTGGTGGCCCTCTTCGGGGCGGCCCACAGCAGCATCGACGTGATGCAGTCGCAGGTCAGCGGCACCCTGGGCTGCATCGGCGCCCTCTTCGAGGAGAACGGCTGTCCGCCCGCCCTGCAACTCCCGGTGTGGCAGGCCGCAGCGCAGGCCATCCGCGAACGGGGCGTCACGCTGCGGCTGCTGCTCGACTACGACCCGCTGCTTCAGGCCGAGACGCTGGCCTTCCTGCGCGGTCTGCGCGCCGAACTGGCCCCGCTGGGGCTGGCCGACCACGTCCAGGCCCGCTGGTACGGCACGGCGGGCGGCCTGCACACCAAGGCGGCGCTGATCGACGGCCGGATGCTCACCGTCGGCAGCCAGAACCTTCACCATTCCTCCTTCGGGCGGCTGGGCCTGGGCGAATACACCCTCGCCACCAGCGACCCCGGCGCGGTCAGCGAGTACGCGCGGATGTTCGCCTTCGAGTGGGCGCGGGCCGGAGCCATCCACGCCCCCTGGTGGCTGCCCGAGGGCCAGCCCCTCCCCGCGCCGCGACCGGACGCGGAACCCGCCGAGCGTCCGGGCCGCCCGCTCCCCGCCCCGTGACCCCCGTCCTGGTGCGTCCGGGCCGCCTGTGCTGGAATGCGGGGGTGAGCCTTCCCACGCGCGGGCCGGACCCGTCTCCCTTCGACCCTGCCCTGGCCGGGGCGGGGCGCACGCCCACCCTGGCTGTCCTGGCGGGCCTGTTCATGCTGGCGACCACGCCCTTTTTCGGCCATCTGCTCCAGGGCAGCACCGACAACCTCGCGCGGAATGTGCTGTACGCCTGCGCGACCGCCGTGCTGCTGGGGCAGGTGTGGCGCGGCAGCGTGTGGGCATGGCGGCTGACGGTGGGCTTTAGCGTGTGCGCGGGCCTGCTGGTCTTCGTGGCCGGGATGCTGGCGGGCGTCAGCAACTGGCAGGGGTGGATCGTGAGCCTGGCGGGCGTGGGCTTTCTGCTGCTGGGCATGTGCCTGGTGGCGGTCCCCAGTATCCGCGCCTTTCTCGATGCGCGCTGGGCGGCCCGCGGCGGGAGGCGGGCATGACCGCGCGGCGGTTCACCGTCCAGGGCACCAACAACGCCTTTACCTGCGCGAACTGCGGCGCGGCGGTGCAGCCCCTCCAGAACGGCTCGGTTCGCAACCACTGCCCGGAGTGCCTGCACTCGCTGCACGTGGACGTGTTGCCCGGCGACCGCGCCAGCACCTGCCACGGCCTGATGATTCCGGTCGGCGTCGAGCAGAGCGGCAAGAAAGGCTGGATCATCCTCCACCGCTGCCAGAAATGCGGCTTCACCGGCCGCAACAAGGCCGCCCTGGACGACCCGGCCCAGCCCGACCGCTGGGACGCTCTGGTCCAGCTCAGCGGCCAGCGGCGCGAGTAACGGTCCGGAAAGGGGAGAGGCTGGAAAGGCCTTTCTGCCTGGACCGGCTTCCCGTGCCGTTCCTGACCCCTGGTACACTTCGGCTATGGGCTTGTGGCTGGTGGTGGCATTGATCGTGTTGAGCGCGACCTTCATTCTGGCGCTGACCTTCGGCGTGCTGCGGTCGGTGCCGAATGTGCGGGTGCTCCGGGCGGTCGCGGCGGTGCAGTACGTGGCGGCGGCCCTGCTGGCGGGGGCCCGCCTGACGGGGAACGCATGACCGGCCCGCAGCGCATCGACCTGAACTTTCAGGACGTGCCGGGCGTGATCGCCGCCCACGTGCTGGACACCGGGGACGGGCTGGCGATTGTGGACGTGGGGCCGGGCAGCACCTTGCCCGCGCTGGAAGCGGGCCTGTCCGACCTGGGCGCCTCGCTCTCCGACGTGCGGCACGTGCTGCTCACGCATATCCACCTGGACCACGCGGGGGCGACCGGCACGATTCTGGACCGGGTGCCGAAGGCCCGCGCCTACGTCCACGAGCGCGGCGCGGCCCACCTGTCGCGCCCCGAGCGGCTGCTGGCGAGTGCGGGCCAGATTTACGGCGACCAGATGGAGCGCCTGTGGGGCGAGATGCGGCCCATCGATCCGGACCGCCTGAAGGTGTTGGAAGGCGGGGAGAGCCTGAAGATCGGCCAGGCGGAGGTGCGGCCCCTCTACACGCCGGGGCACGCGGTCCATCACCTCGCCTACCACGTGGGCGACGACCTCTTCGTGGGCGACGTGGGGGGCGTCCGCCTGGACCCGCGCCAGACACCCCGCGCGCCCACCCCGCCGCCCGACATCAACCTGCCCGCCTGGCGCGAGAGTATCGCCGCGCTGCGTGATGTGGACGCCCGCACGCTCTACCTCGCGCACTTCGGCAGCCATTCACAGGAAGCGGCGCACTGGGACCGCCTGCTGGAGATGCTGGAGCAGGACGCGGATCGGGTGCGCGCGGGCCTGGACACCGGCGAACCGCTGGAAGGCCTCACCGAGCGGTTCACCGCCGAACTGCTGGACGAGCTGCGCGAGGAAGCCCCCGAGCTACCTGAACGCTATGAATTTGCCTGTCCCCCCTGGATGAGCGTGCAGGGCCTGGTGCGCTACTGGCAACGGGCCGCCGCCCGCGGCACCGAATCCCGGAGCCAGGGCTGATGCGGGTGCTGGTGGTGGGCGGCGGGGGCCGCGAACACGCCATCGTGGACGCCTGCCAGCGGGCAGGGCACGAGGTCCTGTGTACGCCCGGCAACCCCGGCATCGCGGCCCAGGCGCGCGTGATCGCCAGCCCCCAGGACCCCGGCACCCTGGCCGACCTTGCCTTGCGCGAGGGGGTAGAGGTGGTGATCGTCGGCCCCGAGGCCTACCTCACTGCCGGGTTGGTGGACGCCTGCCGTGAGCGAGGTGTGCCCGCCTTCGGCCCGACCCGCGCCGCCGCCCGGCTGGAGGGCGACAAGGCCTGGAGCAAGGCCTTCATGCTCCGCCACGGCATCCCCACCGCCGCCCACCGCAGCTTCACGGTGCTGGAGGAGGCGCTGGCCTACGCTGCGGCCCAGCCCCTGCCCCTGGTGGTCAAGGACGCCGGGCTGCGGGCCGGAAAGGGCGTCACCATCGCCCCCACCTTCCCCGAGGCGGAAGCCGCCCTGCGTGACATCTTCGCCCAGGCGGGCGCCCAGGCCGTGCTGGAAGAGTTCATGACCGGCCAGGAGGTCACGGTCCTGGCGCTGACGGACGGTGAACGTTACGCCCTGACCCCCCCCAGCCAGGACCACAAGACCATCTTCGAGGGCGATACCGGCCCGATGACGGGCGGCATGGGCGTGATCTGCCCCTTCCCGCTGACGGGCGCGGACCTGGCCCGCATCCGCGCCGAGATCATCGAACCCACCCTCGCCGGAATGCGCGCCGAGGGTCAGCCCTTCACCGGCGTCCTGTACGCGGGCCTGATGCTCACCCCGAATGGCCCCAAGGTCGTCGAGTTCAACGCCCGCTTCGGTGACCCCGAGGCCGAGGCGGTGCTGCCGCTGCTCGCCTCCGACCTCGCCCGGCACGCGCTCGACGCGGCGCAGGGCCACCTCGACCCCGCCAGCGTCCGCTTCCGGGACGGCGCCAGCGCGGTGGTGATCCTGGCCGCGCCCGGCTATCCCGGGGAACCGCAGAAAGGAATTCCCCTGCACCTCCCCAGCCCGCAAAGCGGCGAGGTGATCTACCATGCCGGGACCACCGAGCGGGAGGGGCAACTGCTCAGCAGCGGGGGCCGCGTCCTGGCCGTGACGGCGACCGCGCCCACGCTGAATGCCGCGCTGGGCCGCGCCTACGCCCTGGCGGACCGCGTGGGTTTCGCGGGCGCGCAACGGCGCCGCGACCTGGGCGGGCGCATCGGCGCGCGGCCTGACCCCCTGCCGGTTTAAGGCGGCCCGTTTGACCCCCGGACCCCCGGCACGCTAGCATCCACGTTGCCCCAGTTGGTGTTCTAGGTTGGCGGGGCGTGGGCCGGAGTGGCGGAATTGGTAGACGCACTCGACTCAAAATCGAGCGGGAAACCGTGCGGGTTCGAGTCCCGCCTTCGGCACCACCACAGACTTTCAGAGGTAATCCATGATCCTGACGCTCTTCATCATCCTGTTCGCCCTCGTCTGCGTGGGCCTGGTGTTCTTCGTGCTGCTTCAGGTGCCCAAGCAGGCAGGCCTGACCGCCAGCATGGCGTCCGGCGGCTCGCTGCTCGGTGGGCGTGGCGTGGAGGGCGGCCTGATCCGCGTCACCAGCGTCCTCGGCGGCCTGTTCATGCTGCTGTCGCTGCTGATCAGCTTCGTCTCGCACTGACCCCAGGCTCCGCTCCTCCGCCGTTCCGCTTCAGGGACGGCGGTTTTGCTTTGGCCCAGGCGGCCCCTGACCTCCAGAAGGAAGGCGGCTCCAGCAGTTCTGGGAACCCAGACGGAACGGGCCGCCCCACCACGAAGCTGACTGAAGTGTGACTGATGTGTGACCTGAAGGGGGCAATGGTGGAAAATCCCTTGACCTTTCTAGATAAATGTCCTTATATTGGCCGCGCTGGAATCCCCCAAATAGCCCGTTTGGACCGCTCCCCGGTGCGTGCCGGGCGGCGTTGAATTTCCAGATCAGGAGGAAGTCATGAAAAAAGCCCTGTTCGTTGCGATGGCGATGACGCTCGGCAGCAGTCTGGCCGCACCTTTCGTGTACCCGGCTGCCTGGACCACCAACAAGCCCGGCGATGTTCAGACGGGCGGCACGCTCCGCACCGTGAACCTCCAGGACTTCAAGACGCTGAACCCCTTCGTGAGCAAGGAAAGCCCCAACCTCCCCGCCTACATGACGGCGGGCGGGCTGCTGGGACAGGACCCCATCACGGACGAGTACTACCCGTACATGGCTTCCTCCTACACCCAGTCGGCGGACAAGAAGACCTTTACCTTCAATGTCCGTCCCGGCATGAAGTGGAGTGACGGCAAGCCGATTACGGCCGACGACTGGATCACCAGCTACACGCTCTACACCAACAAGGATATCGGCAGCAACGGCTACGACGGCTTCTTCATCAACGACCAGCCCATCAAGGTCAGCAAGGTGGACAACGACACCATCAAGGTCGTGTTCCCCAAGGCCGACGTGACGGCGCTGGAGTTCCTGACGGGCTTCGAGCCGGAGCCGACCCACGTGTTCATGCCCGTGTTCAAGAGCAAGGGCGCCGACGGCATCAAGAACATGTGGACCATCAGCACCGATCCCAAGGACATCGTGGTGAGCGGCAGCTTCATGCTCGATCGCTACCAGCGCGGTGAGCGCGCGGTGCTGAAGAAGAACCCCTACTTCGGCGAGTGGAACAAGGACAGCGCCGGGAAGGCCCTCCCGTACCTGGACGGTATCCAGATCAACGTAGTGCCCGACGCCAACGCGCAGCTCACGCAGTTCCTGGCGGGCAACATCGACGTGTACTCGCCCGGCGACCGCGACAAGCTCGCCCAGGTGAAGGCGGCGATGGACAGCAAGAAGATCAGCGGCGTGCTGATCCCCAACGCCAGCGCCCGCGCCAGCAGTGACTTTGTCGTCTTCAACATGGACGACAGCAACACCTTCAAGACCAAGCTGTTCAGCAACCCCAAGTTCCGTCAGGCGTTCAGCATGATCGTCAACCGTGACGCGATGGTGGACCTGACGCTGGGCGGTCTGGGCCAGCCCACCTACACCGGCGTGTACCCCGTCTACAAGGACTGGGTCGCTACCGGCGTGGACAAGTACAAGTACAACCCGGCGGGCGCGATCAAGCTGCTGAACGAACTGGGCTTCACCAAGAAGGCGCCCGACGGCGTCCTGATGGACCGGAACGGCAACCGGCTGGAGTTCACGCTGATCACCAACGCGGAGAACACCCGCCGTCAGGGCTTCGCCAAGATCATCCAGGACGAGGCCAAGAAGATCGGCATGAAGGTCAACACCAGCTTCATCGCCTTTAACCAGATGACCGACATGCTCGACGCCAAGCCGGATTTCAGCCGCCGGGGCTTCGACGCGATCCTGATCGGTCTGGTCGGGGGCGGGAAGGTCTTCCCCGTGAGCGGCCCGAACGTGATCCAGTGCACCAACCTGCCCGACGGCGGCAACCTGCACATGTTCAACCAGAGCAACAAGTGCCGCTTCCCCTTCGAGACGCAGACCATCAACCTGTACTGGAAGGGCCGCTCGGAGTTCAACCTCGCCAAGCGCAAGGCGATTGCTGACCAGATTCAGAAGGTCGAGGCCGAGGAGCAGCCGTACACGCAGCTTGCGGCCCAGACGGTGCACTTCGCCTGGACTGACCGCACGCAGGGCGAACTGCCCCGCGCCGCGATCAACAGCCTGAACGCCAGCACCCTCTACGGGCCCCGCATGATCGACCTGACCTGGATCAAGCGCTGAGGCGTTCCCGCCAGCGCCGCGAGTTTCATACGTAGGAGCGCGGGGCCGACTGGCCCCGCGCTTCACGCTGAGCGAGGTAGCCGTGCTTCCATACATCTTCCGCCGCGTCCTGTATTTCATCCCGACCTTTTTGCTCGCCACGTTGCTGGCCTTCCTGATCGTGCAGCTTGCGCCGGGCGACTTCCTCTCGCAGCTCAAGGAAAACCCCTCGGTGCGCCCGGAGACGGTCGAGCGGCTGCGCCAGGAATTCGGCCTCGACAAGCCCCTGTTCGTGCAGTATTTCCTGTGGCTCAAAAACTTTCTGTCGGGCAACCTGGGGATTTCCTTCCAGTACAAGCGCCCGGTGTCAGAAGTGCTGGTCGGCCCGTTTGTGAACAGCATGATTCTGGTGCTGATCGGCACGGCGCTGCACTACGCGGTGTCCATTCCCATCGGGGTGTACAGCGCCGTGCGGCCCTACAGCACGGGCGATAAGGTCTTTACGTTCTTCTCCTACCTGTTCCTGGGGATTCCCAGTTTCTTCTTCGCCCTGCTGGTGATCTGGGGCATGCTCAAGCTCCAGCAGAACTTCGGCTGGGACATGCCGCTCGGCAACAAGACGAGCAGCAGGCTGCCCCCCGATCTGCCGTGGTGGCGCTCGGCCTGGGACATCTTCATTCACGCGCTGGCCCCCAGCATTATCCTGGTGCTGCGCGGCATCAGCAGCGAGAGCCGCTTTCTGCGGGGACAGATGCTGGAAGTGCTGGGGCAGGACTACGTGCGGACCGCCCGCGCCAAGGGCGTGACTGAGAACAAGGTGGTCTACAAGCACGCGCTGCGGACCGCCCTGATTCCGCTGATCGCCGGGCTGGGGGGCCTGCTGCCTGCCCTGATCAGCGGCGCGGGCTTTCTCGAAGTGGTGTTCAACTGGCCGGGGCTGACGCCGCTGCAACTCACGGCGCTGAACAACCAGGACATCTATATCCTCCAGGCCGTCACGGCGATTGCCACGTTGCTTTATCTGGTGGGTAATCTGGTTTCGGACCTGCTGCTGTCTGTCATTGACCCGAGGATTCGGTACCACTGACCATGTCTAAGGAGAGCCTGTGACCACCACCGCCCCCACCACCGTCCGCAAGCCCCGTTCCCAGAGCCAGTGGAGCATCGTCTGGGCGCAGTTTAAGCGCAATCCCCTGGCCCGGGTCGGCCTGACCCTGCTGGCCCTGCTGTACCTGATGGCGATCTTCGCGGGCTTCCTGGCGCCGTATGGCCTGGCGGAGTACAGCACCACCGACCGCATCAGCTGGGCGCCGCCCACCTCCATTCACTGGCGCGACCAGCAGGGCCACTTCGTCGGCCCCTACGTCTACGGCCTCAAGCGCGACATCGACATGACGACGTTCCGCGACAAGTACGTCGAGGACAAGTCGGTGACCTGCCCGGTGAAGTTCTTCCAGACACATCCCGGTGTGGAGGGGCGCACCTACCGCTTCCTGGGCCTCATTCCCAGCAGCCTGAAACTCTTCAGCGTGGACCCGCCCTGCAAACTGTACCTGTGGGGCAGCGATTCGTATGGCCGCGACCAGTTCTCCCGGGTGATGTACGGCTCGCAGATCAGCCTCAGCATCGGCATCATCGCCTCGGTCCTGACGGTGCTGTTCGGCCTGATCATGGGCGGCATCGCCGGGTACTTCCGGGGGGTGGCCGATAACGTGATCATGCGTCTGGTGGAAGTCCTCTCGGCCATCCCGGAGCTGTTCTTGCTGATCACGCTGCGCGCCCTGTTCCCGCTCAACGCCGACCCGATCCTGGTGTTCTATCTGGTGATCGGCATCCTGTCGTTTATCGGCTGGGGCGGCCTGGCCCGGATCGTGCGCGGGCAGATTCTGTCGGTGCGCGAACTGGATTACGTGCAGGCGGCGACGGCGCTGGGCGCGTCCGACAGCCGCATCATCGGCAAGCACCTGCTGCCGAGTACCGCCACCTACATCATCATCTTCCTGTCGCTGGCAATTCCCGGCTTCATCCTCAGCGAGAGCGGCCTGAGCTTCATCGGCATCGGGATCGTGGAACCCTATGCCTCCTGGGGGAGCCTGCTGGGGGTGGCGCAGGCGGGAGGCTTCGAGAGCATCGACGCCCGGCCCTGGACCCTGATTCCCGGCGTCTTTATCGTGCTGGCAGTGCTGGGTTGGCAGTTTGTCGGGGACGGTCTGCGCGACGCCTTCGATCCCCGGCGCCGCAGGTGACCCGGACCGTGCCGCACATGCCCGTGAGGTGCGGCCTGACCTGTATGATGGAGCGCGTGCCTGGCAATCAGTGGCAGATGGAGGAAAGATGACCCATCAGGGTGAAGTGTTGCTGGCCGTGAATGGCCTCAAGACATATTTCAACACCGACGACGGTGTGGTGAAGAGTGTGGACGGGGTGACCTTCCACATCAACAAGGGCGAGACGCTGGCGGTGGTGGGTGAGTCGGGGTCGGGCAAGAGCGTGACCAGCCTCAGCATCATGCGCCTGATCCCGATGCCGCCCGGCAAGATCGTGGAGGGCGAGGTCCTGTTCACGGGCAAGGACGGCGTCCAGAAGGACATCGTGAAGCTCAGTGAAGCCGAGATGCGCAAGATTCGTGGCAACGACATCTCGATGATCTTCCAGGAGCCGATGACCAGTCTGAACCCGGTCTACACCGTCGGTGACCAGATCGCCGAGGCGGTTATGCTGCACCAGGGCAAGAACAAGAAAGAAGCCCTGGGCGTGGCGACCGACATGCTGCGCTTCGTGGGAATTCCCGCCCCCGAAAAGCGCGTCCATGAGTACCCGCACCAGATGTCCGGCGGGATGCGCCAGCGCGTGATGATCGCGATGGCCCTCTCGTGCAATCCGGCCCTCCTCATCGCCGACGAGCCGACCACGGCGCTCGACGTGACCATCCAGGCGCAGATTCTGGACCTGATGCGCAAGCTCCAGCGCGAGATCGGGATGAGCATCCTGTTCATCACCCACAACCTCGGGGTGGTGGCGGAGATGGCCGACCGGGTGGTGGTGATGTACGGCGGGCGCGTGGTCGAGGAAGGCGACGTGGTGGAAATCTTCAAGGCGCCGCGTCACCCCTACACGATGGGGCTGCTGAACTCGATTCCCCGCGCGGGCGAGGTCCATGTCCCGGGGCAGCCCAAGCCGCGCCTGGAAGCCATTCCCGGCAACGTGCCCAATCCCCTGAACCTGCCCCGGGGCTGCGCCTTCGAGCCGCGCTGCAAGTTCGCCGTCGAGGCCTGCCGCGAGGCGGTGCCGCCGCTGTATGACACCGGCGGCGGCCATACCGCCCGCTGCATCCGCTGGCAGGAATTTGAACAGGTCCAGCAGGAGGTGACCGCATGACCACGACGATTGCCACGGTCGATACCGGCGCGGCCCGCCGCGTGATGCCCGACAAGGGCGAGACGCTGCTGGAAGTCAACAACCTGGAAAAGTACTTCCCGATTCGCGGCGGCCTGCTCTCGCGCGTGGTTGGCAACGTGAAGGCCGTCAATGACGTGTCCTTCAGGCTGGGGCGCGGCGAGGTCGTCGGGCTGGTGGGCGAGTCGGGGTCGGGCAAGACCACGGCGGGCCGCGCGATCCTGCGCCTGATCGAACCGACCGGCGGGCAGGTGATCTTCAACGGCACCGACATCACCAAGCTCTCCAAGGGGCAGATGCGCGATTACCGCCGCGAGATGCAGATCATCTTCCAGGACCCCTTCGCCAGCCTCAACCCCCGCATGACGGTGGCCGACATCATCGGCGAGGCGATGCAGATTCACAACCTGAACCCCGGCAAGCAGCGCATCGAGCGCATCGCCGAACTGCTGGAGAAGGTGGGCCTGCGCCCCGAACACATGCGCCGCTATCCCCACGAGTTCTCGGGCGGGCAGCGGCAGCGCATTGGCATCGCGCGCGCCCTGGCCGTCAACCCCAGCTTCATCGTCGCGGACGAGCCGGTGTCGGCGCTGGACGTGTCGATCCAGGCGCAGGTGGTGAACCTGCTGCAAGACCTTCAGGAAGAACTGGGCCTGACGGTGCTGTTCATCGCGCACGACCTGGCGGTGGTGGAGTACATCTGCGACCGCATCATCGTGATGTATCTGGGCCGCGTGATGGAGATCGCGTCCAGCCGCGAGCTGAACAACAACCCCAAGCACCCCTACACCGAGGCGCTGCTCTCGGCGGCCCCGGTGCCCGACCCGACGGTGAAGCGCCAGCGCATCATCCTGGAAGGGGACATCCCCAGCCCGATCAACCCGCCTTCGGGCTGCGTGTTCCGCACCCGTTGCCGCTACGCCATCGACGACTGCGCCAAGATCGTTCCCGAACTGCGCGAAGTCGCCCCCGGCCACTTCAAGGCCTGCATCCGCGACGATATTCTTTAAGCGGTCAGCTCTCAGCTTCAGACGCCCTCGCTCCATGCGGGGGCTTTTTTGCTGATGACTGACCGCTGAAAGCTGCCCTTCTCACACTTCATCAGCGAGCGCGGGGCAAGCTGCTCTCATGAAGAGCATTGTGACGCTGGCCCTGGCGGCCACCCTGGGGGCGGCCTCGGCGGCGGACCTCCGTATCTATCCGAGCTTCAGCGAAGTGCGCGAGCCTGTGCAGGCGACCGGTCCCACCCTGACGGTCACGCTGCCGGAAGCGGCCTGGGCGGGTCTGATCCCCGGCACGCTGGACCTCGACGGGCTGACCTTTTCCGGCGCGGTGCAGCGGCAGGGCGCGGGCTGGCTGGCCTCTCTGGAAGGCAAGACGGTGTACGTGAAGCGGGATGATGGCACGGCGGAACCGGTGACCCTGATCCGTGCCCGTGACCTGCTGGTGCGGGACGCGCAGGGCCGTTACCGGACCGTCCGGTTTGAGGACCTGATCTTCGACGTGCTGCCCCCCCCGAACCCGCAGGCGCCCACGCAGACGCTGACCTTCACGCTGCCGCAGCCGGGGACGGGCACGCTGACCTACCTCACCCGCGCCGTGACCTGGGCGCCGCGCTACACCCTCAAGGCCAGCACGGGCGGCGCGCAACTCTCGGCCCTGGCGGACATCCGCAACATGTCCGACCTCGCCTATGACGTGAAGGGGACCGAACTGTACGCTGGGGACGTGGACGTGCAGGGGGGGCCACCACCCGCGCCGATGATGATGGAAAGCCGCGCGACGGCTGGGAACGCATCCGCCGACTTCGCCGCCCCCAAGATCAACTCCCTCGGTGAGTTGCGCGGCCTCTACCGCTACGCCCTCTCCACGCCCTTCGCGCTGCCCGCCAACAGCACCGTCACGCTGCCCTTCCTGACGCCCAAGCTCACGCTGTTCGAGCGGTACGCGGGCCTGAACACCTACTTCACGCCGCAGAACACGGACGGCACCCTCAGCCGCTTCTACCGCCTCAAGGCCGACCAGCGTCTGCCCGGTGGGAGCATGACCGTGCGCGAGGAGGGCCGCATCGTCGGACAGACCTCCATCTCCGAGACGCCGAAGGGCGAGGAGATCGAGTTCAGTCTCGGCAACGACCCCGACGTGCGCTACACCCGCACGGTGCAGACCGTCGGCAGTGAGAAGAACGCGCAGGGCAACGTCGTCAAGACCACCTACAAGGTCACCTACACCTTCGAGAGCAGCAAGGACCGCCCCGTCCGCGCCGAGGTGACCGAACGTGTAGGCGGGCGCCGTATCACCATCGACGGCACGGCGAAGGGCCAGAATGCCGCCGCCGAACTGCGCGTGGACGTCCCTGCGAACGGCAAGGCGACGAAGTCGTTCACGCTGGTGGTGGACAACAGCTAGGCAGAGAGCCGAGAGCAAAGGGCCACTTCCCGTTGAGGAGGCGGCCCTTTTTCTGGCTGACGGCTGACCACTCCTAAACGATCCCCTCCAGATACGCCCGCACGTCCGCCTTCACCGGCATGAAGTACATGTGTTGGCCGCGCTCGCGGGCGAAGGCGAGGGCCTGGGCCGCGAAGGTGCGGTTCCACTCCAGGGTCGGGGTGAAGGTGCGGGGAAAGACCGCGTGGTTGCGGGCGCGCCAGTAGTTCAGGGTGGCGTCGCCCGTGACGGTGGTCGCGCCCCACCAGATCTCGGCGCCTTGCGGGATCAGGTCGGCGTAGGCGTCCATCAGCCGCAGGTCGAAGAAGGGCTGGGTGAAAAAGCCGCAGGCGCCCGCGTCCAGCTTGCGCTCCAGATAGTCGCGTTCGTGGGCGAAGCTCTGCCGGTAGGGGTCCAGGCCCGCGTAGACCCGCACGTGCGGCAGCTCCCGCCGGAAACGGCGAATGGCCCGCACCGCGTCCACGTCGTAGACCCGCGCGCTCATGTCGGCGGGGGCGTCTCCAGTGATGACCAGCACCTCGTCGATGCCCGAAACCGTAAGCGCCTCGGCCATCGGCAGCGGCTCGACGGGGTTCAGGTCCACCGCTCGGACATGCGGAATCGCCCGGTAATGGGGCCGCGCGAAGGAGCAGCCCACCCACGACCGTGTGGAAAAGCGTGTCAGGTCGGGCACATTCACCGTGCAGATGCCCGGCAGGTGCCGCGCCACCACCTCCAGCTCGGCCTTCAGGCTCGAACGGCTGCGGGGGACCAGCTCGATGGAGACGCGGGTCATGCGTGGCCTCTGCCTTGCAGCTCTCCGAGTCCGGCCACAGGTCCGACGGTCAAACGGTCAGACGGTCGAGGGGGAGCCTCTTTGGGCAGTTCGGCGGTTGGACTGTTCGACCCCGCAGGGTCATACGCCAATACCGGCCCCAGCCAACGCTCCGCAACCGAAAGCGTCCAGCCCTTGCGCTCCGCGTAGTCCTCCACCTGATCGCGCCCGATGCGGCCCACCGCGAAGTAATGGGCTTCGGGGTGCGCGAAGTACAGGCCGGAGACGGCGGCGGCGGGGAACATCGCGCCCGACTCGGTGAGCGAGAGGCCAACCTCCTCCGCGTTCAGCAGGGAGAAGAGGGTGCGTTTCTCGGTGTGGTCGGGCTGGGCGGGATAGCCGGGCGCGGGGCGGATGCCCGCATAACGTTCCTTGATGAGGTCGTCGTTGCCCAGCGCCTCATCGGGCGCGTAGCCCCAGTACCGCACGCGCACGTCGCGGTGCAGCTTTTCCGCGAAAGCTTCGGCCAGCCGGTCCGCCACCGCCTTGACCAGAATCGCGCTGTAATCGTCGTGCTGCGCCTCGAAGCTGCGGGCCAGTTCCTCGGCGCCGTGGATGGCGACGGCGAAGGCGCCGATGTGGTCGCCCCGCAGCGCCACGAAATCGGCCAGAGCGGTGTTGGGAGTGGCCTGGTCGCGTTGCTGGCGGAGGGTGTGGAGGGTGGCGATCTTTTTCTGGGGAGAGAAGACCGCGATGTCATCCCCCACCCGCCGCGCCTCCCACAGCCCGATCACGCCGCGCGCCGTCAGCAGGCCTTCCTCCACCATACGTTTCAGGAGGGTCTGCGCGTCGTCGAAGAGTTGCCGCGCCTCCGCGCCGCGCAGGGGGTCGGTCAGGATGTTCGGGTAGATGCCCTTCATCTCCCAGGCAATGAAGAAGGGTGTCCAGTCGATGTAATCGAGCAGTTCGGCAATCGGCTGCTCGATGACGTGGCGGCCTGGCTGGCGCGGAGCGGGGGGCAGGGCAGAGGAGAGGCGGGGCGCGCGGGCGCGGGCTTCCGCGAGGGAAACCAGGCGCACCTTGCGCTCGCCGTGCCGTTCGCGCAGGGCGGCGTATTCCTCCTCGACGCGTTCCCGCACTGTCTCCGGCTGCGAGAGCAGGTCGCCCACTACGCCCACCGCGCGGCTGGCGTCAGCCACGTGGACCACGGTGCCGTCGTAGGCCGGGTCGATCTTGACGGCGGTATGGGCGCGGCTGGTGGTCGCGCCGCCGATCAGGAGGGGCGTGTCCAGACCCCGGCGGGTCATCTCGCGGGCCACGTTCACCATCTCGTCCAGGCTGGGGGTGATCAGGCCGGAGAGGCCGATCACGTCCGCCCCCAGCTCGCGCGCGGTGTCCAGAATCTTCTCGGTCGGCACCATCACACCCAGATCCGTCACCTGATAGCCGTTGCAGGCCAGCACCACGCCCACGATGTTTTTACCGATGTCGTGAACGTCGCCCTTCACCGTCGCCAGCAGCACTTTGCCCTTGCCGCTGCCACCTTCCTGCTTCTCGGCCTCCAGATACGGCGTCAGGTGCGCCACCGCCCGTTTCATCACGCGGGCCGACTTCACCACCTGCGGTAGAAACATCTTCCCGGCCCCGAACAGGTCCCCGACCACGTTCATCCCGTCCATCAGCGGCCCCTCGATCACGGCAAGCGGGGAGCCGAGGAGTTGATACGCTTCCTCCGCGTCCTCCACGACATAATCGGTGATGCCGCTGACCAGCGCGTGCTTGAGGCGTTCGGCCACGGGCAGATCACGCCAGGCGCTCTGGGCGGTTGCCTCGCGCTTCACGCTCTTGTAGCTCTCGGCCAGCGCGATCAGGCGTTCGGTGGCGTCCGGGCGGCGGGCCAGAATCACATCCTCGACCGCCTCCCGCAGCTCCGGCTCGATGTCCTCGTAGACGGCCAGCATCCCCGCGTTCACGATGCCCATGTCCAGCCCGGCGCGGATGGCGTGGTAGAGGAAGACGGCGTGCATCGCCTCGCGCACGTGGTTGTTGCCCCGGAACGAAAAGGACACGTTGCTGATCCCACCCGACACCAGCGCGCCCGGCAGGTTCGCCTTGATCCAGCGTGTCGCCTCGATGAAGTCCAGGGCGTAGCGGTCGTGTTCCTCCATCCCCGTCGCCACCGTCAGCACGTTGGGGTCGAAGATGATGTCCTGTGGCGGAAAGGCGGCCTGCTCGGTCAGCAGCCGGTAGGCGCGGGAGGTGATCTCGATGCGCCGCTCCAGGTTGTCGGCCTGGCCCTGCTCGTCGAAGGCCATCACCACCGCCGCCGCGCCGTAGCGCCGCAGCAGCCGCGCGCGTTCCAGAAACTTCTCCTCGCCGTCCTTGAGGCTAATCGAGTTGACGACGGCCTTGCCCTGCACCCGCCCCAGGCCCGCTTCCAGAATCTCCCACTTGGAGGAATCGAGCATCAGCGGTACGCGCGAGATGTCCGGCTCCCCGGCCAGCAGATTCAGGAACTTCACCATCGCGGCCTCGCCGTCCAGCATCCCCTCGTCGAAGTTCACGTCCACGAGCTGCGCGCCGTTCTGGACCTGCTGCCGCGCGATCTTGAGGCCCGCGTCGTAGTCCCCGGCCAGGATCGCTTTGCTGAACTTGGGGCTGCCCGTCACGTTCGTCCGCTCGCCCACGTTCACGAAGTTGGTTTCGGGGGTGACGGTGAAGGCTTCCAGGCCGCTGAGGCGGAGATAAGGGGGCAGCTTGGGCGCGGTGCGCGGGGGGAGGTCCGCGACGGCTTCCGCAATCGCGCGGATGTGGTCGGGGGTGGTGCCGCAGCAGCCGCCCACGATGTTGACCAGCCCCTCCTCCGCGAAGGAGCGCAGGACCGCCGCCGTGTGTTCGGGCGTCTCGTCGTACTCCCCGAAGGCGTTGGGGAGGCCCGCGTTGGGATGGACGCTGACCAGCGTCTCGCTATTCGCCGCGATTGCCCGCAAGTGAGGCCGCAGCAAATCTGCCCCCAGCGCGCAGTTCAGGCCCACGCTGAAGAGGTCGGCGTGTTCGGTGCTGATGACAAACGCTTCCGGCGTCTGCCCGCTGAGGGTACGCCCCGAAGCGTCGGTGATGGTGCCCGACAGCATGATGGGGAGCTTCTTCCCGGTCCGCGCGAACGCTTCCTCGCAGGCGAAGAGGGCCGCCTTCGCATTCAGCGTGTCGAACACGGTTTCGATCAGAATCAGGTCCGCTCCACCCGCGATCAGCCCCTCGATCTGCTCGACGTAGGCGGCGACCAGATCGTCGAAGGTCACGTTGCGGAAGTCGGGCCGCTCCACGTCGGGGGAGAGGGTGGCGGTGCGGTTGGTCGGCCCCACCGACCCGGCCACCCAGCGGGGCCGTCCGTCGCGGGCCGTCAACTCGTCCGCGACCTCGCGGGCCAGACGCGCCCCGGCCTCGTTCATCGCGCGGGCCAGATGCTCCGTCCCGTAATCGGCTTGCGAGATGACCGTGCTGTTGAAGGTATTCGTGCTGGCGATGTCCGCCCCCGCCTCGAAGTAGGCGCGGTGAACCTCGCGGATCACGTCGGGGCGGGTCAGTTGCAGCAGATCGAAATTGCCCCGGTACATCCGCAGGGGGTCGGCTTCAGGCCAGCGGAAGTCCCCTTCCGTCAGGCCCGCCCGCTGGAGCATGGTGCCCCACGCGCCGTCCAGCACCAGAATCCGTTTCCGCGCGTGTGCGCGAATGTCGCGTGTGTCCGCCATCCCATCACCTCAAAAAACAGCAGAGCCGCCTGTGTAGCAGCCCATGAATCTCGAATACGCCAGTCAAGCGCCGCCTCTGGGCCATCGTTCCCCGCTTCCGCCATCGTCGGCGTCTAGCGCGGGGCCTTCCAGAACGGGCACCGTTGCCGTGATGAGGGCCGGTTGCCGCGCCGTCGCCGGGGCTGGAATCCCCTCGGGCGCTCAGGATGACCGTGCCGGGGGCACGATGAATGGAGTCTAGCGCGGGCGGGGCGGGGGGAAAGGTGAGAGGGGCAGACAAGGAGAGGCGTCACTCAGGAGTGATGGTGGGCCGTTGCTCCTCTTCTCCGTGCCAGTCGAAGCGGGCCACGAACACGCCGCAGGCATCCTTACGCCGTGCATAGAGGAATCTGGCGTCGGCCCAGAATCCCACATAAGCAGCGTCATCCCAGGCGTAATCGTTGACGCTACCGCAGTTGGCGCGTTCAGGAATCCGCAGGTTCAGATGTGTTGCCTCACCTGTTTTCAGGTCATTGAGAACAAGGTTAACTTGCAGCAGCTTGAAATAGGGACTTTGGCTTTGATTCCGTAGGAAAAGAATTTTCCCCTGGCTGAAAGCCAGAGGATAGCCAACGTCAATGTTTTCCCAAAGCAGCTTGCCATCGCTTATGCGGAAGCCCGTGTTGTCCACGTGCCAGTGTTCGCCTCCGGTGGTATGGGAAACCCAGAGAACCGAATTCACCATGCCCCACCCCGGAAGGTTCCGGGTAGCACTGGACGCCTGGTAAAGTCGTCCCTCAATCTGTCGCTTCCAGAGCAGTCTGCCGTCTTTCTTCTCGTACAGGTTGATAGTGAGTTTCCTCGTCCCATACTGCACGCTACCCTGCTCTGTGAACACGGCATAAACCTTCCCCGCCGCTCCAGCCGCAACAATGTCATTCCCGCCGCCCGCATGGCCTGTGCTGGAGAGCAGGAGCGGGAGGAGCAAGGCCAGGACTTGCCGCATATGGAGAGTTTACCGACTCACCCCACCGTCTCCCGCGCCATCGGATAACTCCCGATGATCTTGGCGTAACTGGCCTTTCTCAATACCCCGGCGAGGGCCTGCGCCACTTGCGGGTCGCGGGCGTTGCCCTCGATGTCCACGTACATCAGGTAACTCCAGGCGCGGTCACGGCGGGGGCGTGACTCGATGCGCGAGAGGTTGAGGCCGCGCAGCTCATTGAGCGTCTCAACGAGAAAGCCGGGGGTGTGACGCACGGCGAAGACCAGGCTGGTCTTGTGCGGCACGTCGGTGGGCGCAGGTTCCTGGCGCGAGAGGATCATGAAGCGCGTGAAGTTGAAAGGCTCGTCCTCGATCTCGCGGGCCAGAATCTCCAGGCCGTACAGCTCGGCGGCGCGGGCGGAGGCGATGGCGGCCTCGTCGCGGGCGCCACGTGCGGCCAGGTCCTTCGCGCTTCCGGCGGTGTCGTGCGCGGCGACGGGTTGCAGCCCGTACTTGCGAATCAACCCCGTGCACTGGTCGAGGGCGGGCTGCTGGCTGGCCACCTTCCGCACATCTTCCAGCCGCACGCCGGGCAGCGCCATCAGGCAGTGGGTGACGCGCACCACCACCTCACCGGCGACGTGCAGGTCCGTTTCGGTCAGCAGGTCAATCGCCTGGTGAATCGCGCCCATCAGGCTGTTCTCGACGGGCAGTACGCCGTAGTCGGCCTCGCCGCTTTCCACCGCCCGCGCGACCTCGTGAAAGGTGGGAAAGCCCCGCGTGGTGACGCCCGCGTGGGGAATGCCCGCGCTGGCAAGGGCATTCAGCGCGGCAATCTCCCCGTATGCGCCGGGATTGCCCTGAAAGGCGACGGTGAGATGCGGCGCGTCCGCCTGCTTCTCGCTCTGCTCTTGCGCTGCGGTCCCCTGGCCACTCATGGAGGGCAGGCTAGCGCACCGCGTCCCGCCCAGTCGGAACGCGGGGTAGACGTGGCCTAGACTGTCGGAGTGTCCTCTCCACAGATGCCTGACCCCATCCTCGACCTCGACGCCGCCGCGCTGAGCGCCGCGATCCGCCGGGGCGACCTGACGGCGCTGGAAGTCACGCGCGCATACCTTTCCCGCATCCAGGCCCACAATCCCCGCCTGCACGCCGTCATCACTGTGAATGGGGAGGCAGAGGCCGACGCGGAACGGCTGGACGCCCTCCCCGAGAGCCAGCGCGGCCCGCTGCACGGTGTACCAGTGCTGATCAAGGACAACATCGACGTGGCGCGCCTCCCCACCACCGCCGGAAGCCTCCTGATGACGCGGCATGTGCCCCAGGCCGACGCGCCGCTCGTCGCCCGCCTGCGCGCCGCCGGGGCCGTGATTCTCGGCAAGGCCAACCTGACCGAGTGGGCCAACTTCATGACGCTGGGGATGCCCAACGGGTATTCGGGGGTGGGCGGGCAGACCGTGAATCCCTGGGGTGCGGGGCTGGATACGGGCGGCAGCTCCAGTGGCAGCGGCGTGGCGGTGGCCGCCCGGCTGTGCGTGGCCGCCATCGGCACCGAGACGAGCGGCAGCATCCTGAGTCCGGCGCAGCAGAACGGTGTCATCGGCCTGAAGCCGACGGTGGGCCTGATTCCGCGCACGGGCGTCGTGCCGATCAGCCACAGCCAGGACACCGCCGGGCCGATCACCCGCTCCGTGCGTGACGCCGCCCTGCTCCTCGGCGTGATGGCCGGACCCGACGAGGCCGACCCCGCCAGCCGCCGCCTCCCGGTGCCCGACCTGACCCTGCAAGCGGACGCCCTGGCGGGTGCCCACATCGGCGTGCTGCGCGACCCGCCCGGCGGGCCAGTCAGCGAGGCCGAACGCGCCGCCCTCTCCCGCGCCGAGGCCACCTTGATCGAGGCGGGCGCGACCTTGCGGGACGTGACGCTGGAAAGCGCGCCCGAACTGAGCGGCTGGCGGCTGGAGGTGCTGGTCTATGAGTTCAAGCACGACCTGAATGCCTACCTCGCGGGCGTGCAGGACGGCCCCCGCAGCCTGACCGAGATCATCGAGGCGAACGACGCCGATCCCGAACGCCTCCAGCGCTACGGCCAGACGCTGCTGTACGCGGCGCAGGCCACCCGAGGCGACCTCAGCGAGCGGGCCTACCGCGAGGCACGCGCCCGCGACCTCGACCAGACCCGGACGCGGGGCCTTGACCCCCTCTTCGCCCTGGGCCTCGACGCGCTGCTGTGGCCCGGCCTGCACGGGTACGCGGTGGGCGCCAAGGCCGGGTATCCCAGCGTGACGGTGTCGACCGGACCGCACGAGGGGGAGCCGACTGGCGTGCTGCTCACCGGCCCGGCGGGGAGTGACGGCCGCCTGCTCGCGCTGGCCGCCGACCTGAACCGCCGCCTGGGTGGGGTGCAGTTCCCGCCCGACCCGGCGTGACCGCTTGACCCCTCGCGCCTGCCCGACTAGCATGGGCGGGCTGCTCCTGCGGGGCAGGTGCGGGCGGTTAGCTCAGCGGTAGAGCGTACGCCTTACAAGCGTAGGGTCGGGGGTTCAAATCCCTCACCGCCCACCACGAAACCTCGGCTTGGCCGGGGTTTTTGCGTTTGGTGCCACCCGATGCCACCCGGGACGCCGCAGCTTGACAGACGAGGGACAGATGAACGTCGGCAGGCAGAACTCAGGCACGCCGAAAGGAGAGGCCCCTGGGTCGGCCGCCTCGGGGTCAGGCTCCCCCACGGGCGGCCCACCGGGGGATGAGGGTGCGGCCTGATCCCGACTTGCTCCGATTCCACGCGGTCCCACGTGACCGGCCAGGGGTTGGCCCCTGGAGCCGCCCTGGTAGACTCCATGGATGGCGTCCCTGCCCGAAGTCCCCCGCATCATCGACATCTTCTCGGGGGCGGGGGGCCTTTCTTTGGGCTTCAGGCAGGCAGGCTTTCAGTCCGTGTTCGCGGTGGAGCTTGATCCTCCTGCCGCCGCCACCTACGCCGCCAACTTCGGGAACCACGTGCGCTGTGGCGATGTCCGGGACGTCGTCAGCTTCGCCCAGTACCCCGCCGAGGTCATCGTCGGTGGCCCGCCCTGCCAGGGTTTTTCTCCTCTCGGGCGGATGAGCGCGACGCAGAGCCGCCTCACCCGGCACGGTGAACTCAACGCCTTGTGGGGGCACTACCTGCGGGCCCTGCACGACGTGCGTCCCCGCGCGTTCGTCATCGAGAACGTCCCGGAGTTTCTGGCCTCGCGGGAATACGCGACCTTCCGGGCCGCGGCGGTGCAGGCGGGCTACGACGTCGCGCAGGGCGTCTTGCGCGCCGAGGACTTTGGCGTGCCGCAAAAACGGCGGCGCGGCTTCGTGGTCGGCCTGCGGGGCGGGCAGGCCAGCCTCCCCGTCCCGACCTTCGAAACCCTCACCGTACGCGGGGCCATCGGGGACCTCCCCCTCGATCCCACCGGCGAGGATCTGCACTGGGGTCGTCAGCCGACCCCGGTGTCCCTGGAACGCTACCGGGTGGTGCCCCCGGGCGGCAACCGCTTTGACCTGATGCGGGCCCGGCCCGACATCACGCCCCGGTGCTGGCTGGACAAGCCCACGGGCAGTACCGATGTTTTCGGCAGGTTGCGCTGGGATGCGCCCGCGCTGACCATCCGCACCGAGTTCTTCAAACCGGAGAAGGGCTGCTACCTGCACCCCGAGGCGCACCGCCCGATCACCCACCGCGAGGCGGCGCGGTTGCAGACGTTCCCGGACGACTTCGTGTTCCAGGGGAGCCGCACCGAAGTGGCGCGGCAGATCGGGAACGCGGTGCCCCCCAAGCTGGCGGCAGCCGTCGCGCGTCACGTCCGGGCGCTGCTCGCACCCTGCGCGACACTCACGGGTGTGATGGACTACTTGCCGGTGGCTGACGCTTGAAGGCTTCAGCCCGCCGGAGCAACTCGGAAGTCAGGTCCGGCCTTGCCGGTGCTGGAGGAGGACCTGTACATGCTCGCTCTGCACCGGGCGGCGCCCCACCTCTTTGTTATGCGTTATGCCTGATTCGTGTCACTGGCGTGGACGTCGATGGTCGGGTGACGTTTCTCGAAGCGCACGCTCAGCACTCCGGCGTTCAGGCTGGCCTGGCCGCTCTGGGGGATCACGGCTTCCGGAAAGGGGAGGGTGCGGGTAAAGGTGCCGCCGGGCCGCTCGGCGCTGAGGGCACGTTCGGGCATCTCGCGGCGGCCCGCGATGGTCACGCTGCCGCCCTCCTCGTGGAGTTCCAGTGTGCCCGCGTCCACGCCCGGCACGTCGAGGAGCAGCAGCAGGTGCGTGCCCTGGTCCACCCAGTCGGCGGGCGGCGTCCAGGGACCGCCCAGGCCGAGCGTCTCGACCTCTTCACGCAGGGTCATCAGGTGCTGGAGGCGCGCGAAAACCGGCTCGTTCATGCCCTCCAAGCTACCATTCCGGTCCGGGCGCATTTGTCAGGGTTCAAGCAGGGAGAGAAAAGCCCTTTCTCATCCTGGCACGGAACTGGGTCGGGGAGGCTCTAGAATCGCGCCCGTGACGCGCGTCCCCATTCTCACGGCGCCGACAGCGGCGGGCAAGAGCGCCCTCGCGCTGGACCTGGGGCGGCGGTTCGGCCTGGAGGTGGTCGCGGCGGACGCCTTCACGGTGTACCGGGGCCTGGACATCGGCACGGCCAAACCGACCCCCGCCGAGCGCGCGGACGTTCCCCACCACCTCCTCGACGTGGCTGACGTGACCGAGGATTACGACGTGGCCCGCTACGTGCGGGAAGCGGAAGCTGCGATTGCGGATGTGCTGGAGCGCGGTGCCCTTCCGCTGGTGGTGGGGGGCACCGGCTTTTACCTCTCGGCGCTGGTGCGTGGCCTGCCCCTCACGCCGCCCGCCGACCCACAGGTGCGCGCCGAGGTGGAGGCCGATCTCGCGGTGCGCGGCCTGGACGCCCTGCTGGCCGAGGTGGAAGCGGCCCACCCCGCCGAGGCCGCCCGGCTGGAACGCAACCCGCGCCGGGTGGTCCGGGCGCTGGAGGTGTACCGCCGCACCGGGAAGTTTCCGGGTGAATTCGGGTACAGTTCCCCCGCCTTCCGCTACCGCGTCTTCGCCTTCACGCGCCCCTGGCCGGAACTGGAGGCGCGTATCGCCGCCCGCACCCGGGCCATGCTGGCGGAGGGCTGGCCGGAGGAGGCGGCCTGGCTGGCCCGGCAGGTTCCGCCCGACCGGGACCCCCGCCCGACGGCCTGGCAGGCCCTCGGCTACCGCGAGGCGCTGGCCGTCTCCACTGGGGCCCTGACGCCCGAGGCGGCCGCCCGTCAGATCGCGCTCACCACGCGGCAGTACGCCAAACGGCAACTGACCTGGGCCAGGACGCAACTCGGAGCCTCCCCCTCCACCCCGGACGAGGCGGCGCGGGCGTTGGCGGCCTTCCTGGGAGGCTGATCCCAACTTCAGGTGAGTCGCGGACGAGGGGCGAGCGAAGCGAGAAGAAGAGAATACCGGCTGGCGGCGATGGACCATGAGCGGGTCAGCCTAGGGCGCTTCCGGCAAGACAGGCGAGGGGCCGTCCCTGAGCCTCCGGCCATTGGAGAACATCCGGCGCTTTCCCGGATGTTCTGGAATCAGGGCCAGTCGGTGTGAGGCGGGGCCGGGCCAGCCCTGGCTTCCTTCGCGTCTGGACGGGGTTGAGCGGCGCCTATCCATTCTTTACCTTCGGCTGCCTGCTCATGAGTGCGCCCAGTTGCCGCGTCCGACCCGCTACACTGAAACCCGAGCAGCACCTTCACTGCGTCCCTGTGGAGTCTCGACCTGTCTCCAGGGGGACGTTCCGTCACGGACCCCGGCAGGTCCGGTCATCCCACATCCCGGTGAATCCAAGGGGGGAATGAAATGAAGCCACGAGTTCTGGGCATGATCCTGGCGGGAGGGCAAGGCTCCCGGCTCGCGCCACTGACCCTCAAACGCTCCAAACCCGCCGTGCCCTTCGGCAGCAAGTACCGCATCATCGACTTTGCGATCAACAACTTCATCAACTCGGGCGTCTTTTCGATCTACGTGCTGACCCAGTACAAGGCGCAGAGCCTCACCGAGCATATCCAGCGGGGCTGGCGCTTCGGCACCTTCCTTCAGGACTACTTCATCACGCTGGTGCCCGCCCAGATGTACCGCTACGAGGAACTGGGCGCGGTGTGGTACCGCGGCACCGCCGACGCCGTCTACCAGAACCTGCACCTGATCGACAACTTCGATGCTGATTACGTGGCGATCTTCAGCGGCGACCACATCTACAAGATGAATGTCGAACACATGCTGGCGGCGCATATGGACGCCCGCGCCGACGTGACCATCGCCGCCTACCCGATGCCCCGCACCGAGGCGCACCGCTTCGGCGTGATGCAGGTCGATGACCGCTGGCGCGTGACGGAGTTTCTGGAGAAACCCAAGAATCCGCCCGGCATTCCCAGCGATGCCAACACCAGCCTCACCAGTATGGGCAACTATATCTTCTCGCGCCGCGCGCTGGAGGAACTGCTGCACACCAGCATCAGCGCCGAGTCGGACGGCTTCGATTTCGGCCACGACGTGCTGCCCCGCGCCCTGGCGGACGGCTACCACGTGCAGGCCTACGACTTCCACCAGAATCCCATCCCCGGCCAGAGCAGCCCCAACCTGTACTGGCGGGACGTGGGCACGCTGGACGCCTACTTCGACGCCAGCCTCGACCTCGTCAGCGTGAATCCCGAGTTCGACATCTACAATCCCGAGTGGCCGCTGCGGACCAGCAGCGAATTCAGTCCGCCTGCCAAGTTCGTCCACGAGGCCGAGGGCCGCAAGGGCCAGGCCTTCAACAGCATCCTGGCCGGGGGCGACATCATCAGTGGCGGTACCGTGCGCGACAGCGTCCTCAGCCGCAACGTCCGCACCCACTCCTACTCGCTGGTCGAAAGCTGCGTGCTGTTCGACAACGTGGAGGTCGGGCGTCACTCACACCTGCGCCGGGTGATCGTCGACAAGGACGTGACCATCCCCCCTGGGACCAAGATCGGCCTTGACCACGATGAGGACCGCGCGCGCGGCTTCACGATCACCGAGAACGGGGTGGTGGTGGTTCCGAAGAGCTATACGTTCTGAAGACCGTCAGTGGGAAGTGGTGAGTGGTCAGTGGGAAAAGAGGAAGGTGGGCCGCCAGAACTGGAATGGCCCACCTTCTGTTTTTTCCACTGACCACTTCCTACCAACCCCTCACCGTCACACCAGCACCGGCTCCACGTATTCCCCGTACACCTTCTTCAGCGTGTCCATCTGTTCGCCCAGGGTGGCGTAGGCGTGGGCACTTTCCAGGAAGGCGGGCATGGTGTTGGCACCCGTGACGGCGGCGTCGCGCAGGGCGCCCAGGGCCGCCTCCACGCGCTTGGGGTCGCGCTCGCGGCGCACCTGGGCCAGCCGGGCTTCCTGCACGCGCTCGACTTGGGGGTCGATCAGTTGGATCGGCACCTCCACCGCGTCCTGGACGAATTCGTTCACGCCCACGATGATGCGGTCCTTGGTTTCCACCTCGCGCTGGTAGCGGTAGGCGGCTTCCGCCATTTCAAGCTGGAAGAAGCCGCTCTCGATGCCCGCTTCCACACCGCCCAGCGCGCGAATCTGCTCGATGTAGCCCATCGCGGCGGCCTCGATATCGTTCGTCAGCTTCTCGACGTAGTAGCTGCCCGCGAGGGGATCGACGACGCCCGCCACGCCCGTTTCATAGGCGATGATCTGCTGCGTCCGCAGGGCGATGGTCGCGGCCTCCTCAGTCGGCAGGGCCAGCGCCTCGTCGAAGGCGTCGGTGTGGAGGCTCTGCGTCCCGCCCAGCACGGCGGCGAGGGCCTGAATCGCCACACGGGCGATGTTGTTGAGCGGCTGCTGCGCGGGCAGGCTGACCCCGGCGGTCTGCGAGTGCGTGCGGAGCATCCAAGAGCGGGGATTCTTCGCCCCGTAGCGGTCGCGCATCTGCCGCGCCCAGATGCGGCGGGCGGCGCGCAGCTTGGCGATCTCCTCGAAGAAGTCGTTGTGGATGTCCCAGAAGAAGGAGATGCGCGGCGCGAACTCGTCGATGTCCAGCCCCCGCTCCAGCGCCTTTTCGACGTAGTGGAAGCCGTCCGCCAGCGTGAAGGCGAGTTCCTGCACGCCCGTCGCCCCCGCCTCGCGGATGTGGTAGCCGCTGACCGAGATGAAGTTCCACTTCGGCACCACGCGGGGTCCCCACTCGAAGGTATCGATCACGAGTTTCACGCTGGGAGAAGGCGGGTAGATGAACTCCTTCTGCGCGATGAACTCCTTGAGGATGTCGTTCTGGATGGTCCCGCCGATCCTCGTCAGGTCCTTGCCCTGCTTCTGGGCGTTGGCGATGTACATGGCCCAGATCGCGTTCGCGGGGCTGTTGATGGTCATGGAGGTGGTGACCGCTTCGGGGTCGATCCCCCGGAACAGGATTTCCATGTCCGCCAGTGAGGACACCGCCACGCCACACTTGCCGACCTCGCCCTTGCTGAAGGGGTGGTCAGAGTCGTAGCCCATCAGCGTGGGGAGGTCGAAGGCGGTCGATAAGCCCGTCTGCCCGGCCTTCAGCAGTGCGTGGAAGCGTTCGTTCGTCTGCTCGGCGCTGCCGAAGCCCGCGAACATCCGCATGGTCCAGAGCTTGCCGCGGTAGACGCTGGGCTGCACGCCGCGCGTGTAGGGGAACTCGCCGGGGTAGCCCAGGTCCCGCTCGGCGTCCCAGTCCTTCAGGTCGTCCACCGTGTAGATCGGCTCGGGGTCCATATCGGACAGGTTCTTGAAGTTGTACTTGCGCTCGGGGAACTTCTGGGTGGCGGGCTGGTAGACGCTCTGCATCCACTCGTTCTTGGTTTTCATGCGGACCTCCGAAGGGGCGGAAACAAACGCTCGTTAGGTAGGAATAGGGTAGCAGAAAGGCCGGGCGATTTGACCGTCTACCCTGACCAAACCGCCCAGCTATCTGCTAAAATACCTGTTTGGGTGTCCCGCCCACGCCAGCCCTCCGAGCGTTCCTGCTTCTCCGAGGTGCCGTGCGGCGGGCTTTTTCGTGCCGACAACCGAGCTGATGGCTGAAAGCTGACCGCTGAGAGCCAGCCGCTCCGAGCAAGGGAGCTGAACTATGGAATACCGCAACATCGCCATTATCGCGCACGTCGACCACGGCAAGACCACGCTGGTGGACGGCATGCTCAAGCAGACGCTGGAACTCAAGCACGGCGAGGAAATTGCCGAACGCGCGATGGACAGCAACGACCTCGAACGCGAGCGCGGCATCACCATTCTCGCCAAGAACACGGCGGTCGAGTACAAGGGCGTCAAGATCAACATCGTGGACACGCCCGGCCACGCCGACTTCGGCGGCGAGGTGGAGCGCGTGCTGGGCATGGTGGACGGCGCGCTGGTGCTGGTGGACGCGGCGGAAGGCCCGATGCCCCAGACCCGCTTCGTGCTGCGCAAGGCCATCGAGCTGGGCCTCAAGCCCATCGTGGTCATCAACAAGATCGACCGCCAGGACGCCCGCCCGGAAGAGGTCGTCAACCTCACCTTCGACCTGATGGCCGAACTGGGTGCGAACGACGACCAGCTCGACTTCCCGATCCTGTACGCCGTCGCCCGCGAAGGCAAGGCGTTCAAGGACCTGGACCACCCCCAGCCCGACATGCACGAACTCTTCGACATGGTGCTGGAACAGATTCCCGCGCCGAAGGTCGATCTGGACGCCCCCTTTCAGATGCTCGTCACGAACCTGGATTACAGCGAATACCTGGGCCGCATCGTGCTGGGGCGGGTGCAGCGCGGCAAGGTGAAGAAGGGCGAATTCGTGCAGCTCATCCACAAGGACGGCACGATGACCAAGACCCGCGTCATCCAGCCCTTCACTCACCTGGGCCTGCGCCGCATCGAGGTGGACGAGGTGAGCGCCGGGGACATTGTGGCCCTGGCCGGGATCGAGGACGCGCAGATCGGGGAGACGGTGGCCGACCTCGCGGACCCCGAGGCGCTGCCGATCATCACGGTGGATGAGCCGACCGTGAGCATGCTCTTCCAGCCCAACACCAGCCCGTTTGCCGGGAAGGAAGGCAAGTACGTCACCTCCCGCCACCTGAATGACCGCCTCAAGCGCGAAGTCATGACCAACGTGTCCCTCAAGGTGGAGGAAATCCGCCCCGACGAATTCAAGGTGTCGGGCCGCGGCGAGCTGCACCTCTCCATCCTGCTGGAAACCATGCGCCGCGAGGGGTACGAGGTGCAGGTGGGCGCCCCGCAGGTGATCACCCGCGAGATCGACGGACAGAAGCATGAGCCGGTCGAACATCTGGTGATCGACGTGCCCGAGCAGCACGCCAGCAGCGTGATCGGCGTGCTGGGCGCGCGCAAGGGCCAGATGGTGAACATGGAGCCGCAGGGCAGCCGCGTAAGGGTGGAGTTCAAGATTCCCTCCCGCGCCCTCTTCGGCTTCCGCACCCAGTTCCTCTCGATGACCCAGGGCGAGGGCATCATGAGCCACATCTTCGACGGGTACGCGCCCTGGGCCGGGGACCTCAAGACCCGCCAGAACGGGTCGCTGGTCAGCATGGAAGACGGGTCGGCCTTCGCCTACTCGATCTTCAAGCTTCAGGACCGCGGCAGCTTCTTCATCGACCCCGGTCAGGATGTGTACGTGGGCATGATCGTGGGGGAGAACGCCCGCGAGCAGGACATGAACGTGAACGTCTGCAAGAACAAGAAGCTGACGAACATCCGTTCGGCGGGTGCGGACGAGGCCCTGACCCTGATCCCGCCCAAGCGCCTCTCGCTGGAAGACGCGCTGGAATACATCGCGGACGACGAACTGGTGGAGCTGACGCCGCAGAGCATCCGGCTGCGGAAGAAGGTGCTGAACCCGAGCTTCCGCAAGTAAGTGGGAAGTGGTCAGTGGTGAGTAGGGGCTGGAGCCGTGGGCTTCGGCCCCTACTCCTTTGGGGAACCCGCGACCCGTGGAAGGCGTAGGGTGGGGTATGTTCGGATGGATGGTTCACCCGCTGGCCGCGTTCGCGCTGATGTTCTGGGCGTCGGTGATTTTCGGGCGGCGAGGCCGGGAATGGCAGGCGGTGGCGCTGGCGGCAGGTGTGGTGGTGGGGCTGGCGGCGCTGGGGGCGGACTGGGTGGTTCACCCGGCGGCGGGGATGTTGCTGGGATTCTTCGGCTCGCGGGCCTTTCACCGCTGGCGGGAACGCTGGCCCGCACTGCTGGCCGGGTTGGTCGCGGGCGTGTTCTTCATGGCATTGGGCGCTGGGTGGCTGATTTTCCCGCTGGCCGTGATGGGCATGATCTGGCTGTTCACGGCCGCACTGACCTGGAGCAGTGAGAAGAACGCCGCTCCCCTCGGTGCTCCGCCGTCCGTCTCTGCCCTGCCCGAGCAGGGAGGCGGCTTCCCGCTGGGGAACTTCGGCTCCCGTGCGGAGAAGGTGGCGGCCAAAGCGGCCCGCCGCGAGGCCCGCAGGCAGGCGAAGGCGCGGCTGGAGACTCCGCCGCCCGCCCCCGCACCCGCTGCTCCCGACCTCTTCATCTCGTATCTCCGTGACGAGCGCCTGCCGGGGGAGGCCCGCGCGCAGCTCGCCGCGCTGAACCTGCGGACCCGCGAGGCGCTGGCTTACCTGGACAGCCTGGGCCAGTCGGGCAGCGAGGCGGCGTATCTGGCACGCGCGGTCCGGGACGAGTACGCGCCGACCGCCGTGCAGGCTTACCTCAAGCTGCCGCCCACGCTCGCGGGCACCGCGCCCCTTCAGGACGGCAAGACGGGCCGCGACCTGCTGCGCGAACAGCTCGATCTCCTGCTCAACGCCGTGCAGGACATCCTGAACACGACGCTTCAGGCAGGTGGCCAGGAACTGCTGACCCACCAGAGGTTTCTGGAGGACCGGTTTCGCAAGGCCAGGCGTGACCTGGAGGTGTAGGCGGGTGCCTCCTGCCTGGACAGGGCCCCCAGTTCCCGGAGGTTCTCCGAGCGTGTTTTAAAAGTCAGGCTGAGTTTCCCACAGGCACGATCAGCACGGCTTTTTTGCTCCTCCCCTTGAGGGGGAGGTTGGGATGGGGTGAACGGGCACGCCAGGCAGACGCAGTTCACCTTGGATGAGGACCTGTTTGAAACACGCTCTCAGGCGGCACTGCCTGTCCTCCCGCCCGCAGAGGGCATACGTGAGACGCGGCGTCCCGGCGAGAGCCGCCCACTGACGCTGCCCCTTCAGATCACCAGCACCCCATGATGCTTGGCCTTGTCCTGCGGCTCGACATGGATGGTGACGGCGGCGCCTTCAAGCTCGGCGCGGATGGCGTCTTCCAGGCGGTCACAGATGGTATGGGCCTCCTGCACGCTCATGGCCCCTGGCACGACGAGGTGAAACTCCACAAAGGTCATGCGGCCCGCGTGCCGGGTGCGGAGGTCATGCATTTCCAGCGCGCCCTCGGCGTGTTCGCTCATCGCCTGGCGGAGGCGGGCCTCCGTGGTGGGGTCCACGGCGGCGTCCATCAAGCCGCCCACGCTCTCGCGCATCAGCGCCCAGCCACTCCAGAGGATGTTCAGGGCGACCAGCAGCGCGAGCAGCGGGTCCAGCCAGTGCAGCCCGGTGAGGCGGGCGAGCAGCACCCCGAGCAGCACGCCGATACTGGTCACCACGTCGGTGAGAATGTGCCTCCCGTCGGCCAGCAGCGCCACCGACCGCGCCGCCCGGCCTGCCCGCAGCAAGACCCCGGCCCACAGGGCATTCAGCACGCTGGCCCCCAGGTTCACCAGCAGTCCGGCGGGGGCAGCGTCCACGGCGCGGGGATGTTGCAGGGCTGGAAGGGCCTCTCGCGCGATACTCACCGCCGCCAGCACGATCAGGACGCCCTCAGCCACCGCACTGAAGTATTCGGCCTTGGTGTGGCCGTAGGGGTGGTTGGCGTCGGCAGGCCGGACGGCGACCCGCAGGGCGATCAGCGCGGCCAGCGCCGCCGCCACGTTGATGATGCTCTCCAGCGCGTCGGAGTACAGGGCCACGCTGCCGGTCAGCAGGTACGCGAGGAACTTCAGGGCCAGCACGACGGCGGCCACCACCACGCTGCCCAGGGCAATGCTCGTCGTGCGGTCCATTCAGGGGAGGCTAACAGGGTTAGGCGCGGCGAAAGGCGGCACCGGGCGGGGGACAGGGGTAGGCTGGCAGACATGAGTGATCCGGCGCGGGAGGCGGTGAAGGTGGAGGGCTATGATCCCCGCTGGCCGTGGTGGGCCAACCGGGAGATCACGCTGTTACGAGGGATTCTCGGTGACCGCATTGCCGAGATCGAGCACATCGGGAGCACGGCCGTCCCCGGAATGGACGCCAAGCCTACCGTGGACCTGATGCTCGGCACCGCTGCCTGGCCCTGGAATCCGGAGGACGATGCTCGGCTCCTGGCTGCCGAGTACAGCTTTTACAAGTCGCCGAATGAACGCTGGCGGGTTTATCTCAAACCACGAGGGAACCTGCTGCGGGGCTTTCACCTGCATGTCGTGGAGGCGGACAGCGCGCACTGGCGCGAGCATCTCCATTTCCGCAATCATCTCCGGGCGCACCCGGAGGATGCCAGAGCTTACGCCGGGGTGAAACGGGAACTGGCGCAGAAGTTCGGGCATGACCGGGGCGCATACCAGGCCGGGAAAGCTGACCTCATCCGGGCGATCCTCGCTCGCGCTGTTACGCCCCCAACATAACCCCACCTGCTAGAATCTTACGGTGACTTCCGTGCCGGACCTGCCCGAATCCCCCCTGCTTTCCCAGCTCAACCCCAACCAGGCGCAGGCTGCCGACCACTACACCGGCCCGGCCCTGGTGATCGCCGGGGCAGGCAGCGGCAAGACGCGCACGCTGGTCTACCGCATCGCGCACCTGATTCAGCATTACGGCGTGGACCCCGGCGAGATTCTGGCCGTGACCTTTACCAACAAGGCCGCCGCCGAGATGCGCGAGCGGGCCAAACATCTCGTCAGCGGGGCCGATCGGCTGTGGATGAGCACCTTTCACAGCGCGGGCGTCCGCATTCTGCGCGCGTACGGCGAACATATCGGCTTGAAACGCGGGTTCGTGATCTACGACGACGACGACCAGATGGACATCCTCAAGGAGATCATGGGGTCCATTCCCGGCATCGGCCCGGACACCAATCCACGTGTGCTGCGCGGCATTCTGGACCGTGCCAAGAGCAATCTGCTGACGCCCGCCGACCTCGCCCGCCACCCCGAGCCCTTTATCAGCGGCCTGCCGCGTGAGTCCGCCGCCGAGGTCTACCGCCGCTACGAGGCCCGCAAGAAGGGGCAGAACGCGATTGATTTTGGCGACCTGATTACCGAAACCGTCCGTCTGTTTAAAGAAGTGCCCGCCGTCCTCGACCGGGTGCGGGACCGCGCGAAGTTCATTCACGTGGACGAGTATCAGGATACGAACAAGGCGCAGTATGAATTGACGCGGCTGCTGGCTTCAAGGGACAGAAACTTGCTTGTGGTGGGCGATCCCGACCAGTCGATCTATCGCTTTCGCGGCGCAGACATTCAGAACATCCTCGACTTTCAAAAAGATTACCCCGACGCCAAGGTCTATATGCTGGAGCATAATTACCGTTCCAGCGCCCGCGTCCTGACCATTGCCAACAAGCTGATCGAAAACAACGCCGAGCGGCTGGACAAGACGCTGCGCGCCGTGAAGGAAGACGGGCATCCGGTCTTCTTCCACCGCGCGACCGACCACCGCGCCGAGGGCGATTTCGTCGCGGAGTGGCTGACGCGGCTGCACGCCGAGGGCATGAAGTTCGCGGACATGGCGGTGCTGTACCGCACCAACGCGCAGTCCCGCGTCATTGAAGAATCCCTGCGCCGCGTCAGTATTCCGGCCAAGATCGTCGGCGGCGTGGGCTTCTACGACCGCCGCGAGATCAGGGACGTGCTGGCCTATGCCCGCCTCGCCATCAACCCTGCCGACGACGTGGCGCTGCGCCGCATCATCGGCAGGCCCCGGCGCGGCATCGGGGACACGGCGCTGGAGCGGTTGATGGAGTGGGCGCGGGTGAACGGGACCTCGATCCTGACCGCCTGCGCGAATGCCCAGGAACTCAACATTCTGGAACGGGGCGCGCAGAAGCCGGTGGAGTTCGCCCAGCTCATGCACGCGATGAGCGAGGCCGCCGACAACTATGAACCAGCACCGTTCCTCCGTTACGTGATCGAGACGAGCGGCTACCTCGACCTGCTGCGCCAGGAAGGGCAGGAGGGGCAGGTCCGCCTGGAGAACCTGGAAGAACTCGTCAGCGCCGCCGAGGAATGGTCGCGCGAGAACGAGGGGACCATTCAGGACTTCCTCGACGACGCCGCGCTGCTTTCCAGCGTGGACGACATGCGCGCCAAGCAGGAGAACAAGGATGTGCCCGAAGACGCCGTGACGCTGATGACGCTCCACAACGCCAAGGGACTGGAGTTTCCGGCGGTGTTCATCGTGGGGACGGAAGAGGGCCTGCTGCCCAGCCGCAATGCGCTGATCGAGCCGGGCGGGATCGAGGAGGAGCGGCGCCTCTTCTACGTGGGCATCACGCGGGCGATGGAGCGCCTGTTCCTGACTGCCGCGCAGAACCGGATGCAGTACGGCAAGACCAACGCCACCGAGGACAGCCGCTTTCTGGAGGAGATCGAGGGCGGCTTCGACACGGTGGATGCCTACGGGCAGGTGATCGACGCCCGCGCCAAGAGCTGGAAGGAGTACCGCCCGACCGTCCCCACCCGCCCGAGCGCGGTCAAGAACACCAGCCCGATGACCGAAGGCATGGCTTACCGGGGTGGCGAGAAGGTCGCGCACCCCAAGTTCGGGGAAGGGCAGGTGCTGGCGGTGGCGGGGATGGGCGACCGCCAGGAGGTCACGGTGCATTTTCCTTCGGCGGGCACGAAGAAACTGCTGGTGAAGTTCGCCAACCTCACGAAGGTTTGAGCCTCAACTCCGCTCGACGAGGTGCCGCACCTCGCCCGGCCCGGCGGTCAGGAACTCGCTCAGGGCCAGGGGGTACACGGGACGCGCCGCCAGCTCCGTCAGGGGGACCCACTCGCAGAGCGTCTCTGCGTTGTCCAGCACCATGAACGGCTCGTCGGGGAGTTCCGGCGGCGCGTCCATACGGAAGTAGAAGCCGAGTTCATGTTGCCGCTTGTGGGGTGGGCCGAAGAAGTTCTCCAGCACACCCACCAGCCGCAGCGGTCCTGCTGACGTGCCCGTTTCCTCCTCCCACTCGCGGGCGGCGCAGGTGGTAATGTCCTCGTCGGTGGCGAGGGCGCCGCCCGGCAGGAACCAGAAGCCCAGCCCCTGGGCCGTGTTCGCCAGCAGGCGGTCATCCCGGACACAGAGGATGGCGACGCGCACGCTGAACTTGAGGCCACCGAGGGGAAGGCGAATATCGGTCATGGGGGCAGTGTGACGGGGAAGAGAGGCTGGGGCGTCGGCCGTTTGGCGGAAGTCACCGGCGGCCCTCAAGCCGCGCCCCGTCACACGTCACCGTCAGCGCCCACATCGGCAGTCCGAACAGCGTCAAGGCCTGTGTTCTGGCCCAGTACAGCCCCCGGCTGACGAACGGAAGGTCGCCGCAAGTTCCCTCCATCCCCACCGGCGTGACGCTTACCACCCGGAGGCGGCGGGTCAGGAGCCTCTGGAACGGATTGTCCAGCAGGTTGACCGAATCACGGAGGACGTGCCGGGCAAAGCTGCGCTCCTCGCTCGTCAGATCGGCGGGCATCTGTGGCACCAGCGCGGGAACGATCACGCCGGGCACGAGGAGGACAACTGTCAGAGCGAGGGGACGCGGAACCTTCACTCCGGCAGTCTGCGCTCTTGAACTGGCGTGAGCATCCCGCTTTAGGCGGAGTCCCCTGAGCCTGCCGCCTCCGCCCGCACGCTCTCGTCCGGGTCGCGGCTCAACTGTTCGCGCAGTTCTTCCGGCAGGTCTTCACGCGCCGCCACCGCCAGCCGCACCCCCTCATCAGGATCGGCGGCCAGGGCAGGCAGCAGCCCAGCGGGGAGGTCACGGTGGCGGGCGGCGGCGCGGCGCACTCCGGCATTGGCGTCGGCGGCCAGAGCAGACAGCGCGGCCTCACCGGGAGCTTCGGCGTAGGCGACGGCGCGGCGTACTTCCGCGTCCCGGTCGGCGGCGAGGCGGCTCAGGCGCTCCGGGCCGAGATCGGGCCGCACGGCGAGAATGGTGCGGACGGCGGTATCGGCATCGGCCAGCAGCGCGTCCAGCACGCTGCCTGCCAGGCCCTCCGCGCTGGCGACATGCAGGCGGATGTCCTGCTCGGGGGCGCGGGCGAGCAGCAGCACGGCGTCCTCCGGGAGGTCGTTGCGTTCCAGCAGGGCACGGCGCACCGTTTCCGACTCGGCGGCGGCGAGGCGGGCCAACCGTTCGGCTCCGGCGTCGGGGCGGCGGGCCAGGGCGGCGCGGACCTCGGGGTCGGCGTCATGTTCGGCCCGGTCCAGCCAGGCGGCGGGTACGCTCCAAGCTTGCAGCGCGGCACTCCGCACCAGCGGCTGCTCATGCCCGGCCAGCCACTCGCGCACGGCGCGGGGCAGGTCCACCCGCCGCGCCAGGGTCGCCAGCACGTCCGCGTCACCGTCGGCGGCCAGGGTCAGCATGCAGTCCAGAGGCAGGTCGAGCCGCCGCGCCACGCTGGCCCGCACGATGCTGTGCGCGTCCGCTGCCAGCGTCCGCAGCACGTCGCCGGGGAGGTCGGGGCGGGCGGCGACGGCCTTGCGCACGTCGTAGTCGTCGTCGGCGGCGAGCTGGCGCACCAGGGGTTCGGGGAGGCCAGCGCGGCCCGCCACCGCCTCGCGCACCTGCCACCCGGCGTCCCGGGCCAGGGCCTCCACCCGCTGGGCGCTCAGCTCGGGCCGCGCGGCCAGCGCCGCCCTGACGCCGAAGTCCTCGTGCCGCGCCGCGCCGTCCAGCACCCAGCCCGGCGCGCCCGGCAGGGCCAGCAGCGCGATCACGCCCTCTGCCGGAAAGGCGCCCAGCAGATTCGGGCGGGCCAGGCGCATCAGCGGGAGGCCGGGATTGTCCAGCACCTCGCGCGGGAACACCGGGGCGAGCGTTCCCAGCACCTCCACCGGCGTGTTGGGGTGCCGCGCCACCCGCGCCCGCACGCGGCTGTCCGGATGCGCGCTCAGGCCCGTCAGGGTTTCGGCGGTGGCCCGGGCCTCGCCCGCAGCCTCCAGCGCCCGCTCCATCCCCAGCGTCGTGAGGGTGCGGGGGTCGAGTTCCGAGAAGGTCATGGGGTCAATATCGCAGAAGGTGGCTGGCGCAAGGGTCCGGAGATGTCACGATGGCGGCCATGAGAGTGGCGATCCTGAGTGACGTTCACGGCAACCGTTTCGCGCTGGAGGCGGTGCTGGCTGACCTCCAGAACGCGGCGCCCGACGTGATCTGCAATCTGGGCGATACCGTCTGGGGCGGGGCCGACCCCGCCGGAGCCTGGGCGCTCCAGCTCCACGCGGCGCCGCCCACCGTGCGCGGCAACACGGACGAGTTCCTGACGGCGGCCCCGGCCGAACTGCAACCCCGGACCCGCACCTACCGCGCATTCGTGGAACGCGAGCTGGGCGGCGTGCCCCCGGAACTGGCCGCTCTCCCCCTGACGGCGACCGTTGCGGGGGGCGAGGTGCTGCTGGCCCACGGCAGCACGAACAGTCCCTGGGATGCCCTGTTCCTCACCGGAGAGGGGGAAGGCGTGCGGCCCGCCCTGCCCGGGGAAATGCTGGAGCGGGTGGCTGCCTGGCCCGGTGTCCGTGTGGTGGTCGTGGGGCACACGCACAGGGAGAACATCGCCTCGCACCGGGGCGTCACCTTCGTCAACGCCGGTTCGGTGTCGCGGCAGGGGCACGGGGACCCGGTGGCGCGCTGGGTGCTGCTGGAACGCCGCGCGGGCTGGTGGAACGTGACCTTCCGTCGCACGCCCTACGACACCGAGGCCGCCGCCCGCTGGGCCGAGGCCCACGCGCCGGACGGAGCCCAGGAGGCGCGGCAACTGCGGACCGGGCTGATGGAGTAAAGGCCCTCACTTCCCTCCGGCCACCGCGTCGATCAACTGGCGGCTCAGGCTGAAGGGCGCGGGCAGGCCGGGGAGTTCCGTGACCCGGTACCAGCGCGCATCCTCGATCTCGCCCGGCTGGGGCACGATGTCGCCGCTCACGTAGTCCGCCGTAAAAGCGATCATCAGCGAGTGCGGGAAGGGCCAGGGCTGGCTGGCGAAGTAGCGCGGCCCTCCGATCTCCACGCCGACCTCCTCGCGCACCTCGCGGCGGCAGGCGTCCTCCAGTGTCTCGGACGGCTCCACGAAGCCCGCCAGCGCCGAGTACACGCCCGGCGCGAAGTGGGGACTGCGGGCCAGCAGCAGCTCGCGCTCCGCGCCCTCGCCGCGCGTGATGAGGACCATGACGACCGGGGCCACACGCGGGTAGGTACACCGTCAGGCCACAATTCGGGCAGACTTTCGACAGCTCGTGACTACTGCGCCGGGTTGGGGTAGCGCAGGCTCCGCAGTACCGGTGCGTCCGGTCCCACTCCATCACCTGCCCCGCGTACCCGGCCAGGCCGAACAGGTCTTCGGGCAACACGCCGAAGGTGCCGCGCAGGGGCCGCAGCGTGTAGCCGCCCGGCACCTCGCCCACCAGCCGGGCGGCCAGGGCGGGCGTGCCGTCCAGCGTGCCGAGCGGGTTCACGAGGTCCAGCGGAAAATCCTCCAGGCGGCCTTGCGGCAGCGTGCCGTCTTCGCGCAAGAGGAGGCGGCCTCCCTCGAACAGGAACAGCAGCGCGTCTTCGGAGGGGGGCACGTGCAGGGACGGCACGAACGAGGCGGGGCGAATCACCCGCGCAGCATAGGCCTACTCTTCCAACCGCAGCACGTCCCCGAAGGGAAAGCCCTCGTCCTCCAGGCCGCCGGGAGGGACCACCCACAGCGTCGGCATTCCGGGGGCCTGCTCCGGGAAGTCGCCGTAGCCGTCCGTCAGGTAGATCAGCACGTCGGGCTCGTGCGAGTCCGCCAGTTTGAAGATGGGGCGGAAGTCGGTTCCGCCGCCGCCGACGGGTGCGGGAATCGTGTCACCGGGGCGTAGGGCGTAGGGGCCGTAAGCCTCGGTGTCCGCGTAATAGAGGATGGCCTTCACATGGGGGTACGCCCCCAGCACGCCCTGGACCTCCCCGACCAGCGCGCGCACCGCCTGGTCGTCCACGCTGCCGGACGTGTCCACCGCGATCAACGCGGTCAGTGACTCGTCGTCGAGCGCCTCCAGATAGAGGCCGCGCCCCACGAAACGGCGGTCGAAGCCCCCGAAGTCCACCGGCGTCCGCGCCAGGAAGCGCCACAGTTGCGCGCGCCAGTCCAGCCGGGCGGGGGAGAGGCGGGCCAGTTCGCGGTGCGCGCCCAGCGGATCGTCACCCTTGCCGCCGCTCATCGCGTCCACGCTGCGCGCCTGGGCGAGGGCCTGCTGCCACTGCCGCGCGGCATTCTGGCCGGGCTTGCTCCCCTTCGGCGGTGCGTCGGAGGGGGGACCGTCCAGCAAATCCTCCCCGGCCTCGTCGCCTTCCCCTTCCTCCTGCCCCTCCAGCGCGGTGTAGACCTCCTCCACACTGAGTTTTTCCAGATGCTCGTCGCGCTGGCTCTGCGGCGGTGTGGGCAACCCGGCGGCAGCCACCATCCCATTCACGATCAGGTCCGCCGCCCGGTTCCAGCGTTTCTTCTCGCGCGGCCCCCGCCGCTGAACGTGCGAGAGCGCCGCGTGCAGCACCTCATGCAGCAGCAGCCCGTCCAGCACATCGGGGGGCAGACTCGCCGCCACTTCGGGGTTCACGTACACCCGCTCGCCGTCCGTGCCCACCGCCAGCACCTCGCGCGAGGGCACGAACTCCGCGTGCAGCAGCAAGGTGGCGAAAAAGGCCGACTTGCCCCGCAGGCGCAGGCGCGAGCCGGAGATCAGGTGGTGGAAGTCGGGGGTCATCGCGCCTCTGGCGCGGGCGTGTGGCGCGTGGCTTGTGGCTTGTGGAAAAAGCCCACCCTTCTACAAGCCACAGGCCGCAAGCGACAAGCCGCCCTCACGCCCCCTCCGCCAGCGCCAGCGTCCCCTGCACCAGCCCCGCCAGCCGCTCGTCCCTTCCCAGCAGCCCGGCGAGTTCCCCCAGTTGGCCGAGGGCCTGGAATTTGCTGACCAGGGTGGCGATATACAGTTGCAGCCATTCCGGCCCGGCGGCGTCCGCGAGCCACTCGAAGGCGTGGAAGGCCTCGTCGGCATCGGCGGCGCGGGCGGCGAGGCCCACGACCGCTGCGTACCGCACGCTGGGTTCGTCGGGCAATCTCAGGCCCACGCCCTGACCGCGCAGCACCAGGCCCAGGTCGGGGAGTTGCTCGTACAGGCGCACGAAGGCGCTGAACTCGGCGCCCGCCGCATCACCAATGGCCGGGGCCACGTCCAGCCCGGCGCGGTGCAGTTGCGAGGCCATTTCCCAGGCGCGCGGACTCGGCCAGGCGGGTTGCGAGGGATCGAGGTGGTGCAGCAACTCGGGGCGGAAGGTCAGGAAGGCGATCACGTGTTCGTGCAGGCCGCGCCCCAACGCATACGCCCGCCAACTGTCGAAGTCGGGCCGCACGGTCAGGTGCAGGAAGCGGTTGGCGAGCGGCGCGGGCATGTCGAACACGCTGGCGCGGTCCTCCTTGCGGTTTCCGGCGGCCCACACGAACCAGCCTTCGGGCAGTACGTAGCTGCCCACCCGCCGGTCGAGGATGAGCTGCTGCGCCATGCCCTGCATCGTGGGCGGGGCCATGTTCACCTCGTCCAGAAAGAGGATGCCGTGGCCGGAACGGGGGAGAAACTCCGGTGGATACCACTTGCTCACGCCGCTGCCCTGGCCGTCCGCCTCGGGCACCGGCAGGCCGCGCAGGTCGGTCGGCGCGAGCTGCGAGAGGCGCACGTCCACAAAGTCCAGGCCGTGCCGCTGCGCCACCTGCGCCACCACGCTGCTTTTGCCCACGCCGGGCGGTCCCCAGATCATCGTGGACAGCTTGAGTTCCCCGTTGACCAGGGCGGAGAGGTAGGTTTGCAGTTCGGCGGGGGTGAGGCTCACTGAATCAGGGTAGCGCCTGACGCGCCCGTTTTTGGTGGGGTGCCGGAAGTGGAGGGGTTCACTGGACAGCCGCAGAGAGGGACAGGCTTTGGGCCTGCCTCTCTCTGCGTACCGTGCTGGTTTTATGGCGGCGATCAGAAAGCTTGTCGCCCCGGACGAAGTGAAGGGCCTCGCCGCTGCCAGCGGTGGGGGAGGCTCGGCGTTCCGCTCAGCCAACCCTTTTGCGCCCTGCCTAGAGGTTCAGGGTGCAGGTGGAAGACACCGATCCGCCGCCCGCGAGGTGCTTCATGGCCTGGATTTCCAGTTTGGGGGTCATGCCGGTGCCCCAGCGCGCCTCGAAGTCCAGTTCCTTGGGTTCGTTGGCGGTCATGGGATCGTCGATCAGCCAGATCACCTGCTGGGCACCCTGGATGGCGTTGTGGCCGAAGATGCGGATGCTCTGGGCGCTGGCGGCGAAGGTGTACGACAGCGTGGGGCTGGCGTAGTCGTAGCCGCCGTCGGCCCGGACGGTCAGGGAGCAGTCGGCGCCCGACAGCGTCTTGCCCGCATATGTTCCGGCCAGGCATGCGCTGGCCGCGGGATCGGAACTGTTGTTCACGACCGGGCAGGCCGCCAGGCGGGCGGTGATGCCCGAGCCGGGCGTGGGGTTCGGATTCGGGTTGGGACTGGGGTTCGGGCCGGGATTCGGGCTGGGGGCCGAACCGCCGCCACAGGCGGAGAGGGTCAGGGCCAGCAGGACGAGCGACGTACCTAAGACTTCACGTTTGGGCATAGGACTCCTTGGATGCAGCGGGAATGGGGGGGCAGGCCCAGGCCTGCGTGACCCGGTGGCCGAATGCTGCGGCCCGATGATGAATCAGGAGCAGCTTGCAATGAAAGGACCGTGGGCAAGCTGGGACCGGGGCCTTACACTGCGGCTGACATGAGCAACATGAGCAGCGCCGACCCGCTGGGGCGGCCCCTGGAGGTCCGGTCGGCTCCCATCACGCGGCTGTTTTCCAATTTGCGGAACGTGCAACTGCTGATGCCGTTCATGCGCCCGGGGGGCGAAACCGTCACCGGCCTGGCCCAGAAGCACCACCTGACCCTGAACGCGGCGTACCGCAAGGTCAAGCAGTTCGAGGCGCTGGGCCTGGTCCGGGTGGTGGCCGAGGAGGCCCGCCCCGGACGGGCCGTGAAACAGTACGTGTGCGTGACGCGCTCGTTTTTTATTCCAGCCGGTCAGATGTCGCTGGCCGAGACGCTCTCCGAGAGTTTCGGACGCTACCAGGCGGCCATGAACACGGCTTTCGTGCGGCACGCCCAGCTCCCGCCCAACCCGGTCGGCGGCCTGCTGCTGGTGGTCGAGGAGGGCGAACTGTGGCTGCTGCCCGCCACCCCGGGCGGTGAACGCTGGCGGCCTGATGTGCCCGGCACAGCCGCCATCCACCACGCGAGCGGTTCCCTGATGCTCGATTACGCCGACGCGCGGCAACTGCAACGGGAGCTGGTGGACCTCTTTGACCGTTACCGGGACCGCCAGGGCACCCATTGCTACCTGATGCACCTCTTCCTGACGCCGCTGGGCCTGACCCACGACCTGGCGCTGCCGCACGCGGGCTACACCGCCCGGCCCCTCGGGGGTTCCTGACCGGGCTGGGGGCGTATCGCCCTGGTCGGCGCAACCTCGCGGCGCCGCTCCCTTCCCTGGCCCCGCCTCCGCGTAGACTGAGACAACTTCCGAGCGTCCCGCCCGCGCCCGCTATACTTTGACCGAGTTCAATTTTCCGGGTTCAAAGTTCTGCCACTGTCCGAGGAGACTTGCCTTGCTGCCGCTGACCCACAAAATCCTGTTCTTCGTGTTTGCCCTGGTTGTCGGAATCTTTGGCGCCTGGGGCTTTTACCGCCTGTTCCTGCGGATTCGCCGGGGGACGCCCGCCAGCGAGGTCCGCTGGAACGAATTGGGGTCGCGCCTCTGGTACGCGGTCAAGACCTCGCTGACGCAGGAGCGCACCTTCCGCCGCCGCCCGGTCATCAGCGTGCTGCACGCCTTCATCTTCTACGGGTTCGTGTACTACATCGCGGTGAATCTGGTGGACGGGCTGGAAGGCTATTTCAACTTCCGTATCCTGTCCACCAACCCGCTCGGCGCCCTCTACAACATCCTGGCCGACCTCCTCAGCTTCCTGGTGCTGGTCGGCGTGATCGGCCTGGTGATTCGCCGCCTGTTCACGCCCAGCAAGCGCGACTTCCGCTTCACCGAAAAGACGCTGCTGCACCCGCTCGTTATGGACCGCTACATCCTGCGCGACAGCTTGATCGTCAGCGCCTTTATCACCTTCCACGTCGGCAGCCGCATTCTCGGTCAGGGCGCCAAGATGGTGCAGGAGGCGCGCGAGTTCGGGCATTACGACGCCTTCCAGCCGGTGTCGAGTGCGATTGGCGGCACGCTGTTCGGCGGCCTGAGTGACCAGGCGCTCGAAGGCTGGCGCATCTTCGGGTTCTGGGGCGCGCTGGGCAGCGTTCTGGCCTTCTTCCTGTATTTCCCGTACACCAAGCACATCCACATCTTTATGACGCCGATCAACTACGCGCTGAAGCGTCCGGTCGGCACCGGCGTTCTCCCCCCGATGAAGGGGCTGGAGGAGGCGATGGAGGCCGAGGAACCCAAGCTGGGTGTGGAGAAGCTGGAAGACCTGGAATGGCCCCGTCTGCTCGACGCCTACGCCTGCATCCAGTGCAACCGCTGCCAGGACGTGTGCCCGGCGAACGCCACCGGCAAGGCCCTCTCGCCCGCCGCGCTGGAAATCAACAAGCGGATGGAATTGAACGTGATCGCGGCGCATCCCAGCCCCTTCACGCTGCGGCCCGCGCCTTTCGAGACGGGCGGAAACACCTCTCAGCCCCTCCTCGAATACGCCATCAACGAGGAATCGGTCTGGGCCTGCACCACCTGCGGGGCGTGTATGCACGTCTGCCCCGTGCAGGACGAGCAGATGCTCGACATCATTGACATCCGCCGCCATCAGGTGATGGTCGCGGGCGAGTTCCCGCCGCAGCTTCAGACCGCCTTTCGCGGCATGGAGCGGGCCAGCAACCCCTGGGGCATCAGCCGTGACAAGCGTATGGAATGGGCCGAGGGGCTGAAGGTTCCGACGATTGACGAGAACCCCGAACCCGACGTGCTGTACTGGGTCGGTTGCGCGGCCAGTTACGACCCCGGCGCGCAGAAGGTGGCGCGGTCCTTTGTGCAACTGCTCGACAAGGCCGGGGTCAGTTACGCCGTCCTCGGCAAGAAGGAAGCCTGCACCGGCGACAGCGCCCGCCGCGCCGGGAACGAGTTCCTTTACCAGACGCTCGCGGCGGAGAACGTCGAGACGCTCAACAGCGTGCGGCCCAAGCTGATCGTCGCCACCTGCCCGCACTGCATGAACATGATCGGCAACGAATACCGGCAGATTGGCGGGCATTACCGGACGATCCACCACACCGAGTACCTCGAAACGTTGGTCGCGGCGGGCAAGCTTCCCCTGGCGCAACTTCAGGACGACGTGACCTACCACGATCCCTGCTACCTGGGCCGCCACAACGGCGTGTATGGCGCGCCGCGTGCGCTGATTACGCAGATGGCGGGCGAGGTGCTGGAACTGGAACGCAGCCGCGAGAACTCCTTCTGCTGCGGCGCGGGCGGCGCCCAGTTCTGGAAGGAGGAGGAGGAAGGCCGCGAGCGCGTGAGCGACAACCGCTTCCGCGAGATTCAGGCCCGGCTGGATACGGCCGCCGAGCAGGTGGCCGAGTACGAGCGCAGCGGCAAGGTGCTGGCGGTCGGTTGCCCCTTCTGCAAGTCCATGATGAACTCCACGCCCGAAAAGGCGAAGCGCGACGACATCGTGGTGAAGGACGTGGCCGAGCTGATGCTGGAAAGCGTGCAGCGCGCGACCGGCGAGTGGGTGGCGCCGACCGCGCTGCCGGAACCGAACGCACTGGAGGAATCCGACCAGCCCGTCGTCCCCAACGCCGCCGTACCGATGGACCGCACCGGGGCCACACCCGCCGCCGGTTCGCCCGTGACGGGCGTGACCAATGCCGACGTGATCAACGCGCAGCCCGGCAGCCCGGTGAATAATCCCGACACCGACCCCGAACCGCAGGCGGCGTACCCGGAAGACTTCAACGGGACGCCCCCGCGCAAGACGTGGGAGGCGGAAGCCGAGGCAGCCAGTGCGACTGTCCCCGCCGAAGCTGCCCCGGCCCGCAAAGCCTGGAAACCGAAGGCGAGCGCCGATGACGTGAGCGCCGCGCCTGTGAGTGAGGCCGCGACCACAGAAGCTCCCGCACCCACCCGCAAAGCCTGGAAGCCGAAAGGCAGCACGGACGAGGTGCAGGCTGCGCCGGTGGCGGAAGCGGTCAGCGAGCCGGGAGCCGTCGAGCCTGCGACCGCACGCAAGGCCTGGAAACCGAAGGCCAGTGCGGACGATGTGAGCGCGGCACCCGCGACGGAGACGGGGGGTGAGACGATTGTTGCCGAAACTGCACCTGCCCGCAAAGCCTGGAAACCGAAAGCCCAGGCTGCGGAGAGCGGGACCTCCTCTCAGGAACAGGCGACTGCGCAGGCGCCCGTCCAGCCGGAACCGGAGCCGACTGCACCGGCGAGCGGGCGGAAGAAGTGGGCACCGAAAGCAGCCACTCCGTCCGCCGAGGCTGCTCCTCCTCCCGGCGTGCCCGTTGGGGAGGCGACCCCGGCGGAAACCACTCCCGCCCCCGCGCCCACTTCCGGCGAGCGGCCCAGGTGGCAACCCAGGGCGAAGGCTGAAGCGGCCCCCACCGCCGAACCTGCCGCGGCGGCACCTCTCACCGAGCAGGCGCCCGTGGCCGAGGCGGGCCAGCCCGCGGCCCCCGAGCCGGGCGAGGGTGGCCGCAAGAAGTGGGTGCCCAGGAAGAAAGACTGAGGGCTGGAGCCTGGAAAGAATGCCGTCCATCCGGGCGGCGTTTTTTATTCATGCTGGCCGCTCCACCTCAGGTCACCCGCGTTAAGATGGCGTTCATGACTACCGCCATCGTCACGGACTCCACGAGCGACCTCAGCCCCGGGTTGCTCGCGCAATACGGGATTCGCAGCGTGCCGCTGTACGTGCTGTTCGACGGCAAGATGCACAAAGACGGCATCGACATCACGCCCGCCGACCTGTTCCGGGGCCTCAAGGAAGGCAAGAAGACGCCCTCGACCTCCCAGCCCAGCCCCGCCGAGTTCGCCTCCGTCTACCGCGAGGCCCTGGAGTCGGCGGATCAGGTGCTGAGTATCCATATCAGCGGGCAACTGTCGGGGACGGTGGGCAGTGCCCGGCTGGCGGCGCAGGAGTTCGGGGACCGGGTGACGGTGGTGGACAGCCGCTCGGTCAGCATGGGTCTGGGGATGCAGGTCCTGCGCGCGGCCCAGCGTGCCCAGGAGGGCCGCAGCGTGCCGGAGATCGTGGCCGAACTGGAGCGCGTGGCGCAGCAGGCGGATATTCGCTTCACGGTGGACACCCTGGATTTTCTGCGGATCAACGGGCGCATCGGGGGAGCGGCGGCGCTGCTGGGCGGCCTGCTGAACATCAAGCCGATCCTGACGGTGAAAAATGGGCGTGTCGAATCGGGCGGGCGTGTGCGCGGCCACAAGAAGGCGATGCAGGACATCGTGGACCACGTCCGCAAGTATGTGGAGGCCCACGGCGGGACGCGGGCGGCCTTCCTGTCCACCGTGGGCGGCGAGGACTATCTGCGGGAGGTGCGCGGGGGCCTGAGCGGCGTGCCCTTCGAGGACATGGGTGACCACCAGCTCGGCGCGGTGGTGGCGACCCACGCGGGGCCAGGGACCGTCGGCGTGACGCTGGAGCCCGTCACGGCCTGAGCGTATGGGAACGCCCCCTCCTGCCCTGCGGAACAAGGGCCGGTATCTGCTCGCGGCCCTGGCCCTCGCCGGGGGGCTGTGGGCCTGCCGCCGCCCCGACGCTGCCCCTCCCCGCGTGTCGGTGCAGGCGGCCGCTCCGGTCCGGCCTGAAACGGCCGTTGCCACAGCGGCACCTGAACCGAATGCCCCCGGTTGCCTCGGGAATGCGCCCGCCACGCTGCCCGCCCCGCCGCCGCCCCTGCCCCTCAGCGGCCGCCTGGGCCTGTGGGTCGCGGAGGTCGATCCGGTCACCCTGCGGCCCCTGCGCGCGGTCGCCTCGAACCCCGACGAGGTGTTCCCGCTCGCCAGCACCTACAAGCAGGCGGTGCTGTGGGCGGTGCTGCGGCAGTTCGACGCGGGCACCTTGCCGCCCACCGAACGCTTTGGCGTGACCCGCGAGAACCAGAGCCTGGGCAACTATCCCTACGACGGCACGACCGTCAAGGACCTGACGATTCGCATGATCCGCAACAGCGACAACACGGCCACCGACATCCTGCACCGCCGGGTGGGGCTGAAGGCCGTGCAGGCGGTGGCGGACGACCTGGGCCTGTGCCGCACCCGCCTGATCCTCCCCACCAAAGCGTGGTGGGCCGCGCAGGCGGGCCTGTCCGCCACCTTCAACGGCAAGCAGGGCTGGGGAGCCGCGACCGGGGAGGAGCGCGAACACCTGGCCGCCGCCATCGACGCCGACGCGCAGAAGTACCGCTCCGACTACCTCCAGCGCAAACTGGACGGGTATTTCGAGAGGGAGCCTGACCCACAGGACGATCTGCGTGTCCACAACCTCAGCACCCCCTACGAGTTCGCCACGCTCCTGGCGCACGAATACCTGCGGCCCGGCCTGAGTCCCCACGCCCTGAAGTGGCAGCACGAGGTCGCCGCGCTGGGTTTTGGCCGCTCGGCACTGCGGGAGGAAACCCTCCACAACGTCGCCGCGTTCTACGGGAAGGGCGGGAACGGCTGGCGCATCCTCACGTATACCGGCTACTTCCAGACCAAAGACGGCCGCCACATCGTCTACGCCTTCATGCAGCACGGGGCCGACCAGACGTACACCATGCCGAACACCCGCCGGGCCTTCGCCTGGATCAACGCCGGGATAGACGCGGTGCTGGGGGAGCAGCGGGCGGTGCCGGAGGTGAAGGCCGCCCAGCCGTGAGGCCGCAGGATCAGGCTCCAGCCTGCGCCGCGTCCACCCGGGCCAGTTCCGCCGTGATGGCCTGGTCCAGCAGCGGACGCACCTCGGCGTAGGGGAGGGCCAGGGTGGCGCCCGCCGCCGGGACGTGCCCGCCGCCCCCCAGCGCGACCGCGATGTTCTGCGCGCTGACGTCTCCGCGCGAACGCAGCGACAGTTTCACCCGGTCCCCGAAGTCCTTGACCATCACGGCGAGGACCGAACCCTCGGCCCCGCGCAGCAGGCTCACGTAGGATTCCACGTCCTCCCAGGAGGCCCCGGCGCGCTGCACCATCGCGTCGTCCACCCGGGCGAGGACCACGCGGCCCCCGTGCAGGAATTCCATCGTGCTCAGCACCTCGCGCAGCAGCAGGTAGTAGGTGCGGGGGTTCTGGCCGAGCTGATCGTTGATCCAGCCCAGCCGCGCCCCGTGCGCCCGCAGCCGTGCGGCGGCCTCGAAGGTTTCGGGCGTGACACTGTCGAATCTGAAAGACCCGGTATCGGTGGACAGCCCCAGCATCAGCGGCGTGGCGATGGCCTCCGACCAGGGGGCGCACAGAGCGTCCACCACGTCCGCGACCATCATCGCGGTGGCGGGCCGCCCCGGGTCCACGACCAACGCGGCGGCCCGGCGGGCATTGGTGCCGTGATGGTCCACGTTCACCACTTCGCCCGTGAAGGTGGACAGGTCGGCACCTGCCACCCGCGCGGGGTCGTTGTTGTCCACGTCCAGCACCGCGACCAGGGCCCCGGCGGGCCATTCCGCGAGCGGCGGGCTGAGTTCGCCCGGTCCGGGCAGAAAGCGCAGGTAGCGGGGGACGTCCATCGGCGCGATCACCGTCTTGCCCAGCGCCCGCAGCGCCCGCGTCAGGCCCAGCACACTGCCCAGCGCGTCCCCGTCCGGGTTCTCGTGCGAGAGGACCACGATGGGGCCGGGGTGCTGCCTCAGTTTGGCCGCGACGGCCGCGACGTCCTGGGCATAGGCGGGGGCAGCTTCGTTCATGCCGATCATGGCGCCGAGTATAAAAGGTCTAGGCAGACCGCAGGTTCGGGCCGGTGAGAGCGTGGGAATGCTTCCGTCCCGGTACCGCGCTATCCTGCCGGGCGTGCCCGTACGGCTGGACCTGGCGGCCCTGACCGCCGACGAACTTCAGGCGCTCCTCGGTGAAGAGGCCGCGCAGGGACGGCTGCCGGACGTGAGCCGCGCCCGCCTGGAGGGCCGTTCCCTCCCCGGCCCCGTCCTGCACACTGCCCTGACCTTCGAGGCCCTGGAGGAACGCGCCTGGGGGGCCACGCCCCAACAGGCCCGTGCCCTGACGGCGCTGGATGGCGAACTGCGCGCGGCGGGGGCCGAACCGCTCGGTATGTACTACGTGCCGCTGCTGAGCGAGCGGCGTTACCTGCGGGCCTATCTCTTCGGGCCGGAGGTGGCCGCCGCGCTGCGCTGGAGCGAGACGCCCCATTCGCCGCGCATCGCCCGCCCCTTCGTGCAGGCCGTCACCTGGCTGCGCGACCGGGCCAGCGGTGTGGCCTGCGTCTTCAGCACCACCGCCGCCGAACCGCCTGTCCCCGCTCTCAGCGAAGAGGTGGACGTACGGTTCCTCCCCGCTGCCTCTCCCGCGGACCTGCTGGCGGCACACCGCGCCGCCGTGCTGCGTCACGGGCGGGGCGGCAAGGTCGGGGGTGCCGAGGGCTGGGTGCGCGCCTGGCAGGAACTCCGCGCGCTGAACGTCGCCGCCTGGACCCGCCGGGGCCTGCTGCTGGAGGACAGCGAGGCGGGGTAATGTCCCGCGTCTGCACAGCCGCCCTGCCCGGTCGGGTCCGCTGGGGCAGAATGCGCCGCATGACTGATCCCACCCCCGCCCGTCACGTCGCCTTCGACTGGGGCGGCGTCTTCACCGTCGGCACCTTCGATGGCCGCAGCACTCAGAACCTCGCGGAGCGCAGCGGCGTGGACGTGGAGCGTGTCCGTGAGAGCTACTTCCGGCACGTGCGGCAACTGGAAGTGGGTGCCTGGACCCTCCCGCAGTTCTGGCAAGTGATGCAGCAGGAAACGGGCATCACCCTGCCCTACGCCGACTTCGAGGCCTTGTACCTGGGCAGCATCCGCGACAACCTCCCCATGTACACCACCCTCGCCGCCCTGCCCCGTGAGGTGCGGGTGGGCCTCCTCAGCAACAATTACCCGGTCGTCTGTGACCACCTGCGCCGCGACCCCCGCTTCGCCCGCTTCGACGCGCTGGTCTTCAGCAACGAGATTGGGCAGAAAAAGCCTCATCCCGACGCCTTCGCCGCGCTCGCAGACGCGATGGGCGTGCCCGCCTCCCAGGTCGCCTTCGTGGACGACGTGCAGGAGAACATCGACGCGGCGCAGGCGGCGGGCTTTCACGGTCTGCTCTACCACCACGACCACCATGCGACCTTCGAGCGCGAACTGGGGGCGTGGCTGGGTCTGCCAGTCGGCGCTTCCGGCTGAACTGGGGACCGACGCGACTTGATATGTGAGTCCATGTAGGACAACGTTTTTCTCCCTCTCCCCTTGCGGGTGACTCGTAGAGCCGCGAAGCGGACTTGTAAAGCTCCGCAGGAGAGGGCTGGAGAGAGGGGTGGCAGCCCAGCTTGCCCTCACGACATCCCAGTGCCACTTGCATTTCCACCCATCACAGGGGCTTTCGCGTAAGCCCTGAACGCCCCCGCGCCCCCAGCCCCCCGGTGGGCGCCTCGCTTTGGCCGTAGTGGTGTACCCGCCAAAGTGGTGTACCCCGCTGTCCCACGAGTACACCATCTCTGAAGTGAGGCTGCCTCACCCACAATGACCTCACTCAACACCGAGGCCGCGAGCCTCAACCGAAATCTCCCCGCACCTGCCCCCCGGGCAGGCCAGCCTCTCACACCCCCGAAGGAGCCGACCATGACCCCCACCCCCCGCACCCACGCCGAGATTCTGGAAAAGACCTGGAAGACCGAGGAACGCTGGCAGGGCATCCAGCGCAACTACTCCGCCGACGAGGTGGTGAGGTTGCGCGGCAGCCTGCCCATCGAACACACCCTCGCCAAACACGGCGCGCAGAAGCTGTGGCGGCTGATGAAGGAAGAACCCTTCGTGAACGCGCTGGGCGCGCTGACCGGCAACCAGGCGATGCAGCAGGTGAAGGCGGGCCTCAAGGCCATCTACCTCAGCGGCTGGCAGGTCGCGGGCGACGCCAACAACGCCGGGCAGATGTACCCTGACCAGAGCCTTTACCCGGCTTCTTCGGTGCCCGACGTGGTCAAGCGCATCAACAACACCTTGCGCCGCGCCGACCAGATTCAGCACGCGGAGGGCAAGGACGACATCGACTACTTCGTGCCCATCGTGGCCGACGCGGAAGCGGGCTTCGGCGGTCCCCTGAACGCCTTTGAACTCATGAAGGCGATGATCGAGGCGGGTGCGGCGGGCGTCCACTTCGAGGACCAGCTCGCCTCCGAGAAGAAGTGCGGCCACCTGGGCGGCAAGGTGCTGGTGCCCACCTCCCAGTTCATCCGGACCCTGAACGCCGCGCGCCTCGCCGCCGACGTGTCCGGTGTCCCCACCGTCCTGATCGCCCGCACCGACGCCGACGCCGCCAACCTGCTCACCAGCGACATCGACGACAACGACAAGCCCTTCACGACCGGCGAACGCACCCCCGAGGGCTTCTTCTACGTCCGCCCCGGCATCGAGCAGGCGATCAGCCGCGCCCTGGCCTACGCCCCCTACGCCGACGTGATCTGGTGCGAGACGAGCGTGCCCAACCTGGAAGACGCCCGCCGCTTTGCGGAAGCCGTCCACGCCAAGTTCCCCGGCAAGTTGCTGGCCTACAACTGCTCGCCCAGCTTCAACTGGAAGAAGAATCTGGACGACGAGACGATTGCCAAGTTCCAGCGCGAACTCGGCGCGATGGGCTACAAGTTCCAGTTCATCACGCTGGCGGGCTTCCACAGCCTCAACTACTCGATGTTCGAGCTGGCCTACGGCTACGCGCGCAGCCAGATGAGCGCCTTCGTGGAGCTTCAGGAAAAGGAATTCGCCGCGCAGGACCGGGGCTTCACCGCCGTCAAGCACCAGCGCGAGGTGGGGACGGGCTACTTCGACCTCGTCAGTACGGCGGCGGGTGGCGGCCAGAGCAGCACCACCGCGCTGGCGGGCAGCACGGAAGCGCAGCAGTTCGGCAAGGGAGAGAAGGAGATGGTCGCTGCGCACGACTGAGCCGCAGCAGGTCATGACCGCCAAGGGAGGGGAGAGCCGAGAAGGGTTCTCCCCTCCCGGCGTTCGTCATGTCGCCGTCATTCGGCGTACATAGGCTGGGCCATGCTTGCGCTTCTGCTGGTTGCCGCCGCGTCCACCCTGCCTGTGCCGCCGACACCCCAGGTCGAAATCACGTTTCCGGACGCCGCCCCTGTCACCGTGACCGGGCCGGAGAACTCCGCGCAAAATGCCGAGTACCCCTGGACGCATCAGCAAACGCTGATGTCCCCCCGTGGGGACGCGGCCGCCGTGCGCTTTTGCTGGCAGATGAGCAAGTACGGCAGTTGTCAGGTTGACCTGGCCCGGCCCGGTCAGCCGGTGCTGGAACTGAAGAACAGCAACGTGACGCGCTTGCTCTGGACGGCGGACGGCAAGTACCTGATCGGGGCGGGCGAGAACACGGTGCGGCTGTGGAACCTGACGGGTGGCAGCAGGGCCGCCGTCCCCAGACCGTTTCTCGGCGGCAAGCAGCAGAGCGTCTCACACATCGGGCGGCTGTGGCTGAGAGACGGTGACCTGTGCGTGGCGATGAACAGCGAGGTCTTCGGTCCGAATGGTGGGTACGCCACCGGGCAATTGATGACCACTACCCGCTACGCCCTCCCCATCCTCAAGCCGCTGGAAATCGTCACCCTTCCCGCGCGTGAGGGACAGGAGGCTCCCTGCCACATGCCCCAGACCTAACCGTGAGCGCCATAGGGAAAAAAAGAGGCGGAATGCCGCCCCTTCCCCGCTCTGATGACCTTTGACTCTATTGAAAGATGCGTCCTCAACCGCAGCCGGGGCGCGTTTTGTTCTTCACCCGGAAGTGTTCGCCCTCTCCGGAGCCTCCTGCTAGGCTGAGCCTACTTTGCCGACGCCCGCGAGGAGCAAGACAGCCAGAGAGTTATGGGGAGAAGCATGAATCCGAAAAAGCAGAGCCTTCTCTCGTCCTGGCCTCTTGTCCTGTCCCTGCTCATCCTGCTGCACTTCATTGCCTCGCTGGTGGTCCACAGGGTCTACCACGCGGGAAGTGTGGCGGCGTCGCTGCTCCTGCTGCTGTATTTTGCGTCTGCCAGGGCTGAGAAGTAGTCTCTTCGCCTACTCCGTCCCCACCTCGTGCCCGTCGTCGCGCTGCTCCAGCCGGAAGCCGTGCGGCAGGAAGTCGCGCACGTAGCCGCTCACCACGTCGCCGTGCTGGTTCACGCAGACCACGCGGGCACCCGGCGCGAACTCGAACAGCACCTGACGGCAGGCCCCACACGGGCTGGCGGGCGGCGTGGCCTCCGAATACACCACGATATCGGTGAACTCGCGCCCTCCGGCGGTCGCCATCGCCTGCACGGCGCTCTGTTCGGCGCAGCGGCCCAGGCCGTAGCTGGCGTTCTCGACGTTGGCGCCGAAGTACACCCGGCCGTCCGGCGTTCTCAGGGCCGCGCCGACGCGGAACTTGCTGTAGGGGGCGTAGGCCTGTCTGAAGGCGGCCTTTGCGCCCTCCAGCAGTTGCGGATCGGGCGTGAGGTTCAGGGCGTTGGCAGCGGGGGCGGTCGGGCTACTCATGAACAGGGTCCTCCACGGGTTCCAGCGGGTCGGGCATGGGTGCACGCTCCACGCGGACGCGGGTGACGCGGCGCTGGTCGGCGTCCTCCACCGTGAAGGCCCAGCCGTTATAGACGAAGCTCTGGCCGATCTCCGGAATATCCCCGAAGTGGCTGGTCATGAAGCCCGACAGGGTGTCGTACTCGCCCTCGCCGTCCTCCAGGTTGGTGCCCAGGCGTTCTTCCACCTCACCGACGGTCAGGCTGGCGTCCATCAGGTAGATGCCCTCGCCCAGCACCTCGATCAGCGGCACCTCGTCCTCGTCGGTTTCGTCGTAGATCTCGCCCACGATCTCTTCCAGCGCGTCTTCCAGCGTGACCAGGCCCGCCGTACCGCCGAACTCGTCCACCACGATGCTCATATGCGATTTCTTGTCGCGCATCTTGGCCAGCAGGTCGTTGATCTTCATGCCCTCGGGCACGAAGTACACCGGGCGCATCACGTCCGCGATCATGGTTTCGTCGAGCTGGTCGAGGTGGCGCAGCATGTCGCTGGTGTGCGCGATGCCCACGATGTTGTCGGCGGTGTCCTGATACACCGGCACGCGCGAGTAGCCGTGTTCGGCGCTCAGTTCCAGCAACCGGCGCAGGGGGGCGGCCCCGTCCACCACCACCATGTCGATCCGCGGCGTCATCACCTCGCGCACGGTGGTGTCGGAGAGGTCGAAGACGTTATAGACGAGTTCCTTCTCCTCGTCCTCCAGCACGCCCTCCTGGCTGGAGGCGCTGACGATCATGCGGATTTCCTCTTCCGAATAGGCGGTGTGGTGCCCGGCGACAGCCTTGAGGCCCATCAGCCGCAGCACGAAGGCGCCCAGCCCGTTGAGGCCCAGGATCACCGGGCGGAAGATCGCCGTGAACAGCACCAGCGGGCGCACCAGCCTCAGGGCGAGCTGCTCGCTTTTCTGGAGGGCGGCCGACTTCGGTACCAGTTCGCCCAGCACGATATGCAGCGTGGTGGACAGGATAAACGCCAGCGCGAAGGCGGCGGGCTGCTGGTAGCTGGCGGGCAGGCCCGCGCGGTTGAACAGCGGCTCGGTCAGGTGTTCGATGGCCGGTTCGGCAATGAAACCGATCAGCAGGCTCATCATCGAGACGCCGAGCTGCACGGCGGCGATATAGAGGTCGAGGCGGCCCAGCACGCGCTGAACCATCCTGGCGGCCGCGTTGCCCTCCTCGACCAGTTGGTCGATTTTGGTGCGCCTTACGCTCACCAGCGCGTATTCGACGGCCACGAAGTACCCGTTGGCGAGCACCAGCAAGAGTAGCGAGGCTACCCGAATCCAATCATTCATCTGTTCGCGCGCTCCATCGCGCCCCGGCGTCCCGCAGGGCCCATGCTGCCCACCCCGCCCGCAGGAGGGCCAGGTGTCGGTCGCCGGAATCAGTTGTCTGCCACAGCAAAAAGCCCGCCCACAGACGGTCAGGGCCGGGCGTCAGGTCAGAGCCAGAACTGGGAGGCTCCATAGGCAAAAAGAAGTCTATCACAGGGAGGCGCACCGACTGGGGAGAGGGAACCTTTAGGCGGCCTTGAGGGGAGTGAGGAGGGTGAGCGGCTCAACCCAAGAAGCGCAGCAGCGGCGGTCCCAGCACCGCCAGGCCGACCAGCAACGCGCCGAGGCTGGCGACCAGCACCGCCCCCGCCGCCCCGTCCTTCGCGGCCTTTGCCAGGGGGTGAAAGCCGGGGCTGGCGAGGTCCACCACCGCTTCCAGCGCGGTGTTCACCAGTTCCAGACTCAACACCAGCGCGCAGGACAGCAGGATGGGGGCCAGGGGTGCGTGAAGCAGCAGCGCCAGCGTCACGGCGAGAACGCCCAGCCACACCTCGATCCGGAAGTTCGCCTGGGTGCGGTAAGCGTGGGCGATGCCTGACCACGCGAAACCTGCCGAACGCACCCAGCGGCGCAGCGAGAGGGCAGGGCCATCTGACCTCATACGCCTGGAGGCAAGGCGGCCTGCGCAGCGGCCCAGGCCTCGTGGAAGACCTGCCATTCCGGCCCGGTTGCCCCTTCCTCGAAGCCCAGGCCCTCCGCGTGCGGGTGGTCGTGCCCCACCAGATGCGTGAGGCCGTGGCTGGCGAGCAGCGCCACCTCGCGTGTGAGGGAATGCCCCCGCGCCGCCGCCTGCCGCCCCGCCGTGTCCAGACTGATGATGATGTCCCCCAGGTGCGGCGGCATGAAGGGGTCCCCCGGCTCCCAGGTGGGAAAACTCAGCACGTCGGTGGGGGCGTCCTCGCCCCAGTGTTCGCGCTTGAGGGCGCGGATGGCCCGGTCACCCACCAGCACCACCGTCACCTCGCGGTCCTCCACGCCGAAATGCCGCATGGCCGCCTCCAGACTGGCGCGCAGGGCGGGCCGCAGACCAGCGGGCGGGGTCTTGCGGGCAATGAGGTCGATCACGGGAACAGGATAGGGCAGAGTGCAAAAAAGCAGAGGCAGAGGCCGCTCCGGCGCTCTGCCCTCTGCTCCCGGCTCCGGGCCTACCTGTCCCCTTCGGCCTCCGGGATACTGGCGAACTCGCCCCGGCGGGCGGCCCGCTTGTCCTGCTCGGCGTCCTCGGCGGCCTCGTAGGCCCTGATGATCTTGCCCACCAGCGGGTGACGGACCACGTCCACGTCGGTGAACTCGTGCCAGGCGATGCCCTCGATGCGGCTCAGGACGCGCTTGGCAACGGCCAGACCGCTGGTCACGTGGCGGGGCAGGTCGATCTGGGTCACGTCGCCGGTCACCACGACCTTGCTGGAAAAGCCCATGCGCGTGAGGAACATCTTCATCTGCTCGCCGGTGGTGTTCTGCGCCTCGTCGAGGATGACGAAGGCATCATTCAACGTGCGCCCGCGCATAAACGCCAGCGGCGCCACCTCGATCACCCCGCTCGTCAGGTACGACTCGAACTTCTCCTGGTCGAGCATGTCGTACAGCGCGTCGTAGAGGGGGCGCAGGTAGGGGTCGATCTTGGCCTGGAGGTCGCCGGGCAGGAAGCCCAGGCGTTCGCCCGCCTCCACCGCCGGGCGGGTCAGGATGATGCGCTTGACCTTCTTGGCCTTGAGGGCCTGCACGGCCATCGCCACGGCCAGGTAGGTCTTGCCTGTCCCGGCGGGGCCGACGCCGAAGGTGATGTCGGAATTCTCGATCTTTTCGAGATAGGTCTTCTGGCCGGGCGTCTTGGGCTTCAGGCCGCGCGGCAGGCTCAGGCCGCTGACCTGCGTTTCCTGGGCCAGGCTGCGGCCCTCGCCACTCAGGCGGGCGCTGCGGAGCAGGCTCTCGGGGGTCAGTTCGCCGCCCGTTCTGACCACGTCCAGCGCGTCGCGCACCATGCGTTCGGCGGCCTGCACGTCGGCCTGCTCCCCGGTGATCGTGACGGTTTCACCCCGCGCGATGATCTTGGCGGGCGTCAGCTCGCGCATCCGCCGCAGGTTGGCGTCACCCGCGCCCAGCAGGGCGAAGGCTTCACGCTGGTTGCTGAGCTGCACCGTGGCGGTGTTGCCTGCAGCGGGAGAGGAGGTGGGGGTGGGCTGACCGGGGGTACGCTCTGTCAATGTGGCTCCTGTCGGGTGTGTCTCCGTGCGCCAAAACGCACTCTCCCCCCAGCGGTTCTCTGGCGGGAGTCAGGAAAGGAAAGAGGCATTCGGACCCTCATATTTTCTGGCGTTCGGGCCGGGGGAGACGTGGGGCGAGGCACAATCTCCTGCCCACCGGGTCAAGGTTCAGGAAAGGGTAAAGTGCCGGGCCGCCGTTGCCGACGCGCCGGAGGCTTGCGGGCCAGAGCGGGACAGTAGACTTGACCGCGTGAACGACGGCCAGACCTCCTCCCGCAGTTCGGCTTCCAGCCTGCTGCGTGCCTTTCTCTACGCCGACCCCGCCGCGCATTCCCTGTCCCCGGCCATGCACCGCGCGGCCTTTGCCTGGGCGGGTCTGCGTGGCGATTACGAGGCGCGGCGCGTGCCCCCGGCCGAGCTGCCCGCCGCCCTGGCACAGTTGCGGGAGCCGGGCGTGCTGGGCGCCAACCTCAGTCTCCCGCACAAGGAGGCGGCGCTGGCTTATCTGGACGACCTCTCGGCGGCGGCGCGGGCCATCGGGGCGGTGAACACGGTGGTGAACCGGGAGGGAAGACTGTTCGGAGACAACACGGACGCGCCGGGTCTGTTTGACGCCTTGCTTGATCTCGGGGCGGGGAGGACGGGCGACCGGGAAATGGAGGGCCCGGTCGTGGTCCTGGGGGCCGGGGGCGCCGCCCGCGCAGCGGTCTACACGGCACTGATCTTGCTCGAACGCGACGTGTTCATCGTCAACCGGACGCGGGCGCGGGCGGAGGAGCTGGCGGCCTTCTGGCAGAATGGGGACGCTGAGGGTCAGGCCTGGGCGGCTGACCTCTCTGAGATTCCCTGGTCAAAGGTCCGCCTGATCGTCAACGCCTCCAGCGCGGGCCTCTCCAATCCCGCTGAAACGCCCCTCCCCGGCTTCGACTTCGCGGCCCTGGCCCCCGGTGCCCTGTTCTACGACATGGTCTACAAGCCCCGCGAGACGCGACTGATGCGGGACGCCCGGGCCGCCGGGGTACGCGCCGAGAACGGCCTGGGGATGCTGGCGCACCAGGCCCGGCTGGCCTTTCTGGCCTGGACGGGGGCGGACGTGCCGGTGGGCGTCTTTCTGGGCGCGCTGGAGGAGCGGTGTTGATGCGGTCCCTGCCCCGCCACCGCCGGATTCCCCTGGCCGTGCTGGTGCTGGTGCTGGCCCTGAGCGTGGGGGCGGCCCTGCTGCTCAACCGCTTCGTGGTGGCCCAGCAGAATGCGCGTTTCGACCGCGAGGTGAACGCCGCCACCTCCAGTCTCCGCAACCGCCTGAACGACTACGAGAACCTCCTGCGGGGGGTCCGGGCCTTCTGGAACGTGCGGGGTGATCCGGGTCAGGCGGCCTTTGGCGCCTACGTCGCCAACCTCGACCTGAACCGCCGTTATCCGGGGGTGCTGGCGGTCGGGTTTGTCCGCTGGGGGCCGGGGGGGCAGCCAAGCGCCGTCATTGACCGGATCGCCCCGCTGGACGCCGTCAACCGCGCCGCGCTGGGCTTCGACATGATGAGTGAACCCTGCCGCCGGGAGGGCATCTTGCGGGCACGCGCCAGCCAGAGCGCCCAGATCAGTTGTCAGGTGTCCCTGGTGCAGCGCGGGCCGGACGGGCAGCGGCTGCCGGGCATGCTCCTGTTCCTGCCGGTGCGCGAGGGCGGCGTGGTCTATCTCGCGCTGCGGACCGATCAATTTCTGTCGAGTCTGACGCCCCCGGACGCGATGCCCGGCGTCACGCTGCGGACCCTGCTGAACGGTCAGGCCCTGGGCCGTTCCGGTCCCGCCGCAGAGCCCGCCTCGCAGGCCACCTTCAGTGAACGCACCCGCCTGGATGCGGCCGGTGCGGCGTGGGGGCTGGAGTTCAGCGCGCCCGCCAGCTTTGGCCGCGACGTGGTCACGGATGTCCCCATCGTGGTGCTGATGGCGGGGCTGCTGGTGGCGGGCCTGGCCTTTTTGCTGACCCAGGCCCAGGTCCAGGCCCGCGAACGCGCCGAGGAGGCCACCCGCATCCTAGGGCAGTCGCGCGCCCGCCTGGAGCGCTCTCGCGCCGAGTTCGAGGCGATCTTCCACGCGATTCTGGACGCGGCGGCCTTCACCGACCCGGCGGGCCGCGTGCAGCGGGTCAACCGCGCCCTGGAGCAGCAGTTCGGCTACGCCCCCGGCGAACTGGAGGGCCAGGAACTGGGCCGCCTGCACCTCGACCGGCGGCTGGAGGGCCGCGCCACCTTCGACCTGATCACCACGCCCTACCGCCGCGCGGACGGCAGCGTCTTCTCCGGCGAGGCCCAGCGCAGCGAGGTGGTGGGGCCCCACGGCGAGGTGCTGGGGCTGCTGGAGGTCGTGCGTGACGTGACGGACCGCCTGGAGGCCGAGCGGGCCGTGCAGGCCGGGGAGCGCCGCTCGCGGGCGGTGCTGGACGCCATCCCGCACATGCTGTGGGTGAGTGACCCGCAGGGGGAGGTGACCTACGTCAACGCGCAGCACCGCGAGCGGCTGGGGGGCGAGCAGGTGCGCGAACGGGTCCACCCGGAGGACCGGGCGACCTACGAGCGGCTGTGGGCGGACGCCTACGCGACCGGCGCGCGGACCCAGTGCGAGGTGCGGCTGCTGGTGGGCCAGGGGGACAGCGCCCGCTGGTTCGTGCTGCGCGTCGCGCCGATCCGCGACGAGCAGGCCAGCGTGGCCGAGTGGGTGGCAAGCGCCACCGACATCCACGACCGCGTGGTGGCCGAGCGGCTGGCGCAGCGCAGCGAGGAACGCTACCGGGGCGTGCTGGAGGGGCTGCCGCAGATCGTGTGGCTGACCGATCCGCAGGGCCACCCCACCTACTTCAACCGCCGCTGGGAGGAGTACGTGGGCGTGGACCGCGCCGATTCCGGCTTCCTGAGCCTGGTCCACCCGGAAGACCGCCCCGAGTACCAGGCCCGCTGGGCCGCCGCCGTGAAGGTCCAGCGGCCCTTCGAGGCCGAGCACCGCCTGCTGGGCGAGGACGGCCGCTACCGCACCTTCGTCACGCGCGGCCTGCCGGTGCGCGCGGTGCAGGGGCAGGTGCTGGAGTGGGTGGGCACCAGCACCGACGTGGACGACCAGGTGTACGCCGAGGCGGCTGCCCGCCTGCTGGCCGACGTGTCCGAGCAGCTCTCCGCCCGCGCGGACGACCCGCTGGCGTCGCGGGAGGCCCACGCCCAGGCGGCGCTCGACCTGATCACGCAGCGGCTGGCCGAGAGTGCCGGGCTGTGGGGCACCCCGCCCGGGCTGGCGCTGCTGGCGACCTCCCGCCTCGACCTTCAGCGCGTGTCGTCCGCCGCGCGGGAGACGACCCGTCAGGCGCTGGAGCAGGTCGTGCGGAGCGAGGACCCGCTCTTCGCCCACGCGGCGGCCTACCCGCTGCTGCACGAGGTGAACGCGACCGGCGCGGTCCTGTACCCCCTGATCGGCCGCGACGGGGCCATGCGCGGCGTGCTGGGCCTCACCTACCGCCAGGCCCCCACCGACCGCGACCACGACCTCGCGCACGAACTTGCCAAACGCTTCGCCACCGCCCTCGACAACGACGCGCTGCGCATCCAGGCCGAGGCGGCGCAGGCGGACCTCCAGGCGCTCAACCAGTCGCTGGAGGAACGGGTGCAGCAGCGCACGCTGGAGTTGCAGGACGCCAACCGCGAGCTGGAAGCCTTCAGCTACAGCGTCTCCCACGACCTACGGACGCCGCTGCGGCACATCGTCGGCTTCGGGGACCTGCTGCGCAAGGACGCCTCGGGCCAGCTCTCCGCCAAGGGCGAACGCTACCTCGCGGTGATCACCGACGCGGCGGGCCGCATGAGCCAGCTGATCGACGACCTCTTGGAGTTCTCGCGGATGGGCCGCCAGGAACTGCGGCGCGGCCCGGTGGACCTGGGGGCGCTGCTGCGCGAGGTGTGGCAGAACCTCGAACCCGACCGCGCGGGCCGCGACGTGACCGCCCAGATCGGCCCGCTGCCGACCGTGCAGGGGGACCCGGCGCTGCTCACCCTGGTGTTTACCAACCTGCTCTCTAACGCCATCAAGTACACCCGGACCCGCGAACAGGCCCACATCGAGGTGACCGCGCGGGAAAGCGCGCAGGAGGTGACCGTCACCGTCCGTGACAACGGCGTGGGCTTCGATCCCAAGTACACGGATAAACTGTTTGGCGTGTTTCAACGCCTGCACCGCGCCGAGGAGTTCGAGGGGACCGGCATCGGCCTCGCGAATGTCCGCCGCATCGTGACCCGTCACGGCGGCCGGGTGCGTGCCGAGGGGGTTCCCGGTGAGGGCGCCGCCTTCCACGTGACCCTGCCCCGCACGCTGCTCCTGGATGGAGGGTCCCCGTGACCGCCCCCGGCCCCACCGACCACGCCCTGCCCGAAGCCGGACAGCCCCTGCGCATCCTGCACCTGGAGGACAACGAACTCGACCACGAACTCGTGGCCCTCAGCCTGGACGGCGACCTGCCCTGGCCGGTGGAGATCGAGCGCGTGGAGGACGAGGATGCCTTTTTGCACGCCCTGGACACGCACCGCCCGCACCTGGTCCTCAGCGACTACGCGCTGCCCAGCTACGACGGCCTGAGCGCCTTCCGGGCCGCCCATGCCCGCGCCCCGCACCTGCCCTTTATCATCGTGACCGGCGCGATGGGCGAGGAGGTCGCGGTGGACACGCTGCGCCAGGGCGTCACCGACTACATCCTCAAGCAGCGCCTGGAGCGCCTGGCCCCCAGCGTGAAGCGCGCCATCGCCGAGGCCGACGCCCGCGACCGCCGCGAGCGTGCCGAGCAGGAGGTGCGCCAGCTCAACCTCTCCCTCCAGGCCCGGCTGGAGGAGGTCGAGCGTCTGCGCGGCATCGCCGAGGCCCAGCGGCAACGCCTCGAACAGCAGGCCCGGCAACTGGAGGAGGCCCTGAACCTCCAGAAGACCTTCCTGGCCGAAACCAGCCACGAACTCCGCACGCCGCTGACCGCCCTGCTGGGCTACCTGCGCCGCGCCGAGCGCGAGGTGGGCGGTTCCCAGACCCTTCAGGACGCGCAGCGCGTCGCGGAGAACATGACCCGGCTGGTCAACGACCTGCTGCAACTCTCGCGCGGCGAACTGGTGCAGGGGATCGAGATGCACTTCGTGAACCTGGGCAATATCGTGCGCCAGGTGGGGCGCGACTACGGCGTCAAGGCCACCGCCCCCAACGCCGAGATCATCGGCGACCCGGGGCGACTGACCCAGGTGTTCGTGAATCTGGTCAGCAACGCCATCCGGGTCTGCGGCAGCCCCGACCTCGTGAGCCTGGAAGTGTCCCAGGCGGGGGGACAGGCCTGCGCGGCCGTGATCGACCACGGCCCCGGCATCCCCGACCACATCAAGCCGCGCATCTTCGACAAGTTCTACCGGGGCAAGGAAGCCGGGTCCACCGGACTGGGCCTGACCATCGCCCAGCAGGTCGTCCACTCGCACGGCGGCACCATCGAGGTGCTCGACACGCCCGGCGGCGGCGCGACCTTCCACGTCTGCTTCCCCACCCCCGACGAGGACGAGGACGATCTGGAGGTGGGTGCGGACCTGCACGGAGTCACCGCCGAAGACCGGACCCCCTGAGCCGCGCTACGCTGCCCCTATGACTGTGCCTCACAAGAAGACCCTGAACGTGACCTGGCTGGGTGAGCAACGCTACGTCGGCGTCAGCGGGAGCGGCCACCAGATCCTGATCGACAACAGCCCCGTGAAGGTCGGCGTCTCCCCAATGGAGGCGCTGCTGGCCGCACTCGCCACCTGCACCGCCTACGACGTGGTCGAGATCATGAAAAAGCGCCGCACGCCCCTCACGGCCTACCGCATCGAGGTGGAGGGCGAGCGCGCGGACACCGACCCCAAGCGGTACACCACCATCACCGTGCGCCACATCGCCAGCGGCGAGGGCCTGACCGGGGAGGCGCTGAGCAAGGCCGCCCACCTCAGCCACGAGAAATACTGCTCGGTGGCGGCCAGCCTGAACAGCGAGATCGTGTTGGAGACGCGGGTGGAGTAGGGCTTGTGGCGTGTGGCCCGTAGCTTGTGGAAGCTGATGCTTTCGCTTGAGGCTTCTGCTCGTCTACAGGCGACAAGCCACGAGCTACAAGCCTGTCTCCCCCCACACCGCCACGCCCGCCCCCCGCAGCAGCCGGATCACCAGCGCCAGCGGAAAGCCCACCACGTTGGAGTAATCGCCGTCGATACGGGCGACCAGCGCCATGCCGACGCCCTGGATGCCGTAGCCGCCCGCCTTGTCCAGTCCCTCGCCGGTATGGGCGTAGTGGGCCATTTCCATATCCGACAGGTCGCGGAAGGTCACGTCGGTGCGTTCCACGCCGCCTGCCACCTCTCCGGCAGAGATGACGGTGACGCCCGTGTACACCTGATGCGTCCGCCCCGCGAGCCGCCGCACGAAGGCGCAGTTCTCGGCCTCGTCCCGCGGCTTGCCGAGCAGTTCACCGTCGATGGCGACGACGGTGTCCGCCGCGATCACCACCGCTTCCGGGTGTGCCCGCGCGACCGCCTGCGCCTTGAGCGTGGCCAGTTCACCCGCCAGCCGCGCCGGGTCGCGTTCCGCGCTGTCCTCGGCCTCGCCGCTGACGACCACGCGGAACGTGACGCCCAGGTTCGCCAGCAGTTCCCGCCTCCGCGGGCTGCCCGACGCGAGAATGACCTCGCGGGCTTCAGTAGCCAGAACCGCTCCCCTCGCCGCTGACCAGGGCGACGCCACCCGAGGTCCCCAGCCGGGTCGCGCCCGCCTCGATCATGGCCCGCGCGTCGTCGGGGGTGCGGACGCCCCCAGCGGCCTTGATCTGCGCGCGGCCCGCGATCACGTCCCGCATCAGCCGCACGTCCTCCACGGTCGCGCCGCCCGTGCCGAAGCCGGTGCTGGTCTTCACGAAGTCCGCGCCGCCCCGCACGGCGGCCTCCGTCGCGCCGCGTTTCTGCTCGTCATTCAGGTAACAGGTTTCGATGATCACCTTCAGCACGCTGTCGGGAATGGCCCGCCGCACGGCCCGCACATCGGCCTCCACCGCCTCCCAGTCGTTCTCCAGGGCGGCGCCGATGTGGATCACCATATCCACCTCGTCCGCGCCCGCCTCCACACTCAGGCGGGCCTCGACGGCCTTCTGCCCCGGGAGGATGGCCCCCAGCGGAAAGCCGCAGACCGTGGCGATCTTGACGCCGGAGCCTTCCAGTTCCGTCTTCGCCAGCGGCACGTAGACCGGGTTCACGCACACGGCGTAGAACGAATGTTCGCGCGCCTCGGCGCAGAGCTGGCGGATGTCGGCGGCGGTGGCGGTGGCCTTGAGCAGGGTGTGATCGATGTAGGGGGCGAGGTTCACGTCCTTCAGGATAAGGGCTTGTGGCGTGTGGCTTGTCGCTTGTGGAAGAGACGCGCGTGGGAGCTGCGGCTTTTGCTTCGGCGTCTACACGCCACAGGCCACAAGCCACAGGCAATCCGCTACCCTCTGCCTATGACTTCTGGGACCCCCCGCCTCCAACCCGGTGAGCCTTTCCCCGACTTCGCCCTGCCTGGCGCCGAGGGGCAGACGCACCGCCTCTCCGACTACGCGGGCCGTTACGTGGTGCTGTACGCCTACCCCAAGGACGACACGCCGGGCTGCACCAAGGAAGCCTGCGACTTCCGCGACAGCGCCCTCCTGAAGTCGCACGGCGCGGTCATCCTCGGCGTGAGCCGCGACGATGCCGAGAGCCACCAGGCTTTTGCCGAAAAGTACAGCCTGCCCTTCCCGCTGTTGACCGACCCGGACGCGGACTTCCTGAAGAGCATCGGCGCCTACGGTCCCAAGAACCTGTACGGCAAGATTGTCGAGGGCGTCAAGCGGCAGACTTTCCTGATTGGCCCGGACGGGAGACTGGTCAAGAGCTGGCTGGCCGTATCCGTGGACGGCCATGCTGACGCCGTGGCCGCCGCCATCGACGCCGACCGGAAGACCCGCCCCAATGCCTGAAAACCCGATGCCTGAAAACACTGTGCCTGATCTGGAGGCGTTGAAAAAAGAAGCCGCGCTGCGGGCCGTCGCCCTGGTCCACAGCGGGATGCGCGTCGGCCTGGGCACCGGCAGCACGGCCAAGTATGCGATTGAGGCCATCGGGGAACGCTTGGCGTCCGGTGACCTGAAGGGCGTGGTGGGCGTGGCGACCAGTGACGCTTCGGAGGCGCTGGCCCGGCAAGTGGGTATCCCGGTGGAACCGCTCGACCCGCGCCCCCTCGACATCGCCATCGACGGGGCGGACGAGATCGATCCACGACTCAATCTGATCAAGGGTCTGGGTGGGGCGTTGCTGCGCGAGAAGCTGACCGAGGTGCAGGCGCGGCAACTCGTGATCATCGCGGATCAGACCAAGCTGGTCACGCGGCTGGGCGAGAAGGCTCCCCTGCCGGTCGAGATCGCCCGCTTCGGCTTTCTGTCCACCATCGAGCGGCTGCGGGAGATCGTGCCCCGCGGTCGGTTGCGGCAACCCGGCGCGCAGCCCTACGTCACCGACAACGGCAACTACATCTACGACGCGCGACTGCCAGAGAGCTTCGACGTGGCGGCGCTGGAACGGCAGATCAAGGGGACGCTGGGCGTGGTGGAGACGGGCTTCTTCCTCGGCATGGCGGACGTGGCGTTCGTGGCCGCGTCGGAAGGGGTGCGGGAACTCAGACCGTGAGCCGGAAGCTCAGGACTTACGCGAGACTCTGGATCGGAATATCGGGGAGTTGAGAAAACGTGGGGCTGGGATGCCCGGCCCGTTCACCCCCTCTCCTGCGGAGCTTTACAAGTCCCAGCCTCCCCCCTCCAGGGGGAAGAGAAGAAACAGCGTCCCACACGCTTTCTTCTTCCCAATCGCGTAAGCCCTGAGCTCACAGCCTCCGCAACTGCTCCGCCAGCACCTCCGGCTCCCGCGTCGGCAGGTCGCAGGCGCGGCCCACGCACACATAGGCGGTGCCGCCCCCCGGCCTTCCCTCCAGCACCGGCAGCCCTGCCCCGCGTTCGGCGGGGGCGATGGCCGCGAAGGGGAGGGGGAAGCGGGCCACCGTCCGCTCCAGCGGCGCGCGCTCCCTGGGCGTGCCGATGAGGGCCACCTCGACGTGGGGCGCTTCCAGAAACGCGGCGGCCTGCCACAGCCCCCCGAATCCGCCCGCTGCGGCCAGCATGTCGGCCTGATAGGTGCGGACGACGGAGCGGGCCAGCCGCTCGGCCTCCTCGTCGCCGTAATAGCGGCTGATCCACAGGCCCAGCAGCGAGGCGGCGGCATTGTCGCTGAGGACGGCGGAGTCGAAGCCCTGCGCCTGCCGGGTCAGCAGCGTCTCGGCCCGTCCGCCCGTAGATCGGAAGAGGCCCGCCTCCTCGTCCCAGAAGTCACGCCGGACGATCTCCCAGAGTTCGCGTGCCCACTCCAGATGGGCCAGATCGCCCCCCGCCTGGTACAGCGCCACCAGCCCCAGGCCGTAGAGCGCGTGGTCCTCCAGCAGCCCCTCCACCCGCGCCTCGCCGTCCTTGAAGGTGTGCCGCAGCGTGCCGCCTTCGAGACGGAGGTGGTCCCGCACAAAGTCCGCGTTGCGGCGGGCAAGGTCGAGGTACCGTTCCTCCCCCAGAATCCGCGCCGCGTCCGCGAAGGCGCCCAGCGCCAGCCCGTTCCACGAGGTCAGCACCTTGTCGTCGGTGCCGGGCTGCGGCCGCTGTTCGCGGGCGGCGAGCAGGCGGGCCCGCGCAGCGTCCAGTCTCGCCGTCAGCGTCTCTCCGTTCTCCCCCAGGTCACGCGCGAGGTCGGCGGGCGGCGTGAGGACGTGCAGCACGTTGCGCCGCCCCGCGTCCGGGCGGTGGGGGTCCTCGAAGTTGCCCTGCTCGGTCACGCCGTACACGCGCAGCACGAGGTCGGCGTCTGGCCCCTCGCCCAGCACCTCCCGCACCTCGTCCGGCGTCCACGTGAAGGTCAGGCCTTCCACCCCCTGCGTATCGGCGTCCTGCGCGCTGTAGAAGCCGCCCTGGGGGGCGAGCATCTCGCGTTCCAGATAGGCGAGCGTCTCGCGGGCCAGGCAGGTGAAGGTTTCATCTCCGGTGTACTGGTAGGCCCGCAGCAGCGTCCGCGTCAGTTGCGCGTTGTCGTACAGCATCTTCTCGAAGTGCGGCACCAGCCATCGTTCGTCCACGCTGTAGCGGTGAAAGCCGCCGCCGAGCTGGTCGTAGATGCCGCCCCGCCCCATCATCCGCAGGGTGTGGAGGGCCATGTCGCGCCCGTCCGGCTGCGTGAGCAGGAAGTCCAGGGTGGTCGGCGCGGGGAATTTGGGTGCGCGCCCGAAGCCGCCCAGGTCGGCGTCGTACACGCGGCGCAGGTTTTCCACGCCCCGGCGCAGGAAGCCCTCGGGAAGGTCGCCCGCCGCCCGCCGGGGACGGCTCGCCTCGCGGACGTGTTCGGTGAGGGCCTGCGCGTTGCCGGTCAGCTTGTCGCGGTCCTGTTCCCAGGCATGGGCCACGCTCGCCAGCAGGCGGCGGAAGCCCGGCATTCCGTAGCGGTCCTCGGGCGGAAAGTAGGTGCCCGCGTAGAATGGCTGGCCGTCCGGCGTCAGAAAGACCGTCATCGGCCAGCCGCCCTGCCCGGTCATCAGTTGCGTGGCGGTCATGTACACGCCGTCCACGTCCGGGCGTTCCTCGCGGTCCACCTTGATGTTCACGAAATGCTCGTTCATGAATGCGGCGGTCGCGGGGTCCTCGAAGCTCTCGTGCGCCATCACGTGACACCAGTGACAGGTCGAGTACCCGATGCTGAGCAGCACCGGCACGTCCCGCCGCCTCGCCTCCGCGAAGGCCGCCTCGCCCCAGGGCCACCAGTCCACCGGGTTCCCCGCGTGCTGAAGGAGGTAGGGGCTGGTTTCCTGCGCGAGACGGTTCATACGGGAAGCGTAGCCGTCCCAGGGTTCAAAGGTCTAAGAGGCTCAGGGGCGGAAATAGCCCATTTCCTTAGACTTTTAGACGGTTCGGCCCTCCTCAGTCCCGCATCAGCCCTTCCAGCAGGAGCTCGACATCCTCCAGGCTCGTGTAATGCGCGATGCTGGCGCGCACCACACCCTGCGGATACAGCCCCAGGTCCTTGAGCGGCTGCACCGCGTAGAAGTGCCCGGCGGCCACGTCCACCCCCTCCGCCGAGAGCCGGGCGGCGGTCAGCTCGGGCGCCTCGCCCTCCACGCGGAAGGCGACGGTCCCGACGCGGTCCTGCGTGCTGTGGGGACCGTAGACCGTGACACCGGGCGCGTTCAGCAGGCCGGAAAGCAGGTTCTCCGTGATGGGCCGTTCCAGTTCCGCGATATGGGCGGAGGCCGCCTCCAGCGCCGCGCGGGTGAGGACCGCGTGCCCGCCAAGTTCACGCAGATAGTCGAGGGTGCCCAGCCACCCGGCCAGCAGTTCAAACTGCGGTGTGCCGTACTCGATCCCGGTGATGTCCCCCGGCGGGACGAAACTCAACTTGGGCCAGGGCAGGCGTGCGCGGTGCTGCGGCGCCACCCACAGCGCCCCCAGGTGCGGCCCCCACACCTTGTAGGGACTGAAGGCGACGAAGTCCGCACCCCAGGCCTGCATGTCGGGGAAGGCGTGCGGGGCGGCGTGGACAGCGTCCACCACGGTCCACGCTCCTGCTGCCCGCACCTGTGCCGTGACCGCCGGAATATCTACCCTGACGCCCAGGGCATTGCTGGACGCCGTGACTGCCACCAGCCGTGTCCGGGGCGAGAGCAGGGCCGCGAGATCGTCCGGGTGCAGGCGCATCTCGGGCTGCCGCGCGTGCCAGACCCGCACGGTCACCCCCACCCGCTCCAGCTCCCGCCAGGGACTCGCGTTCGCCTCGTGCTCCAGGCCGCTGAGGATCACCTCGTCGCCGGGGCCCCACAGCCGCGCGAAAGCCGCCGCCAGCCGGAAAGTCAGGGCGGTGGTGCTCGGCCCCAGGGCGACATCCTCGGCGTCCGCATTCAGGAAGAGGGCGGTTCCTTCCCGGGCGCGCTTCTTCAGGGCCAGGACTTCCCGGCCCGGCGCGTGCCCCGGCATCGCGTTCGTGGCCCCGTAGCGCGTGAGATGTTCCGTGACCGCCGCGATTGAGCGCAGCGGCAGCAGCCCGCCCGCCGCGTTGTCGAGGTACGCGCGGCCGGAGGCGAGCGGCGGGAACTGCGCCCGGAGGGTGTCGAAGTTCATGGGGGGCAGTGTACGCGGAAGCCGCCCGCCCCTACCGCCGCCCCAGCGTCCAGGCCAGTCCGCCCCCCAGCACCAGCCCCCAGACGGCGCTCCCCACGCCCAGAAAGGTCACGCCGCTCGCCGTGACCGCCAGCGTGAGGAAGGCCGCCTCGCGTCCCCGGTCGTCCGTCAGTGCGGCCGTGACGCTCGCCAGCGTGGTGGAGACGAGGGCCAGGCCCGCCAGCGCCGCCACCACCGGGGCAGGCACGGCTCCCACCGCGCCGACCACCCAGCCCGCGAACACACCCAGCAGCAGATAGAAGAAGGAGGCACTCAGGCCCGCGACCCAGCGCCGCTCAGGATCGGCGTGCGCCTCCTCGCCCGCCGCGATGGCCGCCGTGATCGCCGCGAGGGTGGTGGTGTGTGCGCCGAACGGGGCAGACAGCAGGCTCGCCACGCCCGACCACGTGATCAGCGGCGAGGTCGGCACGCGGGCAAAACCGCAGGCCCGCAGCACCGCCACCCCCGGGAGCTGCTGCGAGGCGAGGTTCAGCACCGTCAGCGGCAGCGCGAGGGTCAGCACGCCGCGCAGGCTGAACTGGGGCGTCGTCCACACCAGCCTGCCCAGGCCGCCTCCCGTCAGCGGCGACACCGCTCCCACCGCCAGCGACAGCCCCGCCCCCGCCAGCAGCGCCGTCGGAACCGCCCAGCGCGGGAACCAGGCCCGCCCGGCCAGAAACACCAGCAGCATTCCGCCCACCGGCAACGGCGCCTGCGGCAGCGCCTTGAACGCCCCCAGCACGAACGGCAGCAGCACCCCGGCCAGCAGCGCGTTCGCCAGCGCCGGGGGAATGCGGGCCGTGACCCGCTCGAAGGCGCCCGTCACCCCCAGGCCGGTCATCAGCAGCGCGCTCAGCACGTAGGCGCCCAGCACCTCCGCATAGTGCATCCCGTGCGAGGCGGCCAGGGACGCGACGAGCGCGAGGCCCGGCGTCGTCCAGGCCATCTTGACGGGGGCGCGGTGCCGCCAGGTCAGCGCGAAGCCCGACACGCTGATGGCGAGGTAGCAGGCCAGCACCCAGCTCACCGTCTGGCCGTGCGTCAGCCCGAAGTCGCGCGCCGCCCCCACCAGCAGGCCGATGCTGCTCGCCGCGCCGACCACCACCGCCACGAAGCCCGCCGTCACCGCCGAGGCGGAAGCGTCCCGCCGCAGGTCAGTCAGGGCCGTCATGGGCTCAGCCGCTCCGCCCGGCCTCCCACCCACACGTCGGCTGCGCCGTCCGGCACAGCCGTGAACTGCGCGGTCAGGCGCGACGGGGCACCCGGCATCCGCTGGGCCCCCCGCAGCATGTTGGTATCGGTGGGGAGCCTGCCCTGCGCCCCCAACGTTCCTACCAGGCAGGCAAACATGTTGCTGCTCGCGCTGTCCTCCAGAAAGCCCTTGAGGGGGCCGAAAGCCCGGAAGCTGACCTCGGCCCGGTCGGGACCACTGGGGGCGTACAGGATCAGCCCCGTCGTCCCCGTCGCCCGGTTCACTGCCGCGATGGCTTCCGCATCCGCTTGGAAGGCCTCCAGCGCCGTGAAGTCCGCGGCTTCCACCACCAGATTCGGGCGGCCTACCGACGCGACCTGAATGCTCCTGGCCTCGATTCCGATGGGGGAGAGGTCCACCGCCGCAGTGTCTGTCACCTTCACATCCCCCTGACGCAGCAGCCATTCCCCGCCGCACAGTTGGGCGGGTAGCACCTCCTCGCCCATTCGCACATCCACCACGTCCAGCAGTTCGCCCCGCGCTTGCAGGCAGGCGAGGGCCGCCAGGGCGCCGGAGTCCGAGCTGCCCTTCTCTTTCGTCGGCGTAAAGACCCTCAAGGTCACGCTCCCCACGTCCGCCGCCTCCACGAACACACTTAGCGGTGCCTCGGCAATGGCGGCTCTGGCCTGAAGGTCGCCGTTTGCGTCGAAGAAGACGGCCACCGTTTTGCCGCCTTCCGAACGGGGAGGGGAGAGGACGCGGTAGAGGGCGGGGGCAACGGCGGAAGTCATCTGGAGTCTATTTCAGCACCTCACGGGGAGGCGGGTATCGCCCTTGCCTGTCCCGCCCCGTGTTCTGCTGACCGCTGAAAGCTGACGGCTGACCGCTCCCCCTACGCCCGCACCCACTCCCGCAGCACCTGTTCCAGATGGGCGTCGTCCAGCTCGCCTTCCTCGGCCAGCGCCTTGATGTGGTCGGTCACGCGGCGCAGGGCATCCTCGCCGTAGTGCAGGCCCAGTTCGCGGGCCTTGTACGCGATGGCGTGCTTGCCCGTCACCTTGCTGGCGGCCTGGATGCGGCGGCCCACGCCGAAGACGCCGGGCGGAATCGCCTCGTAGGCGCCGGGGTTCAGGTAGATCGCCTTGAGGTGCATCCCCGCCTTGTGGTTGTAGGCGAATTCGCCGGTGAGGTAGTTGTTCCAGGGAATCGGCAGGTCCACCAGTCGCGCGATCAGGCGGTCGAGTTCGGGCAGCAGCTCCAGGTTGTACTTGTCGATCAATCCCTGCGGGTCGAAGGTGAACATCCGCGCCAGGAAGCCCCCCAGCGGCGTGATGCCGTTGCGCTCCCCGATGCCCAGCACGGTCGTGTCGATATGGGTGGCCCCCGCCTCGATGGCCTCGTAGGCGTTGGAGACGGCGCAGCCGGTGTCGTTGTGCCCGTGGAATTCGATGCCGCATTCCGCGTGGATCACCTTGCGAACCTCGCGCACCAGCGTATAGACCTGCCGGGGCGTTGCCACACCGACCGTATCCGCCAGCCCGACGCGGTGAACGCCCAGGTCGGAGACGGCGCGGTACACCGCCATCAAATCCGCCTCCTCCGAGCGGAAGGTGTCCTCCGCGCTGAAGCGAATCTGGAGGCCAGGGTGATTGTGCTTGATCCAGCCGATCACCTGCGAGGCTGTGTCGATGATCTGCGCGATGCTCTTGCCGTGGCTGAATTCGCGCAGGAAGCTGCTGGTCCCGAACAGCAGGTCCAGCCCGTCCACCCCCAGGTCCACCGCCCGCTGCACGTCCTCCAGGTGGCAGCGGACGTGGGTGAGGATCTTGGCGTTCAGGCCGAGGGAGGTCAGTTGCCGGATATCGGCCTGCGTCTGCGCGCCCACCATCGGCGTCGTCACCTCGATGAACTCGGCCCCGAAAGCGTCGAGGAGCCGGGCAATCTCGATCTTGTCCCCCGTTTTGAAGTTCCCGCGCGCAAACTGCTCGCCCTCCCGCAGCGTCGAGTCGATGATGGCCCACGAACGGGCCGGGATCAGGGGGATGGAGGTTTCTGGAGTCATGGGGCGCCTCGTGGGGCGTATTTTGCCGAGAGGGCTTGGTGAATGTCAAGGAAAGATGGCTTGTGGCCTTTCACTTGAAAAGACAAGTTGCGGTGAAGAGCCGGTCCCTCTGAAGCCTGCCCTCATGTGCGGCGGCTTTTTCGGGGCGTAGGGTACGCGCATGACCATGCATGAGCGTCCGCTGGGCCGCACCGGCCTCCTTGTCAGCGAGATCGGCTACGGCGCCTGGGGCATCAGCGGCGTGCAGTGGCTGGGGGCCCAGGACGACGAGAGCCTGGCCGCCCTGCGCCGCTACCTCGACCTGGGCGGGAACTTCATCGACACGGCCCTGGCTTACGGCGAGGGGCACAGCGAGGAGCTGGTGGGGCAGGTCGCGCGGGAACGGGAGGGTGTGATCGTCGCCACCAAGATCCCGCCCAAAAATCGCGAGTGGCCCGCCGCCCCCACGACCACCGCCGATCAGGCCTTTCCCGGCGACTACGTGATCGCCTGTACCGAGCAAAGTCTGGCGAATCTGGGCATGGACAGTGTGGACGTGCAGCAGTTCCACGTCTGGAACGACTCCTGGCTGGGCCAGGGCGACTGGCAGGACGCCGTGGCGCAACTCAAGCGCGAGGGCAAAATCCGCCACTTCGGCATCTCCATCAACGACCACCAGCCCGAAAATGGCCTGCGGGCGGTCGAGGAGGGCGTGGTGGAGACGGTGCAGGTCATCTACAACGTCTTCGACCAGTCCCCGCAGGATCGCCTGCTGGACGCCTGCCAGGCGAACGGCGTCGGCGTGATCGTGCGCGTCGCGCTGGACGAGGGGAGCCTGACCGGGAACATCACGCCGGACACGACCTTTCCGGACGGTGACTTTCGCAACGGCTATTTCAGTGGCAACCGCAAGACCGAACTCCACTACCACCTGCGCGCCATCGAGGCTGACCTGGGCATCACGACCGCGGGGCTGCCGGAAACCGCCCTGCGCTTCGTCCTGAGCCACCCCGCCGTCAGCACCGTCATCGTGGGGATGCGGAGTGTTCGCAACGTGGAGCGCAACGCCGCCCTCGCGGACGGGCGAGGCCTCCCCGAAGGGCAGGTGCAGAAACTGCACGCCCACCGCTGGGAGCGCAACTGGTACGACCCGGCGTGAGGGGGAAGCTGTCAGCTTTCAGCCGTCAGCACAAGTCAGGAAGCCCCGGCAGGCGCTGAGGCGTCCTTTGCTGACCGCTAACGGCTGACGGCTGACGGCTTCTTCTGCATCAGCGCCGTCCGCTTGCAGCGCGCCACCACCTCATCGCGCTGGTTGATCGCCCGGTGTTCGACCGTCACCAGTCCCGCGTTCGGGCGGCTGCGGCTCTCGCGGGCCTCCAGCACCTCCGATTCGGCGCGGATGGTGTCGCCGTGAAAGACGGGCTTGGGAAACACCACGTCGGTCAAGCCCAGGTTGGCGACCAGGGTGCCCAGCGTCAGTTCCGGCACGCTGAGGCCCACCAGCAGGCTGAGGGTCAGCATGCTGTTCACGAGGGGCTGCCCGAACTCGGTCGCGGCGGCGTATTCGCGGTCGAGGTGGAGCGGCTGCGGGTTCATCGTCAGCGTCGTGAAGAACACGTTGTCCGCCTCGGTGATCGTGCGCGTGACCCGGTGGCGAATGACGGTGCCGGGCGTGAGTTCCTCGAAGTAGCGGCCCTGCGGGCGGTTGAGGTCGTCGTTCATGGGGGGCCTCCTTGAGCGGGATGAGGTGTTAGGAGTTTTGCTCCTCCCCCCTTGCGGGGGAGGCTGGGACTCGCAGAGCTGCTTGCAGAGGGGGGTGGCAAGCGCAGCTTGCCCTCATTCCTGAGTGATGAGGTCCTCACCTCACCCCTCTTCCCGCTCCCCGCGCGCGTGCAAAGTCGCCCGCGCCTTCGCCAGCATCGGCTCGTCCACCATCTGCCCCTCGAAGGTGAAGGCACCCCGGCCTTCCTGCGCGGCTTCGTGGGCAGCCATCAGCAGGCGGCGGGCGCGTTCGGCATCCGCGTCGGTGGGGCCGAAGATGTCGTGGGCCAGTGCGACCTGTGCCGGGTGGATGCACAGCTTCCCGCCGTAGCCGAGCGCGCGGCCCTGCACCGCGTCCTCGCGGAAGGCGGCCTCGTCGTTCAGGCGCGTGACCACGATGTCGAGCGCGTGAACGCCCGCCAGCCGTGCGGCGAGCGCGACGTGCGAGCGGGGGTACAGCACTTCCTGATTCCCCGGCGTGCGCAGCCCCCCCAGGTCGGTCGTGTAGTCCTCGGCACCGAAGTAGGCCCAGGCCACCGGCGGCACCATGATCTCGCGGGCATTCCACACCCCTGCCCCCGTCTCCAGCCCCGCCAGGATGGGCAGGTCAAGGCCCCGGGCCGCCAGCGCCTCCGCGACCAGGCGCACATCCGCCGCCGATTCCAGCTTGGGGACGACCACGCCCGCGAGTTCCGGCGTCAGCACGGCCAGATCGTCCTCGAAGTAGGGCGAGTGCGGCGCATTCACGCGCACGAAGACGGCGAGGTGGGGCGCGGCGGCGATCAGGTCGCGGGCGGCGTCGCGGGCGATGGGACGGGCGGCCGCCTTCGCTTCCCCGGTCCCCGGTACGGCGTCTTCCAGGTCGATCACCACCGCATCCGGACGACTGCGGGGCAGCTTGGCGATCAGGTCGGCGCGGTTGCCCGGCGCGAACAGCACGCTGCGGGGGCGGACCACCTCCGCGCTCATGGCGCTTCCCCACAGGTCAAACAAGCGTTCGTCAGCACGCCGCCCAGCATACGGGAGGAGCGGCCAGGCGGGCGGGGTCATCTCTAAAGTTCCTCAGAAGAAAGAGGCGGAACTTCTGTGCCTCCGCCTGTCCAAGTGGACTTACAACAGGGGAGAGACGCCCCCTCGCCCCACTCAGGAGAACGGCATGACCACCCCCACCCTGCCTTTTGAGCCTCGCCCCTTTGAACTCGGCATCTACACCTTCGCGGAACGCACACCCGACCCCGCGACTGGCCTCACCGTCAGTCCCGGGCAGCGGATGAACGACCTGCTGGAAGAGATCGAACTGGCCGATCAGGTCGGTCTGGACGTGTTCGGCGTCGGGGAACACCACCGGCCCGACTACCTCGTTTCCGCGCCGAGCGTCGTGCTGGCGGCCGCCGCCACGCGCACACGGAACATCCGCCTCACGAGTGCCGTAACCGTCCTGGGCACCGAGGACCCGGTCCGGGTCTACCAGCAGTTCGCCACGCTGGACCTGATCTCCGGGGGCCGGGCCGAGATCATGGCCGGGCGCGGGTCCTTCGCGGAGTCCTTTCCGCTGTTCCTGGGGGGACCGCCGGTGGACTACGACGCGCTGTTTGCCGAGAAGCTGGACCTGCTGCTGGGGGTCCGCGACCAGGAACACGTCTTCTGGCAGGGCCGCAGCCGCCCCACCCTGCGCGGCGAAGGCGTCTACCCGCGCCATCTGCAAAAGGAACTGCCGATCTGGCTCGCGGTCGGTGGCACGCCTTCCTCGGCCCGCCGCGCCGGAACGCTGGGCCTGCCGATGGCGCTCGCCATCATCGGCGGAATGCCGGAGCGGTTCGTCCCCTTCGTGAACCTCTTCCGTGAGGCCGCCCGCGCCGCCGGGCACGACCCGGCCCGCCTGCCCCTCGGCATCAACTCTCACGGCTTTATCGCTCCCACCTCGCAGCAGGCGGCCGACGAAGCCTTTCCGGTCCACGCCGCCGTGATGAACCGTCTCGGGCGCGAGCGGGGCTGGCCGCCGATCACCCGCGCGCACTTCGAGGGGGACCGCTCTCTGCGCGGCGCGCTGTTCGTGGGCGACCCGCAGCAGGTCACCGAGAAAATTCTCTTCCAGCACGACCTGTTCGGCCACCAGCGTTTCCTGTTGCAGATGAGCGTCGGGACCATGCCGCACGCGCAGATCATGCGGAGTATCGAACTCTACGGCACCGAGGTCGCTCCCGCCGTCCGCGCCGAGATCAGGCGCCGGAATGCCGGTACAGCCGGTCTTCAGGCCGTCCAGAACAGCGATTGACGCGGGACGGGCGCCCACCCTTCCTTCATGTCCTGCGCCGGTCTGGACCCCTGTCCCTTTTCACACCCCCCCACCCGCTACACTCGCCCCCATGAGTTCCCTGCCTCTGCCGCTCGATCACGGCCACCTCCAGAAGCTGGTGACCGCCGACCTCGTGCGCCCGGACCACCTCCTCGGCGCGCACCTCGTCACCGAGAACGGCGTGGAGGGCGTGCGCTTCGCCGTGTGGGCGCCGGATGCCCAGCACGTCAGCGTGGTCGGGGACTTCAACGGCTGGAACGGCTTCGACAACCCGCTGGGGCGGCTGGACTTCGGGTTCTGGGGGGCCTTCGTGCCGTCGGCGCGGCACGGGCAGCGGTACAAGTTCCGCATCACCGGGGCGGACGGGCGCACCGTGGACAAGATGGACCCCTACGGCACCTTTACCGAGGTCCGGCCGGGCACGGCCAGCATCATCTGGCGCCGGCCCTTCGAGTGGACGGACGACGCCTGGATGGGGCAGCGCGGCCCCGGCTTCGACCGGCCCATGAGCATCTACGAGGTTCACGTGGGGTCCTGGGCGCGGCGGGAGGACGGCTGGTTCCTGAACTACCGCGACCTGGCGCACCGATTGGCCGACTACGTGACCTATATGGGGTACACGCACGTCGAACTGCTGGGCGTGATGGAGCACCCCTTCGACGGCTCCTGGGGCTATCAGGTGACCGGCTACTACGCGCCGACCAGCCGCCTGGGGGCGCCGGAGGACTTCGCCTACCTCGTCAACCACCTGCACGAGCGGGGTATCGGCGTCCTGCTCGACTGGGTGCCCGGCCACTTCCCGACCGACGAGGCGGGCCTCGCGCACTTCGACGGGGCGCCGCTGTACGAGTACGCCGACCCGCGCAAGGGCTTTCACTTCGACTGGAACACCTCCATCTTCGACTATGGCCGCAACGAGGTCGTGATGTTCCTGATCGGCTCGGCGCTGAAGTGGTTGCAGGACTTTCATGTGGACGGCCTGCGCGTGGACGCGGTGGCCTCGATGCTGTACCTCGATTTTTCAAGGACAGAATGGGTCCCCAACATTCACGGTGGGCGCGAGAACCTGGAAGCCATCGCCTTTCTCAAGCGGCTGAACGAGGTCGTGCATCACATGGCCCCCGGCTGCATGATGATCGCGGAGGAGAGTACGGCCTTTCCCGGCGTGACTTCCCCGACCCCTTTCGGCCTGGGCTTCGATTACAAGTGGGCGATGGGCTGGATGAACGACACGCTGTATTACTTCGAGCAGGACCCCATCTACCGCAAGTACCATCACCACAAGCTGACCTTCTTCAACGTGTACCGCACTGGGGAGAATTACATCCTGGCGATCAGCCATGACGAGGTGGTGCACCTCAAGAAGTCGATGGTGTCGAAGATGCCCGGCGACTGGTACATGCAGCGGGCGGGCTACCGCGCCTTCCTGGCGATGATGTGGACCACGCCCGGCAAGAAACTGCTGTTCATGGGTCAGGAGTTCGCCCAGGGCACCGAGTGGAACCACGACGAGGAACTGCCCTGGTACGTCACCGACATCCCCGAACACCGCGGCGTCATGAATCTGGTGCGCCGCCTGAACGATCTGTACCGCGAGCGGCCTGACCTGTACGTGGGCGACACCTGGGAAGAGGGGCAGCTCTGGGTCAGCGCCGACGACGCCGAAAGCAGCGTCTACGCCTACATCCGCCGTGACCCCCGGCCCCAGGCGGAAGGCGGCGGGGCATGGAGCCTCACCGTCGCCAACCTCACGCCCGTCTACCGCGAGAAGTACCCCATCGGCGTGCCCCAGGGCGGCGAGTACCGGGTGCTGCTCTCCAGCGACGATGGCGAATACGGCGGCTTCGGCACCCAGCAGCCCGACCTGACCGCGAAGGAGGAGGGCTGGAACGGCCAGACGCATCACCTGCGCCTGAACCTGCCGCCCATGAGCGTGCTGATTCTGGAACACGTAGGGGGCACGCCCCGCAGCGAGGACCGGTGAGCGACCTCCGCCCGCAGCGCCCCAGACCGGACGCCCTGACCGTCGTCAGCCTCCTCCTGCTGACGCTGGTGGCGGTGCTGCTGCTGGTCCCGCTGCTGGGCGGGCCGCTTCCCAGCCCGTACCTGATCGTGGCGCTGCTGGCCGCCCGGTTGGTCCTGCAATTCCTGCGTTCCCGCCGCGACCCCAACCTGAAACGACCCGCTGCCTGGGCCTTCGACCTGATCCTGATCGGGCTGCTGCTGTGGGTGGCGGCGAACCGGCCGGGGGGGTGAGGGGGGTAGCTCTCAGCGGTCAGCCGTCAGCTTAGGACTTGCGCAAAACGGCTCCTCACTGGGAGAGGAAAACAGAAATTCCTTGTGATGGGACGGTTGCGCCGTCCACCCTCCTCTGCTTCGCAGCTTTTCAAGTCCCAACCTCCCCCGCAAGGGGGGACTCGTAGAGCTGCCCAGCAGAGGAGTGAAAGGCCCTCACCCACACGCACTTGGCTTTTGAATCGCGTAAGCGCCAGCTTACCCCTCTGCCAGCCGCTCAACCTGCTCCTGCTTGTCCCATCTCTTTGGCCTGTCATTCACATCAGGCGTTTGCTGGCGGGGGAGCAGGACTGCCCCCTCATTCCTGACCACTTGTGTAAACGACGTTGCGCCCGCGCCCCCCGCGCGCTATCCTCCCCCCATGACCGTGAACGGCGCGATGATGTGGTGGCCCGGCTTCGCCTGGGCTTGACGCGCCGTACCTTCCGCGAAACCGGACGCGCCCAGGTGGAACCCCCACCGGGCGCGTTTCCCGTTGTCCTTTCCCAAGGAGCCACATGACCCCCACCGTCCTCCGCCCCCCCCTCGCCGTCGCCGTTCAGGAGCTGAATGCCGACCTCGACACGCCCGTCACCGCCTATCTGAAAGTCGCGCAGGGCCACCCGGTCAGCTTCCTGCTGGAGAGCGTGGAGGCGGGGGAGAAACTGGGCCGCTATTCCTTTATCGGTGTGGGCGAACAGGGCCGCTTCGCGTACCGCGCCGGGCGGGTGACCAGCCGTGGCACCTTCGGTGACTTCGACGGGCCGGAGGCCGATCCCCTCGCGCGGCTGTACCATGCGGCCACGCGAGCCGCGCCCCTCCCCGCCGGGCTGCCTGCCTTTATCGGCGGGGCAGTCGGGTACGCCGCCTACGACCTGATCCGTGCCTACGAACGGCTCCCCGACGGCAATTCCGACGAATTGAACCTCCCCGACGCACTCTTTATCGCCCCCGAGGGCATGGTGATTTACGACCACCTGAAGCACCGGCTGATCGCGGTGGCGACCTCCGACACGCAGGTGCAGGCGGACGCGGTGGTGGAGAATCTCGCCGCCCGCCTGCGTGGCCCCCTCCCCGACGAGGTACCGGGACGCGAGCGGGCCGCAGCGCCGACCTTTACCAGCAACTTCACACCGCAGGGCTTCATGGACGCGGTGGAGAGGTGTCTGGAGTACATCCGCGCCGGGGACATCTTCCAGGTGGTGCCCTCGCAACGCTTCAGCGCCGACCTCACGGTGCATCCTTTCGCGCTGTACCGGGCCCTGCGGCGGGTCAATCCCAGCCCGTACCTCGGCTACCTCGCGCTGGGGGACGTGACGCTGGTCGCCTCCAGCCCGGAGAGCCTGCTGCGGAGTGACGGGCAGACCGTCGTGACTCGCCCTATCGCCGGAACACGGCGGCGCGGCGCGAATCCACAGGAGGATGAGGCCCTGGCCGCCGAACTCCTGGCCGACGAGAAGGAGCGGGCCGAACACCTGATGCTGGTGGACCTGGGCCGCAACGACCTGGGAAGGGTGAGCGGCTACGGCAGCGTGAAGGTGCAGGACGCCTTCAGCATCGAACGGTACAGCCACGTCATGCACATCGTCTCCACCGTCACGGGCGAACTGCGCGCAGGCCAGACGCCCCTGCACGCCCTCGCCAGTGTCCTGCCGATGGGCACGGTCAGCGGCGCCCCCAAGATTCGCGCGATGGAAATCATAGACGAACTCGAACCCGTCCGGCGCGGTCCCTACGGCGGCGCTTTCGGCTACATCGCCTTCGACGGCAGCCTGGACATGGCGCTGACGCTGCGGACGATGGTGATTGCAAATGGCAGGCTCCACATCCAGGCCGGGGCGGGCATCGTGGCCGACAGCGACCCGGCGAGCGAGGAGCAGGAGACGCGCAGCAAGGCGGCGGCGCTGATGCGGGCGGCGGAGATGGCGGCAGGGGGGTTGTGATGGTCATTGAACTTGCGGCCTTGGACGACCTGCCTGCCATCCTCGCCCTGCAACGCCGCGCTTATGCATCTGAAGCGGCGCTGTACCCCGAAGCGACACTCCCGGCCATGACGCAGACCCTGGCGGAATTGCGGGGGGAGGCCGGAAGGCAGACCGTCCTGAAAGGCGTGCTGGACGGGCGGCTTATCGGGTCGGTGCGTGGGTTTGTAGACAGCGCCGGGGTGGGACAGATTGGACGCCTCATCGTTGAACCGGCGGAGCAGGGTCGGGGGTACGGCACTCACCTTCTGCACGCCATTGAAGCGGCCCTGCCCACTCGTACCCTGGAACTGTTCACGGGGGAGCGCAGTACGGCAAACCTGCGCCTCTACGAGCGCCTCGGCTACGTCCGTGACCGTGTGGAGCAGCACGGCGGCCTGCCCCTGGTCTTTTTGCAAAAAGAGAAAGCGACGGTGGCGACATGATCCCGCCCCTGCGAATCCTCCTGATCGACAACTACGACTCCTTCACTTACAACCTTGTCCAGTATTTCGGTGAGTTGGGCTGTGAGCTGACGGTCTGGCGCAACGACCAGTTCACACTCGATGACGTGCGGTACCTCGACCCCGACGCCATCGTCGTCTCACCCGGTCCCTGCACGCCGCGCGAGGCGGGCCTGAGCGTGGAAGTCATCCGCGAGTTGGGGCCGACGTATCCGACACTTGGTGTCTGCCTGGGCCATCAGAGCATCGGGGAGGCGTTCGGGGCGCGGGTGGAGCGGGCGGCGTTGCCCGTTCACGGCAAAACGAGCGCAGTGCGGCATGACGGCTCGGGCCTGTTCGCGGGCCTGGGGGACGGGGTGCGGGTCACGCGCTACCACTCCCTGCTGGTGCGCGACCTGCCGCCCGAACTCGTGCCGGTCGCCTGGACGAGCGACCCGCAGGAGGAAGTCCTGATGGCGCTGCGTCACCGTGAGTATCCGGTCTTCGGCGTGCAGTTCCACCCGGAGAGCATCGCCACGGAAGACGGCATGGCAATGATGCGAAACTTTCTGAATATGGTGCGAGATCACAAGGCGCAGCAGGAGGCCCACGCATGACCGTTTCCTCTTCCGTGACCGCTCCCCCCGATGGCCGCATGATGCACGCCCGCCTGATGAACGGCGAGATTCTGACCCAGGCGGAGGCGGAAGCCTTCATGCGCGAGGTGATGGAAGGCAACGTGAGCGGCGTGCGCCTCGCGGCGGCGCTGGCCGCCCTGCGCGTCCGTGGCGAGACGCCCGAGGAAATCGCGGGGTTCGCCCAGGCGATGCGTGAAAACGCGGTGCGGGTGCAGGTGGCGCCCCGCGAAGTCTTGCTCGACGTGGTGGGCACCGGGGGCGACGGCGCCCATACCTTCAACATCAGCACCACGACGGCCTTTGTGGTGGCGGCGGCGGGTGTGCCGGTCGCCAAACACGGCAACCGCGCCGCGAGCAGCCGCGCCGGGAGTGCCGACGTGCTGGAGGCCCTGGGCGTGAACCTGGACGCCTCGCCGCAGGTGGTGGCGGACGGCGTGAACGAACTGGGCATCGGGTTCATGTTCGCGCGCAACTACCACCCGGCCCTGCGCCACGCCGCGCCCGTCCGCGCCGACCTCGCCGCCCGCACGGTGTTCAACATCCTGGGGCCGCTCGCCAACCCCGCCGGGGCGTCGCATCTGGTGGTCGGCGTCTACCGGCCCGAGCTGACGCGGATGCTCGCGGAGGTGTTGCGCCTGCTCGGAGCGAAGGGGGCGACAGTCGTTTACGGCAGCGGCCTGGACGAGTTCACCGTCTGCGGCGCGAACACGGTCACCGGTTTGCGCGACGGTGAGGTGATCGACCGCACCATGCACCCCGAGGAGTTCGGCGTGAGCCTCCACCCCAAGGAGGCCATCGTGGGCGGCAGTCCCGCCGAGAACGCCGAGATCACCCGCGCCCTCCTCACTGGCGGCGGTACCCCCGCCCAGCGCGACATCGTGGCGCTGAACGCCGGGGCCGCCCTCCGCACGGCCGAGCGTGTGGGCAGCATCGCGGGGGGCGTGGCGCAGGCCCGCGCGGTGATGGCGAGCGGGGCTGGGTGGGAGTTGCTCCAAAGGTACGGGGCGCACACGCGGCGGGGCGCCGCGAGCTGAAGGCAGAGAGCGGCGGGCCGGAAGTGCTGTTGCTCAGCTTCCCTGGCTCTCCGCCTAGTTCGGCGGCAACAGCGTTTTCCCCTCCAGCGGCGTACTCAGCACGATGCTGGTGTCGCAGGTGAAGCCCATGGCGATCAGGTCGGCCAGCATGGTTTCCAGCGCGCCCACGTCCGGCACGGCGACCTTCAGGATGCAGGAATTGTCTCCCGTGACGCTGTGACATTCCAGCACGCCGTCGTGTTTTCTGGCCCAGCGGACCAGGGTGGGGTCGTTGCGCCCGCTGTCCTGCACGCCGATAAAAGCGGTGATGGTGCGCCCTAGCGGCTTGGAGGCCACCCGCACGCCGTAGCCCAGAATCACGCCCGCGTCTTCCAGTCGCCGCACCCGCTCGGTCACGGCGGGCGCCGAGAGGCCGACGCGGCGGCCCAGTTCGCGCATGCTCAGGCGCGAGTCGGTTTGCAGTTCTTCCAGAATGCGGTGGTCGAGGGGATCGAGGTTGCCGCCGTGCTGCTTCATAAACCCATCTTAACAATTGCAAGGTGTGGGGTGGCGTTTGCCAGCTTGGTGTGTGGGGAGAAGTGGCGTAAGCGCGTGCTGCGCGCCTTCCAATAGGGCTTTGGGGTCGCCAGAATAAAGGAGACAGCACTCACTTTTTTCTCCCCAGGAGGCTTTCCATGCCCACCCCCACGAAACTGCACCCGGAGGCGACCGTCCGGTCCCAACAGATGCTGCCCCGCAACCACCGCGCCCCCAAGTGGCAGGACGTGCCCGACGAGCAGTGGTACGACTGGAAGTGGCAGCTCAAGAACCGCATCAACTCCGTCGAGGAACTCGAAGAGGTCATCCGCCTGACCCCCTCCGAGCGGGCGGGCGCGAGCGCCGAAGGCATCTTCCGCCTGGACATCACGCCGTACTTCGCCTCGCTGATGGACCCGGAAGACCCCACCTGCCCGGTGCGCCGTCAGGTGATCCCCACCCATCACGAACTCGAACCCTTCACCTCGATGATGGAGGACTCGCTCGCGGAGGACAAGCACAGCCCCGTCCCCGGCCTGGTCCACCGTTACCCTGACCGCGTGCTGATGCTGGTCACGACGCAGTGTGCGAGCTACTGCCGCTACTGCACCCGCAGCCGGATTGTGGGTGACCCCAGCGAGACGTTCAAACCCGCCGAGTACGAGGCGCAACTGAACTACCTGCGCAACACGCCCCAGGTCCGCGACGTGCTGCTCTCCGGCGGCGATCCCCTCACCCTCGCGCCGAAGGTGCTCGCGGGTCTGCTCTCCGAACTTCGCAAGATCGAGCACATCGAGATCATCCGCATCGGCACGCGCGTCCCGGTCTTCATGCCCATGCGCGTCACGCAGGAACTCTGCGACGTGCTGGCCGCGCACCACCCGCTGTGGATGAACATCCACGTCAACCACCCCAAGGAGATCACGCCGGAAGTCGCGGATGCCTGCGACCGCCTCACCCGCGCGGGCGTGCCCCTGGGCAACCAGAGCGTGCTGCTGCGCGGCGTGAACGACCACCCGGTGATCATGCAGAAGCTGCTGCGCGAACTGGTCAAGATTCGCGTGCGGCCCTACTACATCTACCAGTGCGATCTGGTTCATGGCGCCGGGCACCTGCGCACCACCGTGGCCAAGGGTCTGGAGATCATGGAGAGCCTGCGCGGCCACACCAGCGGCTACAGCGTTCCGACCTACGTGGTGGACGCGCCCGGTGGCGGCGGCAAGATTCCCGTCGCGCCCAACTACGTCCTCAGCCACAGCCCCGAGAAACTGATTCTCCGCAACTTCGAGGGCTACATCGCCGCCTACTCCGAGCCGACCGACTACACCGGCCCCGATATGGCCGTTCCTGAAGAGTGGCAGCGCCGCGAACCCGGCCAGAGCGGCATCTACGGCCTGATGGAAGGCGAGCGCATCTCCATCGAACCTCGCGAGTTCAGCGAGAGCCGCAACCGCCCCGGCGCGACCCAGCACCGCCTCAACAGCCGCGAGGACAAGTGGGCGGCGTATGGCGTGGGGGAGAACAGCGGGCCGCTGACGCATGAAACGACTGTGACCGCCACCGCGCCCGACGGTCAGGTGAACGAACCGCAGGCGGTGAGCGGGGATTGAGGCAAGAATACAAGAATAGGGGCATGGACCGGCACGACTGGGCAGCGCTGAACTACCTACAAGAGGCACCTGCCGAGGACTGGATGTGTTTTGCGTGGCTCTATCTGGACCACTTCTACTTTCATCTGGCAGTGTGGATGGCTAATCAAAGAAGTTGCCCGGAAGCTGTGGCCCTTGCTCTCTACTGGTATTCGCATCCTGCGGTGTGTTTAGAATACAGAAGAGGGGGAAACATCCCGGAGTATCACTCAACGAGATTTGCCGTTTTTGAGGCGGTGGAACACCGTTACACAGCCAATTTCTATGCCGTGTCGGAAATCGGTTTCGATCCTATGAACGATGTCACTGAGCCGGTCGGCCCGCTTGGCTTTGGGCGAAACTGGTTAGATTCACTGGAAAATGTGCGTAACTTGGCCCTGCCACAACTTAATGTCCCAGTGCCCGGAAAAATCGTGGATGTACGCACGCGAATTGCTGATTGGGTCGAAGGGTTGCCCCCACATATTGCCGCGCTTGTCCCCAACCTCTAAACCAGCTAAGGAGTCCCTATGACCACTCTTCCTAAAGCCCGCCAGCCCGAACTCAAAACCACCCTCCCCGGCCCCAAGACGCAGGCCATCATGGAGCGCGACGCTCAACACCTCTCCACCTCCTACATGCGCCCCTATCCCTTCGTGCCGGATCATGGCAAGGGCGTGTGGCTGACCGACGTGGACGGGAACACCATGCTGGACTTCTTCGCGGGGATCGCCGTCAGCACGACCGGTCACGCGCACCCGCATGTCGTGAAGGCCGTGCAGGAGCAGGTGACGAAGTTCAGCCACGTCTGCCTGACCGACTACCCACAGGAAATCACCACCAGCCTCGCGGAGCGGCTGGTCAAGCACGTCGAGAAGCCCGGCGAGAAGTGGCGCGTGTTCTTCGGCAACTCCGGCGCGGAGGCGGTCGAGGCGGCAATCAAGCTGGCGCGCAACCACACCGGGCGCACGCACGTCATTTCCACGCTCGGCTCCTTCCACGGACGGACCTACGGCGCGATCACGCTGACCGGCAGCAAGACAAAGTACAAGCGCGGTTTCGGCCCCCTCCTGCCGAACGTCACACACGTCCCGTACCCTAACCCCTTCCGCCCGCCCCTCGGCAGCACGTCCGAAGCCTGTGGGCAGGCCGTCATCGACCACATCGAGTCGCTGTTCGTGGGCGTGATTCCCGCCGACGAGGTGGCCGCGATCATCATTGAGCCGATGCAGGGTGAAGGGGGCTATATCGTGCCGCCCGCCGACTTCCTGCCGAAACTGCGCGCCCTGTGCGACAAATACGGCATCGTGCTGATCTTCGACGAGGTGCAGGCCGGAATGGGCCGCAGCGGGAAGATGTTCTCGTTCCAGCATTTCGACGTGCAACCCGACATCATCACGCTGGCGAAGGGCATCGCCTCGGGCCTGCCGATCAGCGCGATGCTGGCCAAAGAAAGCGTGATGACCTGGCCGGTCGGCTCGCACGGCTCGACCTTCGGCGGGAACCCGGTCGCGGCGGCAGCGGCACACGCCACCCTCGATCTGCTCGAAGGCGAGGTGGGGCACCCCGGCTGCGGCGAGAGCCTGATGGACAACGCGGCCAGCGTGGGCACGTACATCATGGACGAGCTGCGGAAGATGCAGGCCGAGTTCCCCTTCCTGGGCGACGTGCGCGGCGCGGGCCTCTTCATCGGCCTGGAGTTCGTGAAGCCGGACGGCAGCCCCGACGGCAAGCTGCGCGACCGCGCCAGCATGGCGATGTTCGAGCGCGGCCTGCTGAACCTCGACTGCGGCGAGGCCGTGATCCGCATCAGCCCGCCGCTGATCCTCACCCGCGAGGAGGCGGAGACGGGGCTGAAGATCATGCGGGAGGCGCTGGCAAGCCTGTAGGAGCGGTCAGCGTTCAGCAACAGAAGGGGCCGTCCTCCGGGTGGGAGCGGCCCCTTCAGGTGTGTTGCTGGAGCCAGCGCAGCACGTCGGCCGCGTGGGTGGCGGGGTTCACGGTGCGCCAGTGGTGGGCGAGGTTGCCCTCCGGGTCGATCAGGAACGTCTGGCGGGCGGCCAGGCCCAGCAGCCCGCCCAGCCCGCCGATCACGCCGTAGGCCCGCGACAGGGTGCGTTCACTGTCGGGAATCAGCGGGAAGCTGAGGCCGCAGTTGTCGCGGAAATTCGCCTGCCGCGCCTCGGTGTCCGTGCTGATGCCGATCACGGCGGCGTTCAGGCGCCCGAACTCGGGCAGGGCCGCCTCGAAGCGCCGCGCCTCGGTGGAGCAGCCGGGCGTGTTCGCACGCGGGTAGAAGTACAGCACCACCCACTGCCCGCGCAGGTCGGCTAGGCGCACGCGCCGACCATCGTCGCTGCGGACATCGAAGTCGGGGGCGGGCTGACCGGCGCGGAGGGGCATGGGGGTCATTGTAGGTGCGGGCGCATGAGGGGACGGGACTCGGTTCCGGTGCTCAGGCTCCCTGCACCCGGCGGACGATCTGCGCGGCGCCCTCGGCGGGGGACAGATGGGTCAGGTCCACCTCCAGGTCGGAGGTGACGCCCTGATGCACCAGCGTGGCCTGATGCCGGGCCATCCCCGGTACGCGGTCGCCCCTGGCCTGTTCCCGGCGGGCGGCCTCTTCGGGATCACATCTCACGCTGACCCACAGCACCCGCAGGCCGGTCAGCGCCTCCCGCCAGCGGGCCTGCGAGGCGCCGCCGCCCAGAAACACCTCGTCCACGATCACGGGGGCGCCCGCACGGGCCAGCCCGGCCACGCCCCGGCTCCAGGCCATGTCCAGGCGGCGAAATTCTGCACCCACCTCGATCTGCCCGTCCTCCCCGAAGGTGATGCCCGCGTCCGAGGCTTGCAGGGCAGGCGGCAGGGCGGCCAGGAACGTGTCGGTCCCCAGGGTCAACCACGCTTCGCACAACTGGGCTTGCAGTTGCCGGGCCAGCGTGGATTTTCCGGCACTGGAACCGCCGTTCAGCACGATCACGTCGTAGGTTCGCCGCAGCGGCGGGGACTGCCTGGGGTCGGTCATGCCCGCACCCTACAATGCCGCCTATGCCCGCCCTTCTCACGCCGCTGGAGCCGTACGCGGGTCAGACGGTCGTCCTGGGCGTGTCGGGCGGGGCGGACAGCGTGGCACTGCTGCGGGCGCTGGTGCTGGCCGGAGCGCAGCCTGTCGCGGCGCATCTCGACCACGCCCTGCGCCCGGACTCGGCGGAGGATGCCGCGTGGGTGCGCGAACTGGCGGAAAAGCTGGACGTGCCCTTCGAGGAAACGCGGGTGGACGTGGCGGCGGTCGCGGCCCGGCGCGGCTGGAATCTGGAGGACGCGGCCCGGCGCGTGCGCTACGAGTTCCTGGGCAGGGTCGCCAAACGGCACGGCGCTTCAGCCATCCTGACCGCCCACACCCGCCGCGACCAGGCCGAGACGGTGCTGCTGCAACTGCTGCGCGGCGAGGCGGTCCTGAACGGCATCCCGCCCGCGCGGGGCCGGGTCCGGCGTCCCTGGCTGGATGTTCCCCGCGCCGACCTGGAGGCGTTCTTGCATGCGCTCGGCCAGGACTGGCGCGAGGACCCGACCAACGCCGACCCTTCCCAGACCCGCGCCTGGCTGCGGACGGTGGTGCTGCCCCTGCTGGCCGCCCGTTTCCCCGACGTGGAGGCGGCCCTGGCGCGCGTCGCCCGCCTCGCACGCGAGGACGACGGAGCCCTGACCGAACTTGCGGCCCGGTTGACCGCCCATGCGCCGCTGGCGGACCAGCCGCCCGCCGTCCTGCGCCGCCATGTCGCGCAGGCCCTGACGGGCGCGGACCTCCCGTACCACACCGGCCACGTGGAACGCCTCGCCGCCGCGCTGGGCACGGGGGAGACGGCGCACGTGACCCTGCCCGGTGCGCGCGACGTGACCGTGACGGGTGGAAGGCTCCACCTGACGCCCCAGGTCTGGTCTGCCCCCGACTTCCCCATTCCCGGCGGCTGGACCCTGCGCACCCGGCAGCCGGGGGACCGCGTGCGCCTGCCGGGTGGGACCCGCAAGCTCAGCGACGTGCTGGGGGGCGCGAAGGTGCCGCGTGAGGCACGGGACCGCGTGCCGCTCCTGGCGGTGGGCGCGGAGGTGCGGTGGGTCGGCCTGCGCCCCCCGCTGTGGGCGGTCGGGGCACGGGAAGAGGCGGGCGTTCCTGAAGACCTCCTCCACGCCGCGATGGGCGAGGCCCTGAAGCTGGCCCACGAGGCGGCGCGGGTGGGCGAGGTGCCGGTCGGCGCGGTCGTCCTCGGTCCCGGCGGGACCATCGTCGGACGGGGCCGCAACACCAGCCGCGAACACGGGGACATGACCCGGCATGCCGAACTGGCCGCCCTGCGCGAGGCCGCCCAGACCCTCGGCACCCCCTATCTGACGGACTGCACACTGGTGGTCACGCTGGAACCCTGCCCGATGTGCCTGGGCGCGGCGCTGGAAGCGCGGGTGGGGCGGGTGGTGTACGGCGCGCGGAATCCGAAAGCGGGGGCGCTGGGGGGGGTCAGCGACCTGCTGGCGTCCCACTGGGGCCACCGACCTGCCGTGACGGGTGGTGTCCGGGCCGGGGAGGCGGCGCGGCTGCTGCGCGACACGTTCCGGGGCCTGCGGGGGGAGGTGGAGCCGGAGACGCCCTAGCGTCACGGCTGTTCTGCTGTCCGCTTTGCTACGGGCCGTCCGGCCTCGGCCCAGGCTTTCATCCCGCCGTCGAGATGGGCCACGTTCGCATAGCCCAGCTGCTGCAAGGTATCGGCGGCCAGGGCGGAACGGCCCCCGGAAGCGCAGTGCAGAATGATGCGGCGGCCGGGGTCAAACTCGCTGCGGTGGTAGGGACTCGCGGGGTCGGCCCAGAATTCCAGCATCCCGCGCGGCGCACTCACGGCCCCTGGAATGGTCCCCATCTGGTCCTGTTCGCCGGGTTCACGGAGGTCGATCAATACGGCGTCGCCCCGGTCCAGTTCGGCGGCGACCTGATCGACCGAGAGATTCTCGACGCGCTGTCTGGCCTCCTGCACCATCTGGGCGGCGGTTTTCGGCTGCATATGATCCTCCTTGTGCCTATGAGGGAACGTGGCTGCCGGACATCCGTCCGTCTGACGGGGGCAGCAGGTCTGGGGTGCTCCCGTTCGGAGCGTAGCCTCCTTTGCCCCTGGCGGGACCAGGCCCACTTGGCCCGGCAGGGGCTCCACGCGAGGTCAATCCCAGCATACTCCCCCTGTCTGTGGCCCCTTCCTGCGGCGGGCACCCACCCCGCACGCATAGGCGAGCCGCGCCCCGCCTGCCCTGTCTCCCCCTATCCTGACGCCATGCGCGTCGTCCTGAAGCTCGGCACCAGTGTCCTCACGGCGGGGACCGACCGCCTGCACCGGCCCCGGCTGGTGGACCTGCTGCGCGGGCTGGCGGCGGTGCGCGCGGCGGGGCACGAGGCCGTGCTGGTGACCAGCGGGGCGGTGCTGGCCGGGTGGGAGGCGCTGGGGTTCCCGCCACGTGACCGAACCCTGGCCGAAAAACAGCTCCTCGCGGCGGTCGGGCAGGGGCGGCTGATGCACCTGTATGCCAGCATCGCGGACCTGTACGGCCTGCCCGTCGCGCAGGTTCTCCTGACCGCCGACGACTTCCGCGACCGCACCCGCTACCTGAATGCCCGGACCACCCTGGAGGGCTGTCTGAGCCGGGGCGTGCTGCCGATCATCAACGAGAACGACGCGGTGGCCGCCGAACAGATCAAGGTGGGCGACAACGACACCCTCTCCGCCTTCGTCGCCAATCTGGTCGAGGCCGATCTGCTGGTGATCCTGACCGACGCGCCCGGCCTCTACACCGCCGACCCGCGCAGCGATCCTACGGCCACCCTGATCCCGGTGGTGGAGCGGGTGACGCCGGACATCTGGGCGCTCGCGGGCGGGGCAGGCAGCCACCGGGGCACGGGCGGGATGCACACCAAGCTTCAGGCCGCCGAGATCGCCACCCGCGCCGGAACGCCGGTCGTGATCGCCCCCGGCGACACCGAGAACGCGCTCGCCCGCATCGTGAACGGCGAGGCGCTCGGCACGCGCTTTGTGGCGCACGGCTCGCGTCTGGAGGCCCGCAAACGCTGGATTCTGGCGGAAATTGCCCTGGGCCGCGTCCTGCTGGACGAGGGCGCCGCCCGAGCTGTGCGCGAACGCGGCGGCAGCCTCCTGCCCGCCGGAATCACCGCCGTCCACGGTCCCTTCGAGCGCGGCCACACCGTCCGCCTCCTCGCCCCCGACGGCAGCGAGGTCGCGCGCGGCCTGACGCGCTACCGCGCCGCCGATCTGGCGCGGATCGCCGGGCGCCACTCACGGGACATCGAGGGGGTGCTGGGGTTCACCTACGGGCCGGAGGCGGTCCACCGGGACGATCTGGTGCGGCTGTAGGACGCGGTGCGCGGGAAAAGCGCAGCCCCGTCTCCCGCGCACCGCGCCCTCTCGACAAGCCCCGGGCCACCCGCCACCGGCCCTGCTACCCTGCCCCCATGACGACGGAGGCTCTCACTGTCCGTGACCTGGGCCAGCGGGCGCGGGCGGCGGCGCGGGTGCTGCGCTCGCTGCCCACCGCGCGCAAGGCGGCGGCCCTGCACGCCATCGCGCGGGAACTGCGGGCACACGAGGCCGTGATTCTGGCCGCGAACGCACGGGATGTGGAGGCGGCGCAGGCGGCAGGCTTGCCTGCCCACATGGTCGCCCGCCTGCGCCTGGACGCCGCCTCGCTCGCCGCCATCGCGGATGACGTGGAGGCGGTGTCGGGACTGCCCGACCCGGTGGGGGAGCGGACGCCCGAGCAGACGCTCCCCAGCGGCATCCGCGTGCGGCAAATGCGCGTCCCACTCGGCGTCCTGGGGGTGATCTACGAGAGCCGCCCGAACGTGACCGTGGACGTGGCCGCCCTCGCCCTGATGAGCGGCAACGCGGTGATCCTGCGCGGCGGCAAGGAGACGGTGAACAGCAACGCGGCTCTGGAGAACGCGATCCGCAGCGCCCTGGCCTCCCAGGACCTCCCCGAGGACGCCGTGCAGGTGATCCGCGACCCGGCCCGCGAGCGGATGCTGGAACTCCTGCGCCTGGACGATCTGGTGGACGCGATCATTCCGCGCGGCGGGGCGGGCCTGCACCGCTACTGCGTGGAGAATGCGACCGTGCCCGTCATCGTGGGCGGCATCGGGGTCGTCCACATCTACCTGGACGAGAGTTTCACCCGTGATCCCGCCGATGTGGAGCGGGCCGTCCAGCTCATCCGCAATGCCAAAGTGCAGAAGCCCAGCGCCTGCAATGCTCTCGACACCCTGCTGATTCACGCGGGAGCGCTCTCCGCCCTGCCCGCCATTGCCCGTGCCCTGATCACGGGCGGCGTGACCCTGCGGGCCGACCCGCCCGCCCTGGCCGCGCTTCAGGCCGCCGGAGTGGAGGCCCAGCCCGCGACGGACGCCGACTACGGCACCGAGTTTCTCGCCCTGACCGCCAGCGTCCGCACGGTGGGCGGGTTGGAGGAAGCCCTCGACTTCATCGCCGCGCACGGCAACCACACCGACGTGATCCTGACCCGCGACCCCGCCCAGGCCGAACGCTTCGTGCAGGACGTGGACAGCGCCGCCGTGATGGTGAACGCCAGCCCCCGCTTCAACGACGGCGGCCAGCTCGGTCTGGGGGCTGAGGTCGCCATCAGCACCCAGAAGCTGCACGCGCGGGGGCCGATGGGCCTGCGCGAACTCACCACGACCAAGTGGGTCGTCGTGGGGGATGGGCACGTGCGGGCGTGAGCAGAGGCTTGCGCTATTTCCGTATGCACGGAGATACGGGGAAAGAAGAAACCGAAGAACTGGTCGAATATGTTGGGGAATATCCCTCCCGGCAGGTGCGTATTCTGCTCCGCGACGGTACGGGCTACACCGACGAGCGACGGAGGTGGTACGTCAATTCAGTGTACGGGGGAGTTCTGACGGACTGTCTGCTTGACCCGAATGATAAGTCACCCCCCTACGACGAAAATGGCCGCCTCAACCTCGAACCGATCACCAAGGAAGAGTTTGAGGCGGCCTGGATCAAATCATTCGAATTTCTAGGCAAGAAATTTTCTGGTCCCTGAGCCATTCTTGAAAAGAGGCCAAGCTCAGTGATGTTGTGCTGGCGGCTGGAAGCTGGCGACGGGTTGCCCGAAGGCTCTATGCCGACCCCGCCTTGCCCGCGTGCGCCAGCGCGAAGGCCAGCGCCGCCCCGGCGGGCAGGGGGCGGGCGAACAGGAAGCCCTGGCCGTGGGTGCAGCCCAGGTCGCGCAGCATCCGCAGTTGCTCGGGCGTCTCGATGCCCTCCGCGATCACGCGCAGCCGGAGGTGCTGGGCCAGCATGGCAACGCCCTGCACGATGCCGCGCTGCCGCGCCCCGTCCGGCAGGGCCGCCACGAAACTGCGGTCGATCTTGAGGGTCGTGATGGGGTGCCGTTCCAGGGCACTGAGCGAAGCGTAGCCGGTGCCGAAGTCGTCCAGCGACAGGCACACGCCCCGGTCGGCCAGGGTGCGCAGCACCGCCTGGGCCTCGGGGGCGTCGAGCAGCGTGCTCTCGGTGACTTCCAGCTCGATGCCGGGGGCCGGGGGCCGGTTCAGAAAGTGTTCCTCCGGCTGGGCATGGCGGTGCAGTTGCCGCCCGCTGACGTTCACGCTGACCGTCAGCTCCGAGAGGCCAGGATGCGCCGCGCGCCACGCCGTCAGTTGCCGCCCGGCCTCGTCGAGCACCCAGCGCCCGAGGGGCACGATCAATCCGGACGCCTCGGCCAGCGGGATGAAGCGGGCGGGCGGGACCGGGCCGCGCTGCGGGTGGGTCCAGCGCAGCAGCGCCTCGAAGCCCACGCAGCGCAGGGCCGTGAGGTCCATGATCGGCTGGTAGTGCAGCGTGAGTTCACCCTCTTCCAGTGCCCGGCGCAGGTCGCGTTCCAGCGTGAGCCGCTCGAGCACCTCGGCGTGCATGCTCTCGTCGAACAGGGCCGCCCGGCCCTTCCCGGCCTGCTTGGCGCGGTACATCGCGGTGTCCGCGTCGCGCAGCGCGTCCTCCACCCGGGTGTACTGGGAGGAGGCGAGCGTCACGCCCAGGCTAGCGCTGACGTGCAGCGGCTGGCCCATCACCCGGAAGGGCTGGGCCAGGGCCACCTGGAGGCGCTGGGCCACCCGCATCACGCTGGTGGCGTCGCCGGGGTTGTCGAGCAGCACCGCGAACTCGTCGCCGCCCAGCCGGGCGATGGTGTCACTCCCCCGCAGCGTCTGCTGGAGCCGCGTCGCGGTTTCCAGCAGCAGCCGGTCCCCCACGTCGTGGCCGTAGGCGTCGTTCACGGTCTTGAAGTTGTCCAGGTCACAGAACAGCACCGCGTAGCCCTGCCGCCCGTCGCGCAGATGGCGCTGGATGGCCGCCTCCAGGCGGGTGTACAGCAGCGCCCGGTTGGGCAGCCCGGTCAGGCCGTCGTGCAGCGCGGCGTGCTGCCAGCGTTCCTCGGTGTGCTTGCGTTCGGAGATGTCGTGCATGGCCACCACCGCCCCGAACAGTTGCCCCTGCTCGTCACGCAGCGCCCGGCCGCTCGCCAGGACCGTGCGCCGGGGCAGGTTGCGCGGCGCGATCACCATTTCCTGTTCCCTGACCGCCTCGCCCCGCCAGGCGCGGAACAGCGGAATCCGCTCCAGCGGCAACGGCGTCTGCCCATCGGCCTCGAACAGCGAGTACCGCTCGGCCCAGGCGTCCGGCGCCAGGCCTTCGCTCCCGATGCCGTGCATCTCGCGGCTCATGCGGTTGAAGATGGTCAGGCGGCCCTCGGCGTCGCAGGCCACGATGCCGTCGGCCACATCTTCCAGCACCGCTTCCAGAAAAGCCAGGTGCCGCCTGGCCTCGCGGGCCAGCCGCTGCTGTTCTTCCTGCTGTTCTTCCGTGCGCGCCGGGTTCCGGACCGCCCGCAGGGCCTCCCAGTCACGGACCACTCCGGCCAGGGCGCGCAGCGTCCCTTCGGGCGGGTGTTGCGCGGGGCCGTGCAGGGTTACCGCTGCCCCGAAGTCGTCCAGCCGGTAGCCGCCGGTGGCCTGCCCGCTGGGGGAGAGCCAGGCCCCGGCCAGGCCCAGCGCCTCCAGCAGGGGCCGGAAATGGGCGTTCAACGTGTCGGGGATCAGTTCGTCGGGCATCGTGTCTGCGGGGTGAACGCCCGGGAGCGGGGAGAGGAGCGGGCCGGTACGGCAGACCATGTCCGGTCCAGCCTACCGGCCCGCGCCCCGGCCCGATGTGGGAAACCCCATGCACGCGGCGAAACGCCCTTTCCTTTTGGGGGGGGAAGGGGGTACTCGCGCCGCCGCTCCGGTTACACGCCCAGCGGCACGTCCACCCCGAGCTCGGCCAGCACCGTGCGGATGGCGGGGGCATCGATGCCCGCCCGGGCGTGGACGCTCTCGACGGTGGCGTGGTCCTGAAATTCGTCGGGGATGCCCAGCACGCGCACAGGTGTCCGCAGCCCCATCCCGCTGAGCGCCTCCAGCACCGCGCTGCCGAATCCGCCGACCACCGTGTTGTCCTCCACCGTGACCAGTGCCCGCGCCCGGGCGGCCACCTCGCGCAGCATCTTCTCATCGAGCGGCTTCACGAAGCGGGCATTCACCACGCCGACCCCGGACAGGTCGCGGGTGGCCTTCAGTGCGTATTCCAGCGCCTTGCCGCCTGCCAGGATCACCACGTCGTCGCCGCCCTGCACCCGCTCCCAGGTGCCCCACAACAGAGTCGGCCAGGTGCCCTCCGGCACGCGCTCGGTGTTGCCGCGCGGATAGCGGATGGCGAAGGGGCCGGGATTCTCCTGCGCGGCCTTCAGCATCCCGCGCAGTTCGGCGGCGTCCCTCGGCAGGCCGATGCCGACATTCGGAATCGAGCGCAGGAAGCTCAGGTCGAAGACGCCGTTGTGGGTGGCCCCGTCCGCCCCCACGATGCCGCCCCGGTCGATGGCGAAGGTGACATTCAGGTTCTCGATAGCCACGTCGTGCAGCACCTGATCGTAGGCGCGTTGCAGGAAGGTCGAGTAGATCGCCACGATGGGCCGCATGCCCTGGAGGGCCAGCCCGGCGGCGGTCGTCACGGCCACGTCCTCCGCTATCCCGACGTCCAGATAGCGGTGCGGGTGGACCTGGCTGTACTTCACCAGGCCGCTCCCTTCCCGCATGGCGGGCGTGATGACGAAGGTGCGGGGGTCCTGCCGCGCCAGTTCGGTCACCGCGTCCCCGAAGGCGCTGCTCCACGAGTAGGCGCTGCTGGGCGTGCCAGCCTGAAGAGACAGGGTGCCGGTCGCCGGGTCGAACTGGCCGGGGCCGTGCCACTTGATCGGGTCGGCCTCGGCGTAGCTCAGGCCCTTGCCCTTCTTGGTGACGACGTGCAGGATGGTCGGCCCGTCGAGGTCCACCAATCTCTCGATCAGCCACACCAGCTCCTGCATGTTGTGGCCGTCCACCGGCCCCACGTAGCGGACGCCCATCGCCGCGAAGGGGTTCACGCTGGCGGGGTCGAAGAAGTGCCGCGTGCTGCTCTTGGCGCGGCTCATGAAGTCGGCCAGCGGCTTGCTGACGGCCTGCACCGCCTTTTTCCCGGCCTCCTCGCCCTCCTGGAACCACTTCTGCACCTGGAGGCCGCGCATGAACTTGTTGATGGCCCCCACGTTCTCGCTGATGCTCATCTCGTTGTCGTTCAGCACGATCAGCATCCGGCGCTGGGTGTCCCCGATGGTGTTCAGCGCCGCCAGCGCCATGCCGCCCGTCAGCGAGCCGTCCCCGATCAAGGCGGCCACCTTGTAGTCCTGCCCCAGCGCGTCCCGTGCCAGCGCCATGCCCAGCGCGTTGGCGAGCGAGGTGCTGGCGTGCCCCACCGTGATCGCGTCGTGTTCGGACTCGCTGACCTTGGTGAAGCCCGACAGGCCGCCTTCCTTCTTGACGGTGTGCATCAGGCTGCGGCGGCCCGTCAGCATCTTGTGCGCGTAGGCCTGGTGCCCCACGTCGAAGAGGATGCGGTCACGCGGCGAATTCAGCACGTAATGCAGCGCCACGATCAAATCTGTTGCCCCGAGCGAGCTGGCGAGGTGCAGGCCGCCCACCGAGCAGACCCGCACGATCTCCTCGCGCAGTTCGGCGGCGAGCTGGGGGAGCTGGTCACGGGGGAGCTTTTTCAGGTCTTCCGGACTGTTCACCAGGTCCAGCAGCGGCGTGCGGCTGGCGGGCTGGAGGTTGGATGTCGGCTCGCTCATGGCTGGCCTCCCGGGACTGAGGGTAGGCGGAAGGGGCGGGGCGGCATGTCCCCACGGTAGCGGACCGGCGGCACCTTTACCTCCCTCCAAAGTTGCGCCCGGTGAGCAGGAGGCCCTCCGGCGTTCTGACATCGCCCACGAACGGCGTGAACCAGAGCTGCTGCGTCTGGGGAAACAGTCCGCCCACGTCGTCACTGATCTGGCGGGTGACCACCCACACGTCGAAACTCCCGGCGGGCGTGGTCACGCGGCGGCGGTCCTGCACGTCGTAGCGGTAGCGCAGCGTGCCCTGCGCCTGCACCTTGCCGTCGTCGCTGGTCAGGGTGATGCGGCTCTGGCTCTCCCAGCTCAGGCCCACGCGCCAGGCACCCTCGGCGGGGGCCTCCGTCCAGGCCGGTTCCAGCCGGGCCGTCACGCCGGGCTTGCGAAAGCCGAGGAGCTGCACGCCCGCCGCGCTGATCTGCCGGTACCACGTCTGGTCCGCGCCGCGCCCGGTGAGCTGAAAGGCCAGCGCCTGCTGTCCCGCGAACACGGTGGGACCGAGCGCGCGCAGCATGTACGGCGGGCCGCCCGCCGCTTCGCCTTCGGGCAGATAGGTCCATCCCAGACCCGTCTCGCGCGGATAAAAGGACACGCTGCTGACGCTGGTGCTGGCCTCCACCGGCGCAGCGGCGGTTTTCGTGGCGGCAGGCGCGCAGGCCCCCAGCAGGGTCAGAAGGGGCACGGTCAGCAGTGAAAAGGCGCGGCCTCGCATGCGGTTCAGGGTAAAGCGCGTCATCGGCTTATTCTGTCAGGGTTCATGAAGTCGGGCTGATGGAGCGGGGGCCAGAGGAACCGGGGGAGAGCACCGGGCGGCGCAAAAAGACCCCTCACCCAACCCTCCGCAAGCGGCTGTATCAGTCTCCCCACGGTGGAGGGCTTTCTGACCCCTCTACCGTGGGGAGAGGGGCCTCGCGCAGCGAGGGGGTGAGGGGTCTTTGTCCGGGCGCGAGGCAGGAAAAAAGGGCGCTTTCACGCCCCTTTCGCCTGATCCCTGCGGCTTCAGCCCTGCTTGTTGTCCCCGCCCTGCACCCGCGCCTTGAGAGCGGCGAAGGCGTCGTCGAGGTCCTTGTCGCGGCCCAGGTCCTTGAGTTGCGCGTCGAAGTCGTTCTCCTGGCGCAGCTCGGCCATGGCCTTGTTGCGGTCTTCCATCGTGGCGACCTTGCGCTCCATGTCATTGAAGGCGTCCATCGCGCCGCCCGCCTTGCCGAAGCCGCTCACTCGGTCGAGGGTGGCGCCCGCCTGCGCGGTCTTCTGCCGGGCGGCCAGCAGGGTCTTCTTGGACTCCAGCTCGTCGATCTTGGCTTCCAGGGCGCGCAGTTGCGTCTTGAGCTGGTCCACCGTGCTGGTCTGCACGGCGACCTGCTCCTGGAAGCCCTTGGCGAGGTCCTTGTGGTTCTGGGCGCGGCGCAGCGCCTCGCGGGCGAGGTCCTCGCTGCCGCCGCGCAGGGCTTCTTCGGCCTTCTTCTCGTACTCCTCGGCCAGTTTGCGGTTGGTGCTGGCCTCGCGGTCCAGGCGGGCGCTCTGGCTCATCGCGTCGGCCACCTCGGCGCGGGCCTCGCCGTAGGCCGCGCGCATGTCGCGCAGGGCCTGGTCGATGATCTTCGCGGGGTCCTCGGCCTTGCTGATCAGGTCGTTGACGTTGGCACGCAGCAGTCGGGAAAGACGGTCAAGAATGCTCATGGGTGTTCCTCCTTGCGACCATGATTACGCAGCGACTCCCCCCCCGGTTCCCGCCCGCCCGAACCTGAAGGCCAGCTAAAGATGCCGGGGAGGGCGCCGAACGGCTGGAGAGGAAGGGCCCACGCTCGGCCCTTCCCCTCTCCCGGCTGACTGCTCTCCGTCAGAACACGATGGGCCGCAGCCCCACGCTCGCCGTCCCGCAGGCGACCGTCACGTTGTTCCCCGACGGGGCCGGGGTCAGGGTGCAGCCCAGCGCGCGCAGGCCCGCCAGCGGGAAGATCAGGTTCTGGCCGTCGCTGGCCGGGACCAGCGGCAGTTCCACGCTGCCGCTCCCGAGCTGCGCGGTCTTCTGCCCGACCGTGACCGTCAGCGGCGACTCGCCGCCGCGCGTCAGGCGGTACTTGCCGCCGCCGAGGGACGTGACGTTCACCACGCCCACCAGATCGCTGCCCAGCACGTAGGCCTGACCCTTCACGACGCCTGCCGGGGTGGCCGGACGGGCGGCAGCTTGCGCGGCCGGGGCCTGGGCGGCAGGCGCCTGGGCTGTATCCACCACCAGCAGCGTTTCCCGCTCGGTCAGCGGCGCCATCAGCACGAACGCGCCCAGCGGGCCGCCCGGGGTGCCGGACACCAGCAGCGAGCTGGCCTGGCCGCTGCTGGAGGTCTTCCAGTCGCCCAGCGCGCGCGCGCCCAGTCTGCCCCGCACCAGGGGACGCAGGCTGGCGGGCGTGTTCTGCACGTACAGGCACACCGCCGCGGCACTCACCTTCAGCGTCTTGGGGCAGGCCACGATCTGGCCCTTGACCGTGCCGCTGATCTCCACGGCCACGCTGCTGACCGTGCGCGCCGTGTTGGCCGCGACGGGCGTGGTCGTGGCCGGACGGGCCGGAGCCGCAGGAGTGGTCGCGGGAGTGGTCGTGCCCTGCGCGCCTGCCACGCCCAGGAACCCGGTCAGCAACAGGCCCGCCACGCGAACCGCCTTCGAAACTTGACGCATGGCCAGCATGGTACCTGCCGCGTATGAGCGTCAACTTTGAGCGGCACATGAAGTGGTCAGATTCCTCATCACCCGCCGAAATGCGAGCCTGGGGAAGTTTGGGGGCGGGGGGTCGGGTAGACTCGGGAGCGTGCTTGCCTTTCGGCTTTTCATCATGCTGCTCGGCCTGCTCCTGGGGTGGGCGGCGGGCCACGCGCTGGCCGCCGGGATGAGCGACCCGGAGCTGGGGCGGGTCAACACCCTCAGCCTGATGCTGGCGGGCGCCCTGGCCGCGCTGCTCCTCGCCCCGCGCGCCGAACGCCTGGCCGCCCAGAGCCTCGCCCGCTTTCGCCGCTGGTACGCCGGTCTTTCGCCCCGCACGGTCGCGGCGGCCACCTGCGGCCTGATCGTCGCGCTCTTGCTCAGCGTGCTGCTGGGCAACCTGCTGCGCGGCGTGCCCTTCTACACCTGGATCGGGAGCGTCGTGGTGACGCTGGTGCTGGCGGCCTTTTTCGTCTCCTTCGCCGTCCGGCACGCCGAGGCCTTCGGGCTGCTCGCCTTTCCGCAGGTGCGCCGCCAGCCGGGCAGCAAGCTGCTGGACAGCAACGTGCTGATCGACGGGCGCATTCTGGAATTGAGCCGCAGCGGCTTTCTGGAGGGCGAACTGGTCGTGCCCGGCTTCGTGCTGCGCGAGCTTCAGGTGCTGGCCGACCACTCGGACCCGCAGAAGCGCACGCGCGGCAAGCGCGGCCTGAACGTGCTGGAGGAGCTGCGCCAGGTGCGCCCCCTGCGGATCGAGGACTGGGACGACCCACAGCTCCCCAACGTGGACGACAAGCTGGTGCGTCTGGCCCGCGAAACCGGCGGCAAGCTGCTCACCAATGACGGCAACCTGGGCAAGATCGCCCGGTTGCACGGCCTGGAAGTCCTGAGCCTGCACGCCCTCGCCGTCGCGCTGCGGCCCCAGGTCCAGGCCGGGGACCGCCTCACCATCACCGTCACCAAGAGCGGCCAGCAGCAGGGCCAGGGCGTCGGCTACCTCGAAGACGGCACCATGGTCGTCGTCGAGGACGGCCTGAAGTTCCGGGGCAAGGCGACGCGCGTTCTGGTGGTCAACAACGTGCAGACGAACGTGGGCCGCATGATTTTTGCGAAGGTGGAGAAAAGCGACGCGGCGTGAGGGAAGAGGGGTTAGGCGTTAGGGAGAGGGAGGGTCTGAGCTAATGCCCCTTTCCCCTAACACCTGACGCCTAAACCCTGCCCCTTGACCCTCACGTAACGTCCGGTTCTACCGTATCTGACAGGAGGGCAGCGTGAAGCTCAGGATCGGAGAACTCGCGCGGCGCACCAGCCTGACGGTCAGGACGCTGCGGCATTACGACCAGATCGGGCTGCTGACGCCCGCCGGGCGCACCGAGGCCGAGCATCGCCTGTACTCCGAAACCGACCTGCGGACCTTGCAGCAAATCCAGAGCCTCAAGGCCATCGGGCTGCCGCTGGGGCAGATCAGGGCCGCCTTGCAAGACCCGGACCATGACCCCCAGCGGGTGATCGCGGAGCATATCCGGATGCTGGAGGAGCAGATGGAGCGGCAGCGGGCGCTGCTGGACCGGCTGAAACGGCTGGACGTGCGCGGGGCGAGCTGGTCAGAACTCACGGAGGTGATCGGGATGAGCGAGAAGGTGGACAGGATGCTGGAAACGGCCCGCCGCGTCGGAGAACAGCCCAAGTTCGACGATGAGCAGGCGGCGTACATAGAGCAGCGGCGGCAGGAGGTGGGTGAGGCGCGCCTCCGGGAAGTCGAGCAGGAATGGCCGGGGCTGATGGCCGAGGTGCTGCGCGAGATGGAAGCGGGCACGCCGCCCTCGGACCCGCGTGTGCTGACACTGGCCCGCCGTTGGCAAGGTCTGGTGGCGGAGTTCACCGGCGGTCGTCAGGACATCGGCTCCACGCTCAACCGCTCCTATCAGCAGCACATGACGCCGGAGATGCAGACGATGTGGGCCTACGTGGGCGAGGCGATGAAGGCGCTGGACGGGTCGAAGCAGTAAGCCACGGAAAGCCGCCCCGGAATGCCAACAAGGCTCCGGGGCGGCTTCTCGCGCTTCACTCAGTCCCGCACCAGTTCAATCCCCGCCAGTTCATCCACCGGCAGGCCCCACACGTTCATCGCGGCGATGAAGGGATCGGGGTCGAACTCCTCGACGTTGTAGACGCCGGGCTTCATCCACTCTCCCTGGAGCATCAGCATCGCGCCGATCATGGCGGGTACGCCGGTCGTGTAGCTGATCGCCTGCGCCTGCACTTCCCGGTACGCCTCGGCGTGGTCGCAGATGTTGTAGACGAAGTTCACCAATTCAGAGCCGTCCTTGCCGATCCCGCGCGCCTGCACGCCGATGCAGGTCTTGCCGGTGTAGTCGGCGGCCAGCGACTCGGGGGCGGGCAGCACGGCCTTCAGGAACTCGATGGGCGCGATCTCCTCGCCCCGGAAGTTGATCGGCTCGATGGAGGTCATGCCGACCGACTCCAGCACGCTGAGGTACTTGATGTACTGCTCCCCGAACGTCATCCAGAAGCGGGCGCGCTGGATGGTCGGGAAGTTGATGACCAGCGATTCGAGTTCCTCGTGGTACAGCACAAAGCTCTTGCGGGTGGCGACGTTGGGGTAATAGATGTCCTGGCTGATTTCGAGGGGTGCCGTCTCGACCCACTGCCCATTTTCCCAGTAACGCCCGTTCGCGGTGATCTCGCGGATGTTGATCTCGGGGTTGAAGTTGGTGGCAAAGGCCTTGCCGTGGCTGCCGTTGTTGCAGTCCACGATATCGAGGTAACGGATTTCGGAGAAGTGGTGCTTGGCGTGGTAGGCGGTAAACACGTTCGTCGCACCGGGGTCGAAGCCGCAGCCGAGCAGCGCCATCAGGCCCGCCTGCTCGAAACGCTCGCGGTAGGCCCACTGCCAGGAATACTCGAACTTCGCCACGTCGCGCGGCTCGTAGTTCGCGGTGTCGAGGTAATGCACGCCCGTCTCCAGGCAGGCGTCCATGATGGTGAGGTCCTGGTAGGGGAGGGCCACGTTGATCACCAGCTCCGGCCCGAAGGAACGGATCAGCGCGGCAAGTTCCGGCACGTTGTCGGCGTCCACCGCCGCCGTCGTGAACTGCGTCTGGCTCTGCGGGAAGTGTTCCCGGATTTCCGCGACGATCCTGTCGCACTTGCTGACGGTGCGGCTGGCGAGCAGCACCTCGGTGAACACGCTGTCATTCTGCGCGCACTTCTTCGCGACGACGTTGCCCACGCCGCCCGCGCCAATAATCATCACTCGGCTCATACCGGGGGCAGTGTACCCTGCTTCTTCCTGGGGGCTGGGTCATGCCCGCGTCAGCTTCGCGGCGCACCATAAAAGGCGAGCGGTCATCTGGTCCCGCTCGCCCTGCCGGGCCGCGCCTTCCTCCCTCCTCCAGGGCGCGGCCCGCCCTTTGCCGGGGGCGCCTTGCCGGGGCGAGCGAGTGCGCTAGCCTCCCCCCGTATGCGGACCTTCCTGTTGATCCTGCTCGCCTTTGTCGCGGGCGTCATGGTGCTGGTCGCGGCCTTTTCCTGGCAGGGCCGCGCCGCCCGCGAGTACGGGCGCGAGGCGGTGCAGGCCGCGCAGCGGGCCGGACTGAGCGCCCCCGAACGCCTCTGCACCGACCTCCTGAACCGCAAGCCGCCCGCTGGGGTTCAGAGCTGTGTGGTGAGGGCGGAGGACGGGCAACTCTCCGCCGTCGTGACGCTGGAGGGGGGGCGGGCGTTTAGGGTCGTTCCCTGAAGGTTCCTACTTGCGGTTGCTCTTGCTGAACGTGTCCGCAGGGGTCGGAGCGTTGACGGCGTCTTCCAACGCCTGGACGACTTGGGCGACGGGCAGCGTGAAGACGCCCGCCTCACCCCGCTCGTAAGCGGCGCGCCACTCCTCGTAGCCGCCTCCGTCGTCGCTTGGGGTAGCGTTCTGCTCCAGCAGGTCCGTCACACTCTGCTGGACCGCCTCCTCACTGATGGGCATGTGCCCGAGGTCTGTCTGAAGGCCGCTCGCCGTGAACGGGTTTCGCAGCCGTAGCCCCTGGAGTTGAATGTGCAGGACGGGCAGATCGCCCAGTGCCTCGCGGCGCAGGATGAGCAACGTGGAATCCTCCTCACCGGGACGGGTATGGTAGGCCCAGCGTTGACCGGGAGTGAAGTCAGGCATGTGCCCAGCCTAACGGCGGAAGTGGCCGGAACCATCGGCCATGTGGCCCACCTGTCTTGCCTCGTGCAGAGCCTCCCACTCTTCCGGGCGCTAGCCTCCCCCCATGACTGACGGCCTGCCCGAGCGTTTCGATGTCCTGGTCCACCCGGCCTCCGAACTCCGGGGCGAACGGCGCGCGCAGCCGAGCAAGAACTACACCACCCGGTATCTCCTCGCGGCGGCGCTGGCCGAGGGGGAGACGCGCGTAGTGGGCGCCGCGACCAGCGAGGACGCGGAAGCTCTGGTCCGTTGCCTGCGGGACTGGGGCGCGGGTGTGGAACGGGTGGGCGAAGACGTGGTGGTGCGCGGCTTCGGGGCGCATCCGCGCGCGGGCGTGACGCTCAATCCCGGCAACGCGGGGGCGGTCGCGCGCTTCCTGATGGGCGTGGCGGCCCTGACCACGGAGACGACCTTTGTCACCGACTACGCCGAATCGCTGGGCAGGCGGCCCCAGGGGGACCTGCTCGCGGCGCTGGAACGGCTCGGCGCGCGGGTGAGCAGCAACGGCGGACGGCTGCCCATCACCATCGGCGGCCCGGTGCGGGGGGGGCGGGTGGAGGTGTCGGCGGAGAGGTCGAGCCAGTACGCCAGCGCATTGATGTTCCTCGCGCCGCTGCTGCAAGAGGGCCTCGACCTGCGGCTGACGGGCGAGATCAAGAGCCATGCGCCGCTGCGGCAGACGCTCGACACGCTCGCCGCGTTCGGCATCCGGGCCACCGCCAGCGCCGACCTCACCCGCATCACCATTCCCGGCGGGCAGGCGTACCGGGCGGGCCGGGTGCTGGTGCCGGGGGACTATCCGGGGAGCGCGGCCCTGCTGGCTGCCGCCGCCCTTCTCCCCGGCGAGGTGACGGTGACGAACTTGCGGGCGGACGACCTCCAGGGCGAGCGCGAGGCCGTGGACGTGCTGCGCGCGATGGGCGCCGACCTCGTGCGCGAGGGGGACCGGGTGACGGTGCGCGGGGGAAAGCCCCTCCACGCTGTCACGCGCGACGGGGACGGCTTCACCGACGCGGTGCAGGCTCTCACCGCCGCCGCCGCCTTTGCTCACGGCACGACCACCTGGGAGAACGTGGCGACGCTGCGGCTCAAGGAATGCGACCGCATCAGCGACACGCGGCGCGAACTGGAACGGCTGGGGCTGAAGGCGAGCGAGACGGAAGGGAGCCTCAGCGTCACGGGGACCGAACGGCTGGCGGGGGGCGTCACCGTGGGCGGGCACGGCGACCACCGCATGATCATGCTGCTGACGCTGCTGGGCCTCAGGGCCGACGCGCCCATCCGCATCACCGGCGCGCACCACATCCGCAAGAGCTATCCGTCGTTTTTCCGGCACCTGGAGGGGCTGGGCGCGCGGTTCGAGTATCTGGCGACGGACGCGCCCTGAAGAGCGTGGGCTGGGGCGCTTCTGACCTTTACTTCCCTCCCCGCGCCCTCTCACGCCTGCGTGGTCTGCTGGCCTCATGCTGAAAAGAATGCTGGTGGCGGGTGCGCTGGCCCTCGCCGCGTCCGCTGGCGCGCAGACGCCCGACCTGAAAGCACCGGACGGCTTCAAGGTGACGGTGTTTTCCGAGGGGTTCAAGCAGCCGCGCTTTATGGCCGTTGCGCCCAACGGGGACGTGTTCGTGAGCGATCCGGGCGCCGGGACCGTCACGGTGCTGCCCGATCAGAACAAGAACGGCGTGGCGGACGGCAAGACCGTCTTTGCCTCTGGCCTGAACCGCCCGCACGGCCTCGCCTTCCACGACGGCTTCCTGTACGTGGCGAACACGGACGGCGTGGTGCGCTTCGCCTACCAGCCGGGGCAGAGGGAGGCGAGTGGCGCGCCGCAGAAGCTGCTCAGCCTGCCCAGCGGCGGCGGGCACTGGACGCGCACGGTGGTCTTCGGGCCGGACGGCAAGATGTATGTGGCGACCGGTTCTTCCTGCAACGTCTGCGAGGAGAGCAACAGCCACCGCGCCTCGGTGTGGGTCTACGACGCGGACGGCACCAACGGCAAGCCCTACGCGACCGGGCTGCGGAATCCGGTAGGTCTGGAGTGGTATGGCGGCACCCTCTACGCCACCAACAACGGGCGTGACATGCTGGGTGACAACCTCCCGCCCGAAGGCTTCTACAAGCTGAGGGCGGGCGGCTTCTACGGCTGGCCGTACTGCTACACGACCGAAGCCGGGCAGCCGCAGGTCTGGGACAAGGACTTCGGGAAGAAGAGTGCGGCGGTCTGCCAGGATGCCATCCCCGCCTTCGCCCTGACCACCGCGCACGCGGCGCCGCTGGGCCTGGCCTTTTACGACGGCAAGACTTTTCCCGACAAGTACCGCGGTCAGATGTTCGCCGCGCTGCACGGCTCGTGGAACCGCAGCACCAAGAGCGGCTACAAGGTGGTGACCGTCAACCCCGAAACGGGCCAGGTCGCGGACTTCCTGACCGGCTTCCTGAGCGGGCAACGGACGCTGGGCCGCCCCGTTGACCTCGTGGTGGCCCAGGACGGCGCGCTGCTACTGACGGACGACGACACGGGGCGCATCTGGCGGATTCAGTACATGGGGAAGTAGGGGTTAGGGATGAGGGGTGAGGAGCCAGAGCATTCGCCCAGGCTCTCCTCTTTCCTAACGCCTGACTCCCAATACCTAACCCCTTCCCGCGTATCCTGCCCCGCATGACCGCTGACCCGCTGACCCGCCCGACCCGCACGCCCAAGGAAGTCCGGGCCTTTTACGACACGCACCGTACCGTTCGCCACTACGTCACCCAGGCGGACGGCTCGCCGTTGCCGCTGCCCGAAGAGCATCTGGACGCCATTCTGCACGCGGCCCAGCGCGCCCCCACCGACGCGACCGCGCAGCTTTACTCGTTTATCCGGCTGGTGAGCCCGGAAGTCCGCGCCCGCGTGGCCGAACTCACCACGAATGCCCACATCGCCACCGCTTCCGAGGCGTTCGTGGTCTGCCTGGACGTGCGGCGGGTGGGCCGGGTGCTGGAGGTGGCGGGGCAGGGCGTGGGGCACTGGCCCGCCATCGCCGTGCATTTCGGCATCGGGGACGCGGTGCTGGCGGGGCAGAACCTGCTGACCGCCGCCGAGATGCTGGGCTATCAGGGCTGCTGGATCGGCGGCGTGCTGAACGGGCTGGAAGGCATCCTCGACGTGCTGGACCTGCCCGCCGGGGTGCTGCCCTTCGCGGCCCTCACCCTCGGCCTGCCCGCCGAGGAACCGCCGCTGCGCCCGCGTCTGCCCCGTCCCTTGGTCGTCCACGAGGACCGTTACCGGGACGGCACGGAGGAGGAACTGCGCCAGGGCATCGAGGTGATGAACCCCATTGCGGCGCGGCGGGGCCAGCCGGGGGACTGGGTGCGGTTGCTGCGGGCCTACTTCGCGCCTGGGGGCAGCATGGAGAAACGCGAGCCGGGTCTGGTGGCGGCGCTGAAACGGCAGGGGTTGTGGGCGGGGGGGGAGTAGAGGAGGCGACAATCTGAACGCGGGGACCAGGCGCGGAACTGGACCGGCACCCGCGCCAAAGCGTTAGCCTGATCCGGTGACGCCCGCCGACTACGACCTGACCACCCTCGCCGCCCGCGCCGGGGAGGAGGCCCGCCCGAACAGCAGTGTTCCCCTGGTAGAACCCATCTACCAGTCCACCGTCTACGCCTTCCCCGACCTCGACGCCCTGGAAGGAGCTATGAGCGTCGAGGACCCGGCCAGCTTCTACTACCGCAACGGCACGCCGAACGCGGGGACGCTGGAACGCGCCCTCGCCACGCTGGAGGGGACGGAGGCCGCGCTGGTCGCAGGAAGTGGTATGGCCGCCATCAGCGCCGCGCTGCTGGGTGTCCTGAAGGCCGGAGATCACATCGTCGCGGACGCCCGCGTGTACGGCGTGACCTACGCCCTGCTCGCGGAGGAGTTCCCGCGTCTGGGGATCACGACCACCTTTGTGGACGCTTGCGACCCGGAGGCGGTGGAGGCGGCTTTCCGCCCGGAAACGCGCGTGCTGCACGTCGAGAGCCTCACCAATCCCCTCATGACGGTGCCGGACGTGCCCCGGCTGGCGGACCTGGTCCACGCGCGCGGGGCGCTACTGAGCGTGGACAACACCTTTGCCAGTCCCGCCGTCTTCCGTCCGGCGCTGCACGGGGCGGACCTCGTGACGCATTCGGTCAGCAAGTATCTCAGCGGGCACAGCAATGCCTTTGGGGGCGTGGTGTGCGGCCCCGCGGACCTGATCGCTCCGGTCCGCACGCGCCTGCTGCGGCTGGGCGGCACCATGAGCGCCTTCGACGCCTGGATGACCCTCCAGGGCCTCAAGACGCTCGGGCTGCGGATGCGTGCCCACAGCGGCAACGCGCAGGCCGTGGCGGACGTGCTGGCGAACCATCCCCGCGTGCGGGCCGTGTACCACCCCGGCCTCGCAGGGCACCCGCAGTTCCACCTCGCGCAGGAGTTGTTTCCGAACGGCTTCGGCGGGATGCTCAGCGCCGACATCGAGGACGCGCCCGCCTTCGTCCGCGCGCTCGCTGGCCGCATTCCCCTCGCGCCCAGCCTGGCGGACGTGGTGACCACCCTCTCCTGGCCCTGGGGCACCAGCCACCGCGCCCTCCCCGAAGCCGAACGCCGCCGCCTGGGGATCACGCCGGGCCTCCTGCGCCTGAGCATCGGCATCGAGGAGATTGGCGACCTGCTGACCGACATCGAGGGGGCACTGGAGACGGCGGGAGGCTGAGCCCCGCTCCCGGCATGTCCTTCTCCCACGCCATCGGCTTCGACGACGCCCCCTTTGCCCGTGAGCATCGCGGCAATGTCGCCATCTACGGCACCGTCTACGCGCGGGACACCCTGCATGGTGTGGTCAGCGGGCGGGTGCGGCGCGACGGGCGCAACAGCACGTCCGAACTCGCCCGGCTGGTGACGGCGAGCGGCGCGCGGGAGCACCTGCACCTGATCCTGCTTCAGGGCGTGGCGCTGGCGGGCTTCAACGTGGTGGACGCGCCCGCCCTGAGCGCGCTGACCGGCCTGCCCGTCCTGATCGTGGCGCGCCGCCCGCCCGACGTTGACCGCCTCCGCGCCGCCCTGCTGACCCGTGTGCCGGGCGGGGCCAGGAAGTGGCGGCTGATCGAGGCGCTGGGGCCGATGGAACCGTGCCGGGGCGTGTGGGTGCAGCGCGTGGGCCTGAGCTTGCCGCAGGCGGAAGCCGCCCTCGCTACCTTGACGGTCACGGGCCGCATTCCCGAACCCCTGCGCGCCGCACACCTGATCGCCGGGGGTGTCACGCGGGGGAGCAGCCGGGGTGGGCGGGTGTAGGTCAGCGCCCCCGTGTCTCGATCTCCCGCAGGTGCCGGATGCGCTGCGCGGTGCCGGGGTGGGTCTGGAGGAGGTCCGCTGTGTGGCTGCCTTCCTCCACGCTGTTCTCGTCCGCGTTCCGGTCCCCCTCTTCCAGCCGGGCCAGAAGGTCGCGCAGCGGTTTGGTGGTGCCGTACGCCTGCATCAGGTAACGGCCTGCCACCTCGTCCGCCTGCGTCTCGGCGGCGCGCGAGTAGCCGTTGCGCAGGAGGGAGGCGGGGACGGCGGCCGCAAACGTGCCCGCGCTGATCAGGTCCCCCGTCACGGCCACCGACAGCAGCGTCAGCCCCAGGCCCTGATACACGCTCGCCAGCGTATGCCGCCCGGTCACGTGTCCCGTCTCGTGCGCGAGGACGCCCAGCAGTTCCCGGTCGTTGTGCGCCAGGGCGACGAGCTGGTCGGTCAGCACCACCGTGCCGTCCGGGAGCGCGAAGGCGTTCGCCCCGAGCTGGAAGGGCGCGTCTTCCGGTTCACCGTCGCGCAGCAGCAGGCGGTAGGGATACCCATGATCCGCCCAGGCCGCCACACGCCGGAACGCGGCCTGAAGGTGCGCCTGCCGCGCGGCACTGAGCCTGCTGGGGCCGAGATAGCCTCCCTCTTCCAGAACCTGGACCGTTTCGCGGTCAAAGGTCGCCAGCACGCTGCGCGGTGTGGCGCTCGCGGCCCCGCGGGCCAGCGCCGGAAGGCCGTAGGCCACGAAGGCCCACGCGAAGGCCAGCGTCAGAGCGAGCGCGGCGAGGGCCGTCCACCAGCGCGTTTCCAGGCGGCGGACCCGGCCCAGCGCGCGGTTGCGCCCGGTGCGGGCCTCCAGCGCCGTCACGGCGGCATCGTCTGCCGTCTCGAAACGCGAACCGTCGGGGAACTTCAGCACGCGCCGCACGCCGGGGACGGGCGGGTCGATACGGAGCTGCGTCAGGGGCCAGCGCGTTTCCAGCCCCCCCTCGGCCTGAAGCCGCACGTCTTCCCCCGTCACGTCCAGGGCCGCGGCCCGGTCGCGGCTGGTCCGCCCATCGAAGAACACGCCGGACAGCGAGAGGCTGGAGGGGCCAGAGGTCGTCACGGGGCACCCCGGGGGCCGTGCGGATGGGGACCGGACCGGGGCATCAGAACCCCAGGTTGATGTCGAGCAGTTCCGTCGCCGCCTCCCCGAGCGCGCTCTCGGGCGGGGTGACATCGGCGGCGAAATCGTCCAGGCTGGCAATCGCCCGCACCTGCACGCCCTGCGCGATGTAACGGGTGCGGCGCACGGCGGCCCAGGGCGTCGCCAGGCCCAGCGTGAGAATCTGCGCCAGCGTGTTCGACACGCCGATCCACGTCAGCCGCCAGGGGCTGAAGGTCGCGCCCGTGCGGACCACGCCGCCCACCTCCACCCGGTTCAGCACGTAACGCAGGGTCGCGGCCCTCACGTACTGCCAGGCGACGGCGTAGAGGGCGAGGAAGGCGAGGTACGCGGTCAGCAGGGCGAGCAACACGCCCAGGCTGAGGCTGCCTGCACCGAGGCCGGGCAGGTCACTCAGCACAAACAGCAGCGCGAACACCGGCACGGCCAGCAGCACCGCCCCCCCTATCCCGACCGCCAGCCCGGTCAGCCCGATCACGTAAAAGTCCCCCACATCCCCCCGGAAGGAGGCGCGGGCACTGCCGTAGGCGGCGTTCTGCACCTGATAGCGCCGCTGCATGAACCACGCCCAGGGCAGGGCCAGCCCGCCGGTCAGGAGCGCCGCGATATTCGCCAGCCCGTAGGTCAGATAGGCGCCCCCCGCCTTCCCGTGATACCGGAACCGCAGCCCCCGGTAGGTCGTGCTCGCGGCCACGAACCGCAGCGACTTCATCACCAGCCAGGGGTACAGCCCGAAGAACAGCACGCCGATCCCGCCCGCAATCCACAGGGTCGAGTCGAAGTTGGCCGTGACCGAGTACGTCAGGAAAAACGCGCCCACGATCAGGTACCCGCGCAGCAGCGCGACCGGGTTGGCGTTGTACTCGAAGTTCTGCCCGTCCAACCAGGTGTGCCCGTAGAAATACTGCCGCTGCCGCACCCGCGCCCACGGCAGGTACACCCCCAGCGTCACGATGCTGAGCGCCGTATTCACGATCCAGAGGCGGAAATACTCGCCCGCCTGCCCGGTGAAGGTCAGCGGATAGGTGGTGACCGTGGGGGGCAGGGGAGGAAGGTGCTCCCCCTCTTCCCGCTCGGCGGCCAGCGCCGGGGGAGGGAGGTCGTGTCGGCCCGGCGGAGCGGGAGGCGGGGCATCGGTCATGGGTGCATCCTACGGGCGGCCAGCAGGAACCGCCTCTGAGACGAGGTGCCTGTGACAAGGCACCTGTGACAAGGCGAGGGGGCGAGCCGCACGCAGGCGCTCACCCCCGAATGTTCAGGTGTCCCGGCTTACCAGCGGCTGCCGCCGCCACGGTTCCCGCCGCCCATGCTGCTGCCACCCATGGGCGCAGGTGCGGCGTTCGTGACGACCACGTTCTTGGCCTGCGGGCCTTTGTTGCCCTGGCCGGGCTCGACCTCGAACTCGACCTCGTCACCCTCGTTCAGCTTGCGGAAGCCGCCGCTCTGGATGGCGCTGTAGTGCACGAACACGTCAGGGTTGCCGGGATGTTCGATGAACCCGTAGCCCTTTTCGACGTTAAACCACTTTACCCGACCTTGAGCCATAACTCTCCTTGCATCCCATTGCCCAGTACCCGGCACACGGCCCTCTGAGCCGGTGCCTCTTCAGGGGTGGACTTGAGACAAGTGCAGTATCGCACGTTCGGCCAGGGAAGGTGGCCGCAAATCGGTAAACATTAAAGGCCCCCGGCCGGGCACGTATACTCCCGGCATGGTTTCCCCTTCTGGCCCGGCCGCCCCCAGCACCGCTCCCACGCCCGGCGCGGGCGGCGTGGTGCTGGACGGCGGCGGGCGCGTGCTGCTGGTGCGGTACCGCAGCGGGGCCTGGGCCTTTCCCAAGGGGCACGTCGAGGCGGGGGAGACGCTGGAACAGACCGCCGTGCGCGAGGTGCGCGAGGAAACCGGCGTCAGCGCGGCGCCCCTGGCCCCCCTGCCCCCGACCCGTTACACCAACGACCGGGGCGAGGCCCGCCTGATCCACTGGTTCGTGATGCGCGCCGCGCCGGAGGCCCCGACCACCCTGGAGGACACCTTCGCGGAGGGCGGCTTTTTTGCGGCGGACGTGGCGGCGGCTATGTTAACTTACCCTGAAGACCAACAGTTGCTGCGCGCCGCGCTGGCCCTGGCCCCCGCCCTGGCTGGCCTGTGAACGCAGCGCCCGGAGGACCCATGCCCCTGTATGCGCTCGACGGAGTTTGCCCGGACCTGCACCCCACCGCTTTTGTCGCGCCCAGCGCCGACCTGACCGGCCAGGTGACGGTCGGTGAGGACGCCAGCGTGTGGTTCGGGGTGGCCGCGCGCGGCGACATCGAGGCCATCACCATCGGGCCGCGCTGCAACGTGCAGGACGGGGCCGTGCTGCACACCGACCCCGGCTTCCCCTGTGTGCTGGAGGCCGATGTGACGGTGGGGCACCGCGCCGTCGTCCACGGAGCGCACTGCGCGCCCGGCAGTCTGGTGGGCATGGGCGCCATCATGCTCAACGGCTCCCGTCTGGGCGCGGGGGCGGTGCTGGCTGCCGGGGCGCTGCTGCGCGAGGGGCAGGAGGTGCCCGACGGGATGCTCGCGGTGGGCGTGCCCGCCCGGGTGGTGCGTGAGGTGGAGCCTCCGGCCAACGCCGCGCGCTACGTGGAGAACGCCGCCCGTTACCGCCGGGGCCTCCGCGCGCTGGAGCGGCCCGTTGCGCGGAGGGAAGGATGATTCCGCCCAACGAGGGTTCACAGGGCGACGGCCTGCACGGTGATGGGCTGCACGCGGACCCGCCCCACCCCTCCGGCCCGGGCGGGGAGCCGCCGGAGGAACTCGCGGAATGGATTCCCGACCTCGTCCCGATGTTTCCGGGCGCGTCTCCCTTTCTCGCGCGCTTTCTGCCGCAGTCTCCGCCCACCCACGCGGGCCTCAAGATTCAGTTCTGCGACCTGCACGCCTTTCTGAAGTATCTGCACGAGGGGGCGTGGTTCGGCTACCTGTACGCGACCCTGGGGGACCTGAGCGCCTACGTGCTGCTGTTCGAGGGCCGCACGGTCACGGCGGGGGCCGCGAACGCCACCGGGGAGCAGGCCCTCGGTGAACTGCTGAACCTCTACGAGCAGGGGGCCTCGCTCAGCGCGCATCCGCTCCCGCCGACCTACGCGCACGTGCTGAGCGGCGTGGGCAGCCGCGCCTGGAAATTCAACCTGACCGAAGACTTCACCGGGCTGCACGCCCGGCCCAGCGGCGCGATCTTCTACGTGCGCGGCGAGATCATCGCCACCATGCCCGCCACCCTCCCCTACGAGGGCGCCTTTCCCGCCCCGCTGCGCCCCCAGACGCTGATCCTGCCCAGCAGCCTCGCCGGGTGGGCGCACCGGAACTACGCCCTGATGCTGCGGGGCCGCGACGCCCTGAACCCCATCCTCGACGTTCACCGCAGTTTCCGCGCCCAGTACGGGGCGGTGGGCCTCGCGCTCCTGCGCGCCCTGCACGAGCACCTCTCGCCCGCCGAGTACGCCATGCGGAGCGACCTCGCCCTGCACGACCTCGAACCGCTGGTGCAGGAGTTTCTGCGGACGGGATACATCCGCGAGGGGTAGCCGAGGGCCGGGAAAAGCTCAGGTTGTGGCGCTTCGCGCCCTCTGCGCTGGTGCTTTACTGCATCGTGCGCGGCAGCGTCTGCCCCGGCAGAATCTTTTTCGGCTCGCGGAATTCGATGTTCTCCCACTCGCCTTCCTCGATCACGGCGAGGTCGGGGTTCAGGCGGCGGAAGTGCGCGACCACGTCCTGCACCAGATCGTCGGGCGTGCTGGCCGCGCTGGTGATGCCCAGCGAGCGCACCCCCGTCAGGTCGAGGCCCGCGAGGTCCGCCGCCGTTTCCAGCCGCTCGGCCCGGCCGCACAGGTCGCGGGCGAGTTCGAGCAGCCGCATCCCGTTGCTGGAGTGCGTGCTGGTCAGCACCAGAAAGGCGTCCACCTGCGGGGCGATGGCCTTGACGGCGTCCTGGCGGTTCTTGGTGGCGTAGCACAGGTCCTCGCTGGGCGGAATCACCAGCTTCGGGAAGCGGGCTTTCAGGATGTCGATGGTGCGCCGGGTGTCGTCCACGCTGAGGGTCGTCTGCGTCAGGACCACCACCCGCCCGGGGTCGGGGACCTCGACGGTGTGGGGGTCGTGCAGGCCCTCGCCGCTCTTGCCCAGCACGCCGACCACGATGGTGTGTTCGGGCGCCTCGCCGCGCGTGCCGATCACCTCCTGGTGCCGGGCGCTGTCCCCGATCAACAGGATGGTGTAGCCCTCGCGGGCGTACTTTTTCGCCTCGGTGTGGACCTTGGTGACGAGGGGGCAGGTCGCGTCGATGGTGCTCAACCCCAGCACCCGCGCCCGCTCGCGCACGGCGGGGCTGATGCCGTGGGCGCTGAAGACGACCGTTTCACTGCCGTCGGGCAGCGCCCCGATGTCATCCAGGCTCTCCACGAAATGCACGTCGTGCTGGTTCTGGAGCCGCTCCACAACCGTGTGGTTGTGCACGATGGAGTGGTAGACCGTCACCGGCCGGTCCTCGGCCTGCGCGGCCCGCTCGACCGCCCGGATCGCCATGACCACACCCGCGCAGAAGCCGCGCGGCTTGGCGAGATGAATACGTTCAACCTGTGATGAGGCTCCCGTCACCCCCCCAGTGTAGGCGGGGAGGCCGGGTGAGAGGGTGCGGGAAGTCCCGGAAGATGCCGTTCGGTCAGGGCTTCGGCGCCTCCACGTTCCGCATCCACCATTCCTGCGGCACCTCGCGGCTGTGGTGGGCCCACAGGTCCTCAAAGCTGGCGCGCTGCTCGGCCACCGCCCGCGCGTCCGTGGTCGCCAGCATCGCCTCGTTCAGCCCGAGGGGTCCCCAGGCCGAGAAGTGCAGGTTCTGACTCCCGGCCAGCACCATCTGGTCGTCCACCGTCATCGCCTTGGTGTGCATGTTCAGGGTCACGTAGCGTGCCTCGAAGCGGTCCTCGATGCCGCGCCGCCGCGCCTCCAGCCGCATCAGCGCCACTCCGCTGCGGTTTGCGGCCCGGTCGGTGCCGTAGTCCACCATCAGCGCGCGGACCTTCACGCCGCGCTCCATCGCCTCCAGAACGGCGCGGAAGTATGTGGGCCAGGTGCTGACCGGGCAGTCGTCGGGGTTCAGGTAGGCGTACCAGCAGTGCAGGCTGGGGCTGAATTCCGCCTGCATCAGATCGAGGCTCCGCTGCGCCGCACCGAACAGGGCCGCTTCGGCGCGGTCGGCCTGGTCGAACCCGGGACGGCGGTAAAGCAGGAAGGCCCGCGCTTCCCCGGCGGGCACCAGCGTCCGGGCCAGCGCCGGGTGGGTGGGCGCTTCCGGTGGGGCGAGGGTGCAGGCGCTCATCACCGCGTCTGCCGCCGTGCCCACCGGACAGGTCACCTCATGGGAGTGCCGCCAAAGGTCATCGAAGACCGCCACCCCGTCCTGCGCGACCGGGCCGCGCATCCGCAGGCCCAGATCGTGCAGGCTCCGCCCGCCGGGCCGCGTGTCGGGGAGATGCACGTCCGTATAGTTGTACCCGGATACCGTCAGGTCCTGACCGTCGATGACATGGAGTTTGACGTGGCTGTGCGGAAAATAGTCGTAGTTGGCGACCGCCAGGTGCCAGCCCGCCACCGCGTCATTTGGCGGCACCCCCAGCCGCGTGAGGTCCCGCACGAGTTCGAGCGCCTGCGTGGCCCCGTCCCGGCGCTTCAGGTCCGGATAGCCGCCCAGCGAGACGCGCACGGTCATTCCTTCCGGGTAGGCTGCCGGGTTCGCCCTGACCCTGGTGTACAGGTCCCGCACCGCCTGCGCGAAGGTCCACCCGGGATGCCCCTCGCCCGCCTGCCACTCCATGCTGGCGAGCAGCACTTCCGCCCGGGCACCGCGCACCTGCTGCGCCGCCACGTCGAAGGCATCCGGCTGCTCGGGCGTCCCCGGCGTCCGCAGGAAGCCCACGAAGGCATTCGCGCAGGAGTGGTCGGGCCTTCCTCCCTCGGTCGTGACGCGCCAGAGCGCCAGCTCCAATGGCTCGCTCGGCGCGGGACAGGTCAGCGCTGACGGATTGAGGGGCGCGGCAGGCAGCACGCCGCCCAGCCCCACCGGAAATTCCGCCGCCCCGGTCCACCCGGGGAGGGTCAGACCGACAAGGAGCAACGGACGCAGGCAAGAGCGGGGGAAGCGCACCATCGTCCCAGAAGATAGGCCCTCCTCCCAGGTGGCAAGGATGAGGCTTCCTGACGGACCGTGAAGCCTTGGGGGGAGCCTCATCCCGACTTGCCCTGATTCCAGAACATCCGGGAAAGTGCCGAATGTTCGCGTTGGCCGGAGGCTCAGGAACGGCCCCTCGCCTGTCTTGCAGCGAACGCCGGAGGCTCACTCGCTCATGGTCCATCGCCGCAAGCCGGGATGTTCTTCTCGCTCTGCTTCGCAGCTTTGCAAGTCCGCTCGCCCCTCGTCACTCCCCTGAAGGTCGTATCAGTCCACCACCGTGAAGCCCAGCCGGTCGGCCTGCTCCACGAAGAAGTTGATGTTCTCCGTCAGCGTCTGCGGCCCCAGGCTTTTGCGCTCGTGTTCGCCGGTCGCCGCGATGATCAGCGTCTCGGCCAGGCAGGCGGGCACCGCGCCCTCCCCAAATTGCAGGTCGATGTTGCTGGTCATGCCGCCGGGGGGGCGCACCACGCCGCCGGGAATCACCCGCACGCCCGGCACCTCCCGCACGCTCTCGTCCACGTCGGCGGGGCGGCCCTCGTCGAAAATCCAGGCGCCGGGCTTGACGTGCTGCGGGAAGATCACGGGATTGGGGTCCGAGGTGGCGCTGAAGATCAGGTCGGCGTCCTTGAGGGTGTCGTAGTCCGTCGTGGTGACGATCTCCGTCTCCTTCGCCGCCCGGCGCAGGGTGTTCGCGCTGCGCGAGAGCCGCTCCAGGTCCCGCCCGACCATGATCACCTTGCCGACCTGCGGCGCGATGGTGCGGGCGATTCCGAAGGCCACCACGCCGTTCGCCCCGACGATGCCCGCCGTCGCTTCCTTCAGATCGCGGCCCGTCTGCTGGAAGTGGTCCAGAATGCCGGGAATCGCCGCCTTGATGGTGCCGCTGGTGTACGCCCCGCCGTTCGTGACGGTGATTTCCGGCACCGCCGCCTGCACGTCCACGCCCTTGTTGCCCACCACGCTCCAGAAGGCCCCCAGGCCGAACACCTCCGCCCCCAGCTCATGCGCGAGGCGGGCGCCCTCGATGGCGCGGCGCGTGGCGAGGTCGGGCTGATCGCGGAACACGTCGGGGAGGAGGGGACTGCTCAGCAGGTAGCAGCGGATTTCCTGGCCTCCCGCCGTCTTGATGCCGTGCAGTTCCCCGACCTTCATGGGCCGCAGGTTCTGGGCCATCTGCCGCACGCTCGCCTCGCTGATCACGCCGCGCTCGACCAGCGGCTTCATCCACGCGAAGCGCGGCGACTGCCAGAAGTTCTCCAGCGTCATCGGGTGAATCATGAAGGCGGTGACCACCTGATCGGCGCGTTTTCCGGCCATCGGCACGTCCTCCCCGAAGCGCGGCTCGGTGCGGTCGAGGATGCGCCCCAGGTTCTCCTTGAAGCGCCAGGTGGCCGCCACCAGCAGCGCCAGCGCCCCCAGCTTGGCGGGAATGCCCAGCGGCGACAGCGCGACCAGCGCCGCGAAGACGAGCAGCCCCGCGAGCGTCGCCGTACTCACGTACCCCCAGAACCCCACGGCCGCCGCGTACACGACCACCGGCAGGACCGTCAGCCAGAAGCTCAGGCCCCCCGCCACCGACAGCCCCGCCATCACCCCCAGCAGCACCAGATTTCCCCGCCCACGCGGCGGCATGTCCCCGTACAGGAAGCGCGGCGGATTGAGGTGCCCCAGGTACGCGGCGAGGGCAGCCAGGACACACAGTTCCGGCGAGTGAAGGCTGGAGGCCATCAACACCGCCAGGAATCCTTTCGCGAAGTCCAGCCCGGCACTCGCCGCGGCCAGCCCCGGCCCGACCCTTCGCAGCACGTTCTCGATGCCCAGGTTGTACGCGCTGTTCACGCGCGGGTTCACGCCCATGCGGGAAAGCAGCCAGTGCCCCAGCGGCAGACTCCCCACCAGAAACGCGACACCCAGGAGCAGCACGGACAGAAAGGCCATGCGGGGCATTCTAGCCGGGCGGCGCGGACTCGTAGAGCTGCGAAGCAGAGGGAGCGTCAAGCCTTTCACTAACCCCTAACGCCTACCCCCTCCCCGGATACCCGCCCCGCTCGCTGCTGTGGCCCGGACGCACCTTCAACTCGGGCCGGACGTGGTGCGCGGCGTGGTTGGCAGTGACCGCAGCCTGCGCGAAGGCCAGCGAGAGCAGCTTGAAGTCCCCGCCAGAACGGGCGAGGTCACCGATCACGTAGACGCCGGGCAGGGCCGTCTGCCCGCCGGGGCCGTCCGGCACGTACTCGCCGTTCCAATCGAGGGGCCAGCCCAGCAGGGGAGAGAGGTCGGGCAGGTAGCCGTTCAGGACCAGCACCGTGTCGGCCTGGACCTCCACCGTCTCGCCTCCCACCGCCAACTCGGCGCCGTCCGGGGTGAGCCGGGCCAGCACGGCGGGGGCCAGCACGCGCACGCGGCCCGCCTGCCGCTCCGTCTCCAGCCGGGAAAGGGCCAGTGGGTCACCCCGGAACCCGGCCCGCCTGTGCGTGAGGGTGACCGTGGCGCCCGCCTCTGCCAGTTCCAGCGCCGCCCGCGTCGCCTGCGGGACGCCGCCCACGACGAGGACCCGCCGCCCGGCCAGCCCGGCGGGGTCAGGCAGGTCCGTCCTCACGTCCGGGTGAGCTTCGGCGCCCAGCACGCGCACCTCACGCGGCAGCAGCGCGCCCAGGCCCGCTGCCAGGATCACCGCCCCTGCCGCATACCGCTCTCCGTCCGTGCCGACCACCCAGCCGTCCTCTCCATCCGGGTCCAGCGTCCGGGCGATCTCACCTGTCCGGAGGTCCACGTTCAGCGGTGCCAGTTGGGCGAGCAGAGCGGCCACGAGTTCCCCCGCCCGCACCTGCGGCACGCCCGGCGCGTCGTAGATCACCTTGTCCGGATACAGCGCCATCAACTGCCCGCCCAGCTCGCCGCGCGCCTCCAGCACCCGCACGCTCAGCCCCCGCCAGGCCGCGTAAAAGGCCGCGTGCAGTCCCGCCGGGCCGCCGCCGATCACCAGGATGTCCGTGCGCGGGACGGGCTTGGTCTGCATGGGGGGGAGTATGGCAGATGGCCGAAAGCCGAGGGCAGAGGGCAAAGAAACCGGGTTGCCCCGGCCTCTCGCAGTCCTGCCCCTCCGCCCCCGGTCTTTAGCCCTCGGCCCGCTGCATCTCCTTGCGGCGGTGGCTGAGCATCTCGTGCTTGTGGACGACCTTGGCGCGGGGGCGGCCCTGTGCCTGGCCCTGGGCGAGTTCGTGGGCATCCAGCGTCTGCCAGTCCTCGAAGCTGTACACGTCCACGCCCCTGCTCTTCAGCAGCGCATCCACCGCTGCCCGGGTGGGCTGGCCCGCTGTGGGAAGGGTTCCCGCCTGCGCGTCCTTGATCAGGTGGGCCACCGTATCCACCGCGTCCTTGCGGTTGGTCCCGATCACCCCGCTGGGCCCCCGTTTGATCCACCCGGCGGTGTACTCGCCCGCCCGACCTTCCACCCGCCCCTCGGTGTTGGGAATCACGCCGCGTTTCTCGTCGAAGGGGACGCCCGGCAGGCCCACGCCCTTGTACCCCACCGAGCGCAGCACCATCTGCACCGGCAGCGTCTCGTACTCCCCGGTCCCCACCGCGTTCCCATTCTCGTCCAGGCGGTTTTTCTCGACCTTCAGCCCGCCCACGTTGCCCTGACCGTCGTCCAGAATCTCGACCGGCGACACCAGGAAGCGCAGGTGAATGCGGCGGGGCTTGCCCCCCGGTGTCCGCCCGGCGAAGTCGCGCAGCACTTCCAGATTCTTCTTCACCACGTTGTCGCTGACCTGGGCCTCTTCCGCCTCGCTGACGGCGATCTCCTCCGGCTTGACGATGGGGTCGGCGCCGCTCAACTCTCCGAACTCGCGCAGTTCCTTGGTGGTGAATTTGGCCTGGAGGGGACCGCGCCGTCCCAGCACCCACACGTCCTGCACCGGGCTCTGCTCCAGCGCCGTCAGCGCGTGGGCCGCGATATCACTGCCCTGCAATTCCTCCACGGTCTTGACCAGGATGCGGCTCACGTCCAGCGCCACGTTCCCCACGCCGACCACCGCCACGCCGGTCGCGTTCAGCACCATCTCGCGGGCGGCGGCGTCGGGGTGGCCGTTGTACCAGGCGACGAACTCGGTGGCGCTCATGCTGCCCTTCAGGTCCTCGCCCGGAATTCCCAGGCGGCGGTCCGAGGAGGCGCCGACGGTGTAGATCAGGGCGTCATAGTGGGCGCGGGCCTCGTCGTAGGTGAGATCGGTCCCGAATTCGACATTGCCGAGGAAGCGCACGCGCGGGTCGGACAAGGTCTTTTCGAACCCCTTGGTCACGCTCTTGATGGTGAGGTGGTCGGGGGCGACGCCGTAGCGCACCAGACCGTAGGGGGTGGGCAGGCGGTCGAACACGTCCACCTGAACGGGGACTTCGGCCTGCTTGAGCAGGGCCTCGGTGGCGAAGACACCGCTGGGGCCGCTGCCGATCACCGCCACCCGCAGGGGGCGCTCGGGGGTGAAGTGCTGCTGGGAGGGGGTCGTCATGGGGCGAGTGTAGCGGGCAGGCCCGGCCCCGGTGTGATCTGAATCTGGACGAATCCGGTCCGGTTTAGGAAGTGCCTCCATAACAGCAAAAACCGCTCGGTATGAACCGGGCGGTCTGGGCAGTTTGATCTGGGAAGTTGGGGTGGACTTTACGCCGCGGCGATGTCCGCCAGGGCCTTTTCATCCTTGAGGGTGATCTTGCCGTACCCGGCGCTGATCACGCCCTCGCGGCTGAGTTCGCCGACGACCTTGGTGACGGTTTCGCGTACGCTGCCGACGGCGGCGGCCAGTTCGTCGTGGGTGGCGTAGATCATCGTCTCGCCGCTGTCGAGCTGGGTCGCCAGGGCGGTGTCCTTCAGCTCCAGCAGCTCACCGGCGATGCGGGCGCGCAATCTCTTGCCCACCAGGCGGTAGATGCTCTCGTAGGCACGTTCCAGCGTCTTGACGAGGTGGGTGGTCACCACCAGGTTGTCCTCGGCGGTCATCAGGGCGGGGTTGATCACGTCGACCGTGGAGTCGGTCACGGCTTCCGCGAAGTAGGCGCGGTTCACGCCCGCCAGGGCTTCCTCGCCGAAGTATTCGCCGGGCTTCACGTAGCGGAGGGTCAGGCCGTTGCCGTCGTCGTCCATCGTATGCACGCGCACCAGGCCGGAGGCGACGCGGTAGAGCATGTCGCTCTTGCCCGGGTACAGGATCACGGCGCCGGGACGGTAGGTGACGGTGTCGACAAAGGTCTTGGTCAGGGAGGAGTTGGTCTGCGTCATTGTGGTCGCCTCCTGGGCGTTGGTTTCGAGGGGTCGGGGAACATCCCCGCACAGGTCACAGTGTAACCCAGAACTGCTATTTTGTAAACACTTTTGTTTCTTTAAACAGCATTTAGCTTACGAAGCTCGACGGTGGGCAGGAGGTGTGAAATTGGCTCTATGTCGAACAAAATCGGGAGGAGGAGCCCGGATATGATCTCACTCCGCCCTCATTGTTCCGCGTCCCCAGAAGAGCGGCAGGGTTTGAAGTAAAGGCGGGAGAACGTCCGGCAAAACGAAGTGCCCGACCACGGGGGCCGGGCACGTTTGAGGGCTGCGCGGCTTACAGCGCGTCCTCACGGCGAATCGGGAAGGCGCTGATCACGCGGTCTTTTTCGCTGATGTTGATCACCTTCACGCCCTGCGCGTTGCGGCCCGTCACGCGGACCTCCTCGACGCGGGTGCGGATCACGGTGCCCTTCTCGGTCAGGACCATCAGTTCCTCGTTCCCGGCCACGTGGGTCAGGGCCACCAGCTTGCCGGTCTTGTCGGTCACGTCCAGGGTGATCACACCCAGGCCGCCGCGTCCCTTGCTGGGATAGTCATTGACGGGCGTCCGCTTGCCCAGTCCGTACTCGCTGACCGCCAGCAGTTCGCTGCCCTCCTCGCCGCCGGGTACCAGGGCCATGCTGACCACCTCGTCGCCCTCGCGCAGGCGGATGCCGATCACGCCCTGGGTGGCGCGGCCCGTGTCGCGCACCTCGGTCGCCGCGAAGCGCATCGCCTGGCCCTCGCGGGTCGCCAGCACCAGGTCGTCACCGTCGCGCTGGATGTCCACGCCGATCAGCTCGTCGCCGGGCTGGAGGTTGATAGCGATCAGGCCCGCCGAGGTGATGTTGCCGTACTCGGTGATCAGCGTCTTCTTGACCATGCCGCGCTTGGTGGCGAAGACGAAGCTGCCCGGCTCACCGAAGCCCTTCACGCTCAGCACCGAGGCGATGTTTTCTTCCTCGCGCAGCCCCGGGATCAGGTTGCGGATGTGGGTGCCCTTCGCGTCGCGGCCCGCTTCCGGCAGGTCGTAGATCTTCTCGTGGAAGACGCGGCCCTCGTCGGTGAAGAACAGCAGGTAATCGTGCGTGGAGCCGACAAAGACGCTGGTATTGATGTCCTCGTCGCGCAGCTTGCCCCCCGACGCGCCGCGCCCACCCCGGCCCTGCGCCCGGTAGGCGTCCAGTTTGGTGCGCTTGAGGTACCCGGCCCGGGTCATGGTGATGACCATGTCCTCGACGGCGATCAGGTCTTCCTTGGAGATGTCGTCTTCCAGGTCGGTGATCGTGCTGCGCCGCTCGTCGCCGTAGCGGTCGCGGACATCGCGGATTTCCTTCTTGATCTCGCGCCACAGCAACCGGTCGTCGCCCAGGATAGCCTTCAAGCGGGCAATGGTCTTCTGAAGCTCGTCGTATTCGCCCAGCAGCTTCTCGCGCTCCAGGCCGACCAGCCGTTGCAGGCGCATGTCCAGAATCGCCTGGGCCTGAATCTCGGTCAGGCCGAAGCGGGCCATCAGCACATCTCTTGCCTCGGCGCCCGTGTTGCTGCCACGAATCAGCGAGATCACCTCGTCGATGTGGTCGAGCGCCTTGATCAGCCCTTCCAGCACGTGGGCGCGTTCCTCGGCCTTCTTCAGGTCGTACTGGGTGCGCCGGGTCACCACGTCGCGGCGGTGGTCGAGGAAGGCGCGCATCGTGTCGATCAGCGGCAGCACGCGCGGCTCGCCGTTCACGATGCTGAGGTTGATCACCGTGAAGGTGCTTTGCAGTTGCGTGTACTTGTAGAGCTGGTTCAGCACCAGCGTGGGAATCGCGCCGCGCTTCAGCTCGATCACGATGCGGACCGGTTCCTTGCGGTCGGACTCGTCACGCAGGGCGCTGATGTCGGGAATCTTCCCGGCCTTGTACATCGCGCTGATCGTCTGGATCAGGTTGGTCTTGTTGACCTGATACGGAATCTCGGAGATCACGATCTGCGTGCGCCCGTTCTTCTCGTCGATGCGGGCCTTGCCGCGCACCTTCAGGCCCGAGTGCCCGGTCGCGTAGGCCTCGCGGATGCCCTGGCGGGAGATGCGCCCCCCGGTCGGGAAGTCCGGCCCCAGCACGTGCGTCATCATCTCGTCGAGGCCGATCTCGGGTTTATCGATCAGGGCCAGCAGACCGTTGCTGATCTCGGTCAGGTTGTGCGGCGGAATGTTGGTCGCCATGCCCACCGCGATGCCCGCCGCGCCGTTGACGAGGAGGTTGGGCACCGCCGACGGCAGCACCGAGGGTTCCTCGGTCGTCTCGTCGTAGTTGGGCTTGAGGAGGACCGTCTCCTTTTCGAGATCGGCCAGCACCTCCTCCGCGATCTTGGTCATGCGCGCTTCGGTGTAGCGCATCGCGGCGGGCGGGTCGCCGTCGATGGAGCCGAAGTTGCCCTGAGGGTCCACCAGCGTGTAGCGCATGTTCCACCACTGGCCCAGGCGCACCATCGCGTCGTAGATCGAGGCGTCGCCGTGCGGGTGGTACTTCTTCATCACCTCGCCCACCACGGCCGCCGACTTGGCGTGCTTCTGGTTGGCCGCGAGGCCTTCGAGCAGCATCGCGTACATGATCCGGCGCTGCACGGGCTTGAGGCCGTCGCGCACGTCGGGCAGCGCGCGGTCCACGATCACGTTCATCGCGTAGTTGATGAAGTTGGTCTTGACTTCGCTGGTGATGTCAACGGGATGGATTCCAGTCATGAGGCTCCAGTCAGTGGGCGTCAGCCGGAGGAAAACCTGCTGACGACGGGGGGAAAAGAGGCCCGGCACCCTCGCCGGGGATGGAATGAGTATAGCACATTATGCTATTGACGTAATGACTTCCCACTCCTTCAACTGCCGACATTCTACCGCAGCGGGACGCGAAAAACAGGCAGCGGCGGGGGTGGTTGCTTCGCCTTCCAACCCTCAACATGCGCGGATGCCTGCCGCCCCCGACGGTGCCCTCAACTTCCGCCGCCCGCTGCCCGGCCTCTGGCGCAGTGGCAGCCTCAGCCGCCTGAGCGAGCGGGGGAGGGCAGAACTGCTGGCCGCTGGTGTCAGCCGCATTCTGGACTTACGTAACCGCGCCGAATGCACCGTTGCCCCGCCGCCCTTCCTGGGACGCGCCGAATACCTGAACCTTCCCCTGCTGCCGTACCGGAACCGCGCCCTGAACACGGCGACGGCGGAGGCGCGGACGAACGCAGATCATTACCGCTCCGAACTCGACCACGCGGCGAACCAGATCGTCGCCATTCTCGGGGCAGTTCTGGACGCACCGCCCGGCCCGGTCCTGATCCACTGTCACGCCGGGAAAGACCGCACCGGCCTGGTCGTGGCCCTGTGCCTGGAACTGGCGGGCGTGCCGCGCGGGGAGATTGCCGCCGATTACGCGGCGAGCGGGCCGGAGTTGCAGGCGTTCTATGCCGCGGCCAGAGCCAGGAAAACCCCGGAAGCCTGGGCGAAGGTGGACCCCTTCGTCGCTTCCCGCCCGGAAGACATCCTGGCGGCCCTGGCGCATCTGGACGCGAGTTGGGGCGGCCTGGGACCGTACCTCGCCGCGCACGACTTCAGCGAGGCGGAACAGGCCCGGTTGTGTGACCGGCTGCTGAACCTTCCCCCCTTGTGAGAATTTTGCGTTACTTCGTCCCCTATCATCGCGGCTGATGCTGCCTCATCTCACACAACTGGTGGCGGACGTGGACGGCGCGTGGGCCGCCGCGATTGGCGGGCTGGACGGCCTGCTGGTCGAGGGCCACGCGGCCGCCACCACCGATCTGAACCTTCTCGTCGCCGAACATGCGGGGCTGCTGCGGGCCGCGCATGCCGCTTACGGCGACACGCTGGGGGGCGGGGCCACGCGCGAGCTGTACCTGCGTGGCGAGCGCCTCAGCGTGTACCTGCACCCGATCACGCCCGAATTCTTTCTGCTGCTGGCCCTGGACGCCCGCAGCAACCTGGGCCAGGCCCGGCTGTATGGCCGCGAAGCCGCCCGCAGACTGGAGAGCTTCCTGTGAGACTTGGTCCCCTGCGCGCCGTGCCCGGTGTGGTGGCCGCTGCCCTGGTCGGTCTGGACGGCCTGCCCCTCGAAGTCATCGGTGAGGGTGGCGACGCCCTGGCCGCCGAACTCGCTTCTCTGCGGGTGGGGCTCGACCGCATAGGCCGCCGTCTGGGCGCCGGGAACGTCACCCGCGTGGCCTTTACCAGCGAGCGCGTCGAGGTGGTCGCCGTCACCAGCGGCGATTTTGTCCTCGGGGTGGCCCTTATGCGGGGCCAGGACACCCGGCTGGCCCAGCAGCTCCTCGCCCGCCTCGCGCTCGACCTCACCGAGCTGCCCAGGGCGGAGCCCGTATGATTCAGCAGCTTCTGGAGGTGCGCGGCATCCGGCACGTCGCCCTGATCGACCCGGCGGGCGGCATCGTGACCAGCGCGGGCGGCGGCGCCGACATCAGCGTGGTCCAGGCGGGCCGCGCCGTGATCGGGAGTCTGCGGGCCGCGCTCGGGCAGGGCGAGTGGCAGGACCTGCTGCTGGACCTGGAGGGCGGCCCCATCCTGCTGACGCCGCACGGTGATCAGGTCTTGCTGACCGCCTTCGACGAGGTGGCGAGCCTGGGGCGTATCCGGTTCGCGGTGCGGCGGCTGCTGGGGTAGGGCTTGTGGCGTGTGGCTTGTCGCTTGTGGATCAGCAAGAGCTTCGACCCCCACGAGCCACGAGCTACAAGCCGTCCTCGTCCAGTTCCCCGAACCCCGGCAACCCGTCGAACAGGCCGCGCAGCGGATACCGTTCGATGGCCGTGCGCGTGCCGCCGATGCTGAAGTTCTCGGTGACCAGTAAACGGGTTTCCATCGCCGCGCGTTCTTCCGGCGTCATGCGGCCCAGCAGGCTCTGCTCGCCCGTCTGCGTGCCGTGGGCCAGCAGGGCCGCCTTCTTGTTCTGGGCATAGGCGGCGACGTTCATGCGGACGGCGACGGTACTCTCCGAGACGCCGTACACCAGAGGGTCGAGGTTCTGACCCATCCGCGCGAGGCCCTGCGCCGCCTCGTGCGTGAGGGCCGTGTAGTACAGCCGCCTTGGTCCGCCGTCCGGCAGATTCCCGGTGCTGAAAAAGGCGGCGGTGGCGGCCCGGTGAATCTGGACGTGATCCACGTGCCCGTAGGCGCCGTGTGGGTCGAAGGTCACCATCACCTGCGGCTGCACGTCCGCGATCAGCGCGCGGAGTTTCAGTTCCACGTCCAGCGGGCTGACGTTCATCAGGGCCAGGGGGTCATCGTAGCGGGTGCGCTCGTAGCGGCCCGAGTCGTGGTAGTCCAGAAAGACCGGTTCGGGAATCTCCAGCGCGCGGCAGGCGGCCCGCAATTCCTGCTCGCGCTGCTGGCCCAGGTCGTCCACCGTCATGCCGGGGACGGTGATCTTGCCCGCCTCGCCGCGTGTGGCACAGGCCAGCACCACCCGCACACCTCGGCGGGCGTAATGGGTGAGGGTGCCGCCGACACTGAACGCCTCGTCGTCGGGATGCGCGAACACGGCCAGAAGGGTCGCCTGGGGCAAAGCGGTCATGGGCGGCAGTGTACGCCGGGAACGTCCGTGCTTCGGCAGACGTAACGTCAGCATGAAAGGGATGCTCCACGCCCTCTGGACCCTGCTCACGCAGTTCTTCCTCGCGCTGATCGGCCAGCCGGTGCCGGGCCAGAGCCGCTCGGAACGGGCGCGGAATCTGCGGCAGACGCAGCGGGCACAGGCGGAAACGGAGCCAGCAGGCGCCCGCGGTGCGCTCCGGGCCGTGCTGCGTGAAGGCTTCTACGCCCTGATCGGTCAGCCCGCGCCGGAGGCCCGCTCCGCCTCCTCCAGACGCAAGCCGCGCTGGTAGAAGTCCCAGAGTTCGGCGGTCCAGCCCTCGTAGATGCGGCGGCGGTTGGCGAGGTCGGCGGCCTCCAGCGCCTCGCCCAGCGCCCGGTAGAAGCGGCTGCCCTGCTCACGCATCGCCCGCGCTGTCCAGTACGGCTCGGAGTGCAGGAGCGTCTGCAATCGGTCCTCGGTCATGCCTGCATGATGCGTCAGGGCCACGGGGCCGGGGCAGCTCCCGGACGCGGCCTCCCTGCTGGTGCTCCTGGCCCTCTGGGATGATCTGCGCCCTGTGCCGGACGTGCGCTAGCCTGAGCGGGATGACCGTCCTCCCCGCGCCCGCCGTGGGCCGCTTCGCCCCCAGTCCGACCGGGGCGATGCATCTGGGCAATGCCCGGACGGCGCTGCTGGCGTGGCTGCATTCGCGGGCGCTCGGCGGCCAGCACCTCCTGCGCTTCGAGGACCTGGACACCGGCCGGGTGCGCCCCTGGGCCTACGACACCACCCGGCGCGATCTGGAATGGCTGGGCCTGGACTGGGACACCGAATATCGCCAGTCGGAGCGGCTGGACGTGTACGCGGACGCCCTGGCGCGGCTCACGGCGGCGGGGGAGACGTACCCCTGCACCTGTACCCGCCGCGAGATTCAGCAGGCCATTCTGGACAGCGCGGGGGCACCGCACGGCCACGAACCCGTCTACCCCGGCACCTGCCGTGTTCATGCCGCCGACCCGGGCCGCCCCGCCGCGATCCGCTGGCGTGTGCCCGACGAGACGGTGTGCGTGACGGACGCCCTGACCCATGAGACGCTCTGCCAGAACCTCCCCGGTGAGGTGGGCGACTTCGTGCTGCGGCGCAACGACGGGGTGTTCGCGTACCACTTCGCCGTTGTGGTGGACGACGCTTTGATGGGCGTGACGGACGTGCTGCGCGGTGCGGACCTCTGGCCCGCCACCCCCCGGCAGGTCGCCTTGCAACGGGCGTTGAGCTATCCCACCCCCCGCTATCTGCACGTGCCCCTGCTGACCGATTACCGGGGCGAACGCCTCGCCAAGCGGGGAGGGGCGCCCCCCGTGCAGGCGTTGCGCGAGGGAGGAGAGGACGCGAGCCGGGTGGTGTCGGCCCTGGCCCGTTCGCTGGGCTGGGAGGTGCCGGAGAGGGTCACCGCCGCCGAACTGCTCCCGTTCTGGCGGGCGCGGCTGGCCGAGGCGGGATTCTTCATCAACTCACAAACTTAGACCGGTTGTCTAAGTTTCCCTAACAGCCGTTAGGGTGAACGCTCTACTCTGAAAAATATGTCCCTGACTCTCCCCACCTACCCGCAGCCGGACGCGCGCGGGCGGTACGGACGCTTTGGCGGGCGCTACGTTCCCGAGACGCTCATTCCGGCGCTGGATGAACTGGAGCGGGCGTACCGCGCCGCGAAAAAAGACCCGGCCTTCCTGAACGAGCTGGGCCGCCTCCTCCATGACTATGTGGGGCGTCCGAGTCCCCTCTACCTCGCGCAGCGCCTCACGGACTACGCGGGCGGCGCGAAGATTTACCTCAAGCGCGAGGACTTCAACCACACCGGCGCGCACAAGATCAACAACTGTCTGGCGCAGGCCCTGCTCGCTCAACGCATGGGCAAACGCCGGGTGATCGCGGAGACAGGCGCCGGGCAGCACGGGGTCGCCAGCGCCACCGCCGCCGCGCTGCTCGGCCTGGAATGCATCGTGTACATGGGCGCCGAGGACATCCGGCGCCAGGCGATGAACGTCTTCCGCATGAAGCTGCTGGGCGCCGAGGTGCGCGAGGTGACCTCCGGTACCAGCACCCTCAAGGACGCCACCAACGAGGCCATCCGCGACTGGGTCACCAACGTGCGCGACACCTTCTACATCCTGGGCAGCGTGGTGGGACCGCACCCCTACCCCGCGATGGTCCGCGACTTCCAGAGCGTGATCGGGGAGGAGGTCAAGGTGCAGCTTCAGGCCGCCGAGGGCCGCGCGGTGCCGGATGCCATCGTCGCCTGCGTGGGCGGCGGCAGCAACGCCATCGGGATTTTCGCGCCCTATGCCTACCTGCCCGAGGGAGAACGTCCCCGCTTGATCGGCACCGAGGCCGCCGGGGAGGGTGTGGAGAGCGGCAGGCACGCGGCCAGCATGGCGGGCGGGCGCGTCGGCGTGCTGCACGGCGCGATGATGTACCTGCTGAACGACGCCGAAGGCCAGATCGAGGCCGCGCACTCCATCAGCGCGGGCCTGGATTACCCCGGCATCGGCCCCGAACACTGCCACTACAGCGAGACGGGCGTGGCCGAGTACGTGCCGGTGACCGACGCGCAGGCGCTGGAGGGCTTGCAGCTCCTCACCCGCCTGGAAGGCATCATTCCCGCCCTGGAGAGTGCCCACGCCATCTATTACGCGGTGCAACTCGCCCGCGACCTGGGGCCGGACCAGGTGATCGTGGTGAACCTGTCGGGGCGCGGCGACAAGGACGTGGCCGAGGTGATGCGTCTGCTGGACCTGGAGACGAAGCGTGAGGAGGTGCGGGCATGACCGCCACCACGACGAGAGGGGCCGCGCGTATCCACGCCGCCTTCGACCGCGCGAAGGCGGAGGGCCGCGCCGCCTTCATGCCCTTCATCACCGCCGGATATCCGGGTGCCGCCGAGTTCCCCGCCCTGGCCGACACGCTGCTGGCGCGGGCCGATCTGCTGGAGGTCGGCATTCCCTACAGTGACCCCCTGGGCGACGGTCCCACCATCCAGCGGGCCAGCGAACAGGCGCTGGCGGGCGGCACCAGCACGCGGCGCACGCTGGACCTGGTGAAGGCCCTGCGCCAGCGGCACGACACGCCCATCGTGATCATGACCTACGTGAACCCGATCTATGCCGTCGGCCCCCGCGAATTCATGCGGCTGGCGGCGGAAGCGGGCGTGGACGGGCTGATCCTCCCCGACCTGCCGCCCGACCAGGACATCGAGATCGCGGACCTGGCCGCCGAGTACGGCCTGGCGGTCACGTTCCTGATCGCGCCGACCAGCACACCCGAGCGGGTGAAGCTGGTGGCGGAGGCCTGCACGGGCTTCCTCTACGCGGTCAGCGTCACGGGTGTCACCGGAGCGCGCGAGGGTTCGGCGCTGGGCGAGGTCCCCGCCATGCTCGCGCTGGCCCGCCAGTACGCCCATGTGCCCATCGCCGTCGGCTTCGGCGTGAAGGACCGGCAGACCGCCCATCAGGTCGCGCAGGTCGCGGATGGGGTGGTCGTCGGGAGCGCCTTTATCAACGCCGTGCGTGACGGGCAAGACGTGGCCGCGCTCGCCGCCGAGATCGCGGCGGGGTGCCGGAAAAGTGTCTGAAGGTCAAATCGTCTAACGGTCTGACCGCCCAGGGTTCCGGGCGGTCAGACTTTTGGACGGCAGACGGTTTGCCACCTCCTGCCGCTTTCCGCAGGAGGCTTACTGGTTCATCGCCTCCATGTTGATGCCGCGGGCGAGGCCGGTCAGCTTCTGGTCGGTGGACTTTTCCTCGTCCTCGGTGGTGCGCAGGAGGTCCACGTCCTGCTGGCGGCCCAGGATTTCGGCATAGGTCCGCAGGGTGCCGTAGGCCGAGATCTCGTAGTGCTCGGCGCGCTGGGCGGCGGCGATCAGGGCGGCGTCACGCACGGCGGGCGTGGCCTTTTCCTTGATCGTCTCCTGGCCCTCGGCGACGATGCCCTGCATGGCCTTGCAGGTCTTGCCGCCGGGCTGCTGGCCCAGATCCTGGAAAATCTGTTGCAGACGCTGGGTGTGCTCCTGGGTCTGTTGCAGATGCATCTGGAAGGCCTGGCTGAGCTGGGGGTCGCTGGCGGCCTGGGCCATCTGCTGGAGAGCCTGGGTGAGCTGCTGCTCCGCCGAGTACACGTCCTGGAGCTGCTCCACGTAGAGGTCTTGCAGGTCGGTCATCTTCATGCTCATGCCGCCGCTGCTCTGCCCGCTGCTCTGTCCACTGCCACTTTGCGTCATCTTCAGCCTCCCTTGCTCTGACCCGCCCTGTCTGACCGGGTTCTGATCCCAGTCTTCCCGCCCGGACGGTCAGCGGGATGGGCAGGCTGTGAATTTCGCTTCATTCGCGTCTGGGGCCTTCCTTCACGCGGGCCGGAGGTCAGCCGCCCGTCTCCTTCGCGGCCAGCGGCACAGGTCGTACGCGCGTCACCGCCTGCATCACCAGCCAGGCCCCCAGGGTCAGCAGCCCGCACAGCAGGAACACCGCCCGGTAGCCGAACAGTTGCGCGCACGCGCCCGACACGATCCCCGCGAGCATCGCGCCGATGTTGGTGGTATTGGCAAAGAGGGTGGTGGCGGCGGCCAGGCGCCCCGGCATCAGCTCCTGAAAGTAGGCCATGCCGAGGCCCGCCATCACCGCGATCACCGCCGCCCGCACGCCCTGCGCCGCGATCAGGAGCGCCGTCCCCTGCGAGAAGTACACCAGCGCGAAATGCACCACGAACAGGGCCAGCGCGTACTTCACCAGCCGCTCGGTGGCCGGGAGGCGCCGCGCGACCACGAAGGCCAGCATGACCGGAATCTCCAGCAGGGCGCAGAGGCCCACCAGAAAGCCGACCTGGCCGTCCGTGCCGTGCAGCACTTTGGTGATCAGCAGCGGGAACATCGTCATGCCCATGCTCATGCTCATGCCGTACAGGACGAAGGCCAGCGCGACCGGGACCAGCGGGCGCCGGGCAGCCCCTCCTCCCGCCTGAGCGCGCGGCGGGGTGGGCAGGGGACCGGCAGGCGCGGGCGGCACCCGCCAGGCCAGCAGCCCGGCCAGCGCGAAACATGCCGCCGCCAGCAGAAAGAGGCCCCGGAAGTCCAGCCCCGCCAGCGCCCACGCCCCCACCCCCGGCCCCACCACCCAGGCGAGCGAGAACACCGAGCGCAGCAGCGTGACCGCCCGGTCGGGGAGGTTGCCCCCCGCGCCCGCGAACTGCGCCCGCGCGAACGAGAACAGTTGCGGAAAGGCCGCCGCCCCGGTGCCCAGCAGCACGGCCCCGATCACCAGCAGCGCCGGGTACACTCGGACCACGCTCAGCAGCCCGTACCCCAGCGCCGCCGCCCCCAGCGTGAACAGCACCAGCGGCTTGCGGTCCGTGAGACGGTCCGACCATCGGGCCAGCCGCGTGCTGATCAGGACGCTGCTCACGGCGTTGACCGTCAGAAAAATGCCCAGTTGCAGCGGCGTCATGTGAACCCGGTTCACGCCGAAGAGCGCCATGAAGGGACTCGCCAGCGAGAGGGCAAACCCCAGCAGCAGCACCGCCAGCGCCAGCCGGGCCGCGTGCGGCAGCCGCCAGACCGCCGCGAGGCCGCTGGAAGGGGCGAGGGATTCGGTCATGGCCGTTACCCTAGAGTATTCGCGGCGGGTCAAGGCGGGTCTAACCGTCTAAAAGTCTAACCGCTGAAGGCGCCGCTTCATGGCAGCACTTGAGCCGTTAGACGGTTAGACCGTTCGGCCGTTAGACCTTTATCCTGCCGGGCATGGCCTGGACCCAGTATCTCCGTATCGGCGACGCCGACGTGTATTCCCTCACCGATGGACAGTTCCGTCTGGACGGCGGCGCCATGTACGGCAGCGTTCCCAAAGTCCTGTGGGAGCGGGGCGCCCCCGCCGACGACCTGGGCCGCATCCGCCTCCGCATCAATCCCCTGTTGATCCGGCTGGGCGGAAAGAATGTGCTCGTGGAGACGGGCTTCTGGGACCAGGGTGGCGAGAAGTTCGAGGGCATGTACGCTGTGGACCGCGACGAGACGGTCTTTCGCGGCCTCTCCGACCTGGGCCTCGCGCCGGACGACATCGACCTCGTCGTGAATACCCACCTGCACTTCGACCACGCCGGGCGCAACGTGACCCTGACCGGCGAACCGACCTTCCCGAACGCCCGCTACGTGGTGCAGAAGCAGGAACTCCACGACGCGCAGAACACCCATGAACGCAGCCGCGCCAGCTACATTCCTGGCTACATTGACCCCATTCTGGACGCGGGCCTCTTCGACGTGGTGGAGGGCGAACACGAGCTGCTGCCCGGCCTGAGCGTGCTGCCGTTGCCCGGGCACAACCTCGGCCAGCAGGGGGTGGTGCTGCGCTCGGGCGGCCAGACGTTGGTGTATGCGGCCGATCTGCTGCCCACCCTGGCCCACGCGCCCTACCCCTACATCATGGGCTATGACCTTTACCCCGTGACCACGCTGGAAACCCGCAAGAGGTACTTCCCGCAGTGGTTCGAGGAGGGGGCGGTGATCGCCACGCCGCACGATCCCGATGTGGCCTTCGCGCGGCTGGAGGCGGGGAAGAAGGGGGGGTTTACGGCGGTGGCCCTGCCCTGATTTGTAGGCAAAAGACCGCCCGCCTTCCCGGAGGAGGCGGGCAGTCTTTGTGGACAGAATCAGGCGGCGCCCAGGAGTTACCGGTTGAGGCTGCTGTAGGAAGTCCGCGCGGTGCTGTCGGCCCAGATCGTCCAGAGGCCGCCGGGCAGATTCAGGGCCGTGCGGTTTGAGCTGCCATATCCCAGGTCGATGGTGCGCTCCACCTGCCCAATCTGGGGGTTGAAGGCTTTGATCTGCCCGCCACTGCCGCTCCAGAGCAGACCCTGCTCATCGAAGCCAAAGGTTTCGGGCAGGTCGTTGGAACCGGCGTAGAAATTGAACAGGGTCGTGGTGCCGTCGCTGTTGACGCGGGCGACCCGTGTGCTGAAGTCCGAGCTGCGCCCATACACCCAGGGCGTCCCTCCGGCATCCACGGCGAGAGCGGTGATCATATTCAGGCCGGGCAGCGGCCGGGCCGAGGTCGTGCCGCTGGCCGTGTCGATCTGCAACAGCCGGGCGTTGCTGCTGTCGTACAGGAACAGGGCCGTGCCGTCGGCGTTGCGGACCAGCGGGGCAGAGCCCGAGTTGGACGTGAAGCCCTGACGGACCACCGCCTCGACCTTGCCGCTGCCCGCGTCCAGCCGCATCAGGCTGTAATCCGCGCTGCTGGTCTGATAGCCCACGAACCACAGGCGGTTCTGGTTGTCGGCGGCGATCTGGGGCGAACTGCCCAGGTTCACGTCCCAGCTCTGCAACTGACCGCCCGCGTAGCGGAAGGCCTTTTCACCGCTGGTCTGCAAGCCCCAGACATCGCCATTGGGGGCTGTGACCAGACGCCACGAGTTGAAGGAGCCGCTCACCGGCAGAGCCACCTCGTCCACCACCTTCGTACCGTCGAAGCGCGCGAGCCTGGCCCCGGCGCCGGACTGGTCATACGGCTGGCTGGTGAACCAGAAGCCGCCCCCCCTGGCCGCCGTGGTGGTCACGACGTTGACCTGGCCCAGCGAGAGGCGTTTCGGGCGGAGCGTCAGGGTCGTCGTGCCTCTGGCGGCCAGGTTCGTGCCCTGCACGTTCAGGGTGATCTCGCGGGAAGGCAGGGTGCCCAGGTTCTCCGCGCCAGTCAGGGTCAGCGTGGCCGAGGCGGCCCCACCGCGCGGTACGGTCACGTTCACCGGCGTGGCGGTGACCCCCGCAGGCAGGTCAGCCGCACTCACCGTCACCGCCCCCTCGAAGCCGTACTGGCTTTCCAGCGTGACGGGCAGGCTGACCGTTTCACCGCCGTAGACCGTGGCCGCCGGGGCGCTCACGCGGAGGGCAGGCGCAGCGACCTTGACATTCAGCGTGGCGACCGTTTCCTTTCCGGCGGCGTGGGTCGCCTGCACGGGCAGGGCATACGTGCCGGGGGCTGTGCCACGCGGGACGGTGATCTTGAAGGGCACGCTCTCGCCGTTACTCCCCAGCGTGACCGGTCCCCCCTCCCCGGAGATGCCGGTTACGGGATCGCTCATGCTCAGGCGCACCTCGCCCGTCAGGCCCCCTTCCGGCGTGACGATGGCGGTCAGAGAGGCCGTGTCCCCGGCCCCCAGGGTGATGCCGGAGGTGCTGTAGTAACCGTCCCTGAGTTCGGTCCGCACGCCGGGCGCGTTGACGCTCAGGTAGGTGGTGGCCTCGACGCGGTCCTGGCCGTACGTGAAGCGTAGCCGGAGCAGATGCGGACTCTTGTAGGCCGTGTTGGTTCGCGGTGTATCCGCCGAGGTCTGGATGGTGATGGCCGCCGAACCGACGGTCTGCGGGGCGATCAGGGAAGATGGCGACACTGCCGACCCCCGTCCACCCTGATGCGTCGGGGAGGAGGCTGCCTTCAGGGTCTGGGGGAGGCGCCGTGGCAGGCTGCTGGCGCGTTGCGACGAGCCACCACCATTCACGGGGAGACTGCTGGTCGTCAGGCTGACGCCGGGGGGAGGGTCAAGGAGTTCCACCTGCACAGTTCCGGTCGTGCCGTCGGGCACGGTAATCGCCGTGTCCAGCGTGCCGCTCTCGCCCCGGTTGACTGTGAGCGAATTGCTGTTCAGTTGCACGTTGAACCGTTGCTGGGTCTGAAGGGAAGTGAAGGCCTGGGTGACCGTCCCCCCCGCGAACATGCGGAACATCTGCGCCGTGATCTCCCCGGCGCTCACCTTCGTGACGGTCCGCTGAACGATGTTCCAGCCCGCCTTGAGGTCCAGGTCGAAGCTGCTGGTCACGTCGCCGCAGGAGAACTCCCCCGTGACGCGCGACGCGGCCGAAGCATAGAAGCGCAGCAGGTCACTCCGGCCGCTGCCGTCGGCCGCGCCGCCGTCCACGATTTCCTCACCGAAGCCCACCAGATTCCCCGCGATCCCGACCGGGTACAGATCGGTGTACACGAATTGGGCGCTGGAGGGGACGACGGTGGGCTGAGCAAGACAGCTCGTGTCCGAGGGGTCCGTCAGAGTGAACAGGGCCTCGGGGGGCAGAGTGGTAGGCAGCGAGAGACTGAAGCTGCCGTTCGCGCTGACTTTCCCCTGCGCCAGGCTGTCTTCCAGAAAGGGGGCATAGGCGTAGATGTCCCCCGCGCCCAGCCGGTAAGGCGAAAGAATCCCCTCGACCACGCTGGCCTTGAGAGGGGGAGCCGCCACCCGGTACGTCAGCGTCACCGTCTTGTCCGCGTCCAGCGTGACAGTTTGCATGTTAGGGGCCGTGAAGCCATTTACCGTGCCCCCCTCGACCTTGAACACGTCTCCGGCCTTGAGGCTGCTGAAGGTCTTCCCGCTTTCGAGCGTGCCGCTGAAGACCTGGGTGTTCGTGGTGGTGTTCGTGACCGTGACGGGCGCGCTGGTCACGCCCTCCAGCTTGACGGTCAGGGTGTGGGTGGTGGAAGGCGTGATGTCGCCCCCACTACAGGCGGAGAGGAGCGCGGTGAGGCCGAGCATGGCACTGAGGGAGAGACGTTTCTTCATGTCCGCTCAGGATTTTAATGGGCTTTTTTTCCGGCGGGGACGAATTTGCGTGTCGCCACTCCTTCATGAAGAGTCCGTCAGATTAAGGCCCTATGGGAAGTTGCAAAGTGCCTCTGTCCGCCTGCCCGTCTACACGTCTCCCCAATCTTCCCCCACCCGCGCGTTACACTTCCTCCTGATGTTCACCCGTCCACCAGCCGGAAAGAACGCCCACGGGGCGCTTCTTCTTCGTTGGGGGCGGTGAGCGCAGCCCAGCGTTCGCTGATCCGCCCCCGGAGCCACTTGAGCTTCGGGGGCGTTTTGCGTAGAGGGACGCGCATCTGAGAGGAGTTGTGCCTGTATGGGAATGACGATTGCGGAAAAGATTCTGGCGGCCCACAGCGGCCATGACCACGTGGTGCCCGGCCAACTGATCGAGTGCGCGACCGACTGGGTGCTGTGCCACGAGATCACCACCCCCGCCGCCCTGCGGATGCTGGAAGAGCGCGGCATGGACCGCGTGTTCGATCCTGAAAAGATCGTGGCCGTCCCCGATCACTCCGTCCCCGCCATGAACATCAAGGCCGCCAAGATGTACCAGAAGCTCAAGTCCTGGGTGCAGGAAAAGGGCATCCGCCACTTCTACGACGTGGGGCGCGGCGGCATCGCCCACGTGGTGCTGGAAAACACCGGCCTGATCAAGCCGGGGCAGACGCTCGTCAGCGGCGACTCGCATACCTGCAACGCGGGCGCGCTGGGTTGCTTCGCCACCGGCGTCGGCAGCACCGACCTCGCCGGGGCGATCTACGCGGGCAAGGTGTGGTTCAAGGTGCCCGAAACCATGCTGATCCGCGTCACGGGGGAGATGCAGCCCGGCGTGACGCCCAAAGACCTCGTGCTGGAAGTCATCAAGCGCATCGGCGCGGACGGCGCGAACTATCTGGTGATGGAGTGGGTCGGGGACACCATCGACCGCATGGACATGGAAGGCCGCTTCACGCTGACCAACATGGCGATTGAGGCGGGCGGCAAGACGGGCATCGTGGCCGTGGACAACACCACCCGCGCCTATCTGGCCGAGCGCGGCGTCACCCCCGACCAGTACACCGAATACACCTCCGACCCGGACGCGAGTTACAAGGTCGTCATCGACCTCGACGCCTCGAAGGTGGAGCCGACCGTCGCCTACCCCCATATTCCCAGCAACGGGCGGGTGGCGGGGAGTGACCGGATCGCCGTCACGCACGCTTACGTCGGAAGCTGCACGAATGGGCGCATCGGTGACCTGCGCGACGTGGCGCGCATCCTGAAGGGGCGCCGGGTTGCGGACGGCGTGCAGATGATCGTGGTGCCCGCGACCCAGGCGATCTGGAAGCAGGCGGCGCAGGAAGGCCTGCTGGAAATCTTCGTGGACGCGGGCGCGAGCGTGAGCTATCCCAGTTGCGGCGCGTGCCTGGGGATGCACTCGGGCGTGCTGGGGCCGGACGACGTGTGCATCAGCTCCAGCAACCGCAACTTCGTGGGCCGCATGGGCGACCCCACCGCGCAGATTTACCTCGCCAGCCCCGCGACGGTGGCCGCGAGTGCCGTCGCCGGGTACATCAGCGACCCGCGCGAGTACAACGCGGAGGGCGGGGAAGCGGCGGATTGAGGAGGGACGTGGACCGTGGGGAAAAGCCCTTTCCACGATCCACGATCCATCCTCCACGTTCTAAGCTGACACCTATGGGAGAAGCCAAACGCCGCAAACAACTCGGGCTGATGCCCACCGTCCACCCCTTCGAGGCCGAACTGGACGCGGAAGGCAACGTGACCCTGACCAGCGGGCCGGGGGACGCGGCGCTGCGTGAGCGCCTGCTGGCGGCACTGCGGGAGACGCAACCCACCGGGGACGCCTGGGCGCGCAGCTACCGCCGCCAGTACATCATGGTGGGGCTGCCCGACAAACTGATCCGCACCCGTGAGGACCTGGAGGCCATCCCGGTGCCCCCGCTGCGGCGGTTGACCGGCGAACTGGTATTCAACCTCGACCCCAAGACGTTGCATGGCAACCCGCTCCGCACGATTCAGGAGTACCTGCCGCTGGAGGACGGGGCGTTCCTGCACGTGCGCCGGGAGGAGACGTCTGGGGACGGGCGACACTGGGAAAGCCTGCCGGAAGACGAGAATCCGCTCGCGGGTATGCAGTACCTGATGCAGCACCCCCTCAGCCGCGAGCAGGGCGCCCTGGTCGCTGGCTACGACGCGACCCAGTGGCGCGAGGGCCGCATCGACTTCGAGCCGGACCCGCCCGCCGAGCATCTGGAGCGACTCGAAACCCTGGTGCGCGAGTGGCACGGCGAGACGCCGGAAGAGTGGGCCGAGACGCACTTCGAGTCTCTTGAGCTGCCCGAAGAGGAGGAGGACGAGTCGCTGATTCCCACCGCCCGCCGCGTGCGCCTGGAACTGCGCGAGCCGGTGCCCCTCTCCTCCTTCCTCAACACGGCCTACACGTCCCTGGGTGAACACGACGTCCACATCCCCCTGGACCACCGCTTCTACACCCTGGACGGCGAAACCTGGCACTCCTACGAGGACCCTGACGCCGAGCTGGAGGACGAGAGCGGCGCGCTGGGCGAGTTCATCGCGGACATGCTAGACGTGGACACCGTGGAAGTGACGGTCTGGGCCGATGGCCGCGTGGAATGGGAGGAAGGGGACATCCCCGAAGACCAGGCCGAACGGGTGCGCGCCGACCTGCTGCGGGCCACCGGAGCGGGGAACCCGGATTTCTGGGCCGGGTTTACCGAGCAGGTGCTGCGCGACATGTTCACGCCCGACACGCCCGCCCTGGAGGACGTGGACGATCTACCCGTGCCCCAAGCGATCCGCATCGATATCCCGGTGGACGCCCTGACCGACCCCGACCCCCTCGCGCAGGCCTTTATCGAGTCGGAGGTCACCTTCGACGGGGAGAACTGGCGCGACCTCTACGACGACCTGCCCGAAGAACTCGCGCTGCGGTTGCCGCAGAACTGAACCCCTCTTTTCATAAGGAGTTTCCATGCCCACCGTTCACGTTTTCGCCCGTGCCCACATCAACACCGACGAGATCATTCCCGCCCGCCACCTGACGACCGATGTCGAGTCCGAACTGGCCAAGTACGCGATGGAGGACTACGACAAGAACTTCGTGCGCCGCGTGAAGCCGGGGGACATCATCGTGGCGGGGGCGGATTTCGGCTGTGGGTCCAGCCGCGAACACGCGGTCTGGGCGCTGCGCGGCGCGGGCGTGGCCGCCGTGATCGCGCCCAATTTCGCCCGCATCTTCTACCGCAACGCCATCAACAACGGCTTCCTGGCGCTGGAATGCGAGGACGTGGTGGAGACGTTCATGGACGGCGATCCGGCGGAGCTGGATTTGACGGGCGGGACCATCACCAATGCCCGCACCGGGCAGACACTGACTTTCGTGCCCGTGCCGCAGTTCGCGCTGGACGTGCAGAAAGCCGGAGGCTGGCTGGAATACATGCGCGAACAGGACCAGAAGCAGCCCCAACAGGAGGAACAGCATGCCTAAAGTCGTCACCCTGCCCGGCGACGGGATCGGCCCCGAAGTCACCGCCGCCGCTGTGGAAGTGCTGCGCGAGGTCGCCCCGGACCTGAAATTCGAGGAACAGGCTATCGGTGGGGCGGCCTACGAGCAGTACGGCGACCCGTTCCCGCAGGTCACGCGCGATGCCCTGAAGGGCGCGGACGCCGTGCTGCTGGGCACTGTCGGCGGCCCGCAGAACAGCCCCTGGAACAGCCTCCCGCGCCACCTGCGTCCAGAAAGCGGCCTGCTCGCGCTCCGTAAGGCGCTGGGGTGCTACGCCAACCTGCGGCCCGTGCGGGTGCAGCCGGGCCTGGAACACCTCTCGCCGCTCAAGCCCGAACTGGCGCGCGGCGTGGACATCCTGATCGTGCGCGAACTGCTGGGCGGCATCTACTTCGACGGCGACCGCCAGATCGAGGGCGATACCGCCTACAACACCATGCGCTACACCACCCCCGAGGTCGAGCGCGTGGCGAAGGTCGCCTTCTGGGCCGCCGAGCAGCGCCGGGGCCGCGTAACCAGCGTGGACAAGGCGAACGTGCTGGAAGTGTCCGAGTTGTGGCGCCGCGACGTGCAGGCCCTGCGCGACCGCGAGTACCGCAACGTCCACCTCAACCACGAGTACGTGGACTCCGTCGCCATGCTGATCGTCGCCAACCCCAGCCGCTACGACGTGATCGTCACCGAGAACCTCTTCGGCGACATCCTCTCCGACCTGGCCGCCGTGATTCCCGGTTCCCTGGGGCTGATGCCGAGCGCCAGCCTGGGCGACGGCCCCGGCCTCTTCGAACCCATCCACGGCAGCGCCCCCGACATCGCCGGGCAGGGCATCGCCAACCCCGCCGCCGCCATCATGAGCGCGGCCATGTTGCTGCGGCACGGCCTGGACCGCCCGGTGGCCGCCAATCAGGTCGAGCGCGCGGTCGCCCTGGCCCTGCGCGCCCATCCCACCCGTGACCTGGGCGGCAAGGCCGACACGCGGACCTTTACCCATGCGGTGCTGGACGCGGTGGCGAGTCCGAGCGTGGGGTGAGAGGGGTCAGGCATTAGGAGATAGGAGTTAGGGCAGAGGGTGAGGGGTGCCTCTGCCTTTTCTCTTGGTCCCCTTGGATTGAATCAGGTTTTGAAAGAGAAGGAGAGGCACACTGAACGTATGAAGTTCATGTGTGAATGCGGCAGCGTCATCGTGGATCAGACGGACGGCTTGCCCTACAGAGCGTACCTGCTGCCGGATCAGGACGCCTTCGCGTTCTTGGATAGATTGCGGACGCTGCTGGATGGATTGGTCAGCCCGGACGAGGGCCGGAAAGGAAAGGCGACAGTTCAGGCTATGCCCCTGCGAAATAAGTTGCAGAGGGAAGTGAACCGCTTGTGGGCCGAGTCGTTTCGTGATGTGTATCAGTGTCCCGAGTGTGGACGACTGCATGTCGAGAGCCTGGACAGGCAGCGTCTCGCCTCGTTTCTGCCCGAGGACGAGGACACCCCGAAGACGCTCCTTCAGTCGGCGGCCTCACCCGAATAACCCAGCCCCCGTGCTAGACCTCCCTATGCCGCTGCGCCGCGCTGTCCTGACCCTCGCCCTGCTGACCGCTCCCGCCCTGGCCCATGCCTCGGCCGCCCCGGAAGTCTTCGTCGCCTACCCGCCCGAGGGCTACCGGGTCGCGTTCGATCACGTGATTCTGGAGGGGAGCGTGCCGCCCGGCGCGGGGCTGAAGATCGGCGGGGAGGCGGTGCCAGTTGGCCCGGACGGCCTCTTCATGCTGTGGTGGCCGCTGCGGCCCGGTACGAACGACCTGCGCCTGAGTACGACCGTGGGGGGGCAGACCGGCACGCGGACGCTGCACGTGACCCGCACGGTGATGGCCCCTCTGCCTGCTGCGCCCACCCAGATCGACCCGGAGAGCGTCACGCCTCGCGAGCCGCTGGAGTTCTGGGACGCGGCGGGAGACGCGCCCGCCGAACGCACCGTCACCGTGGCCTTTCGGGGGTCGCCGGGGGGGCAGGCCGCCTTCCGGGTGGGAGGCGGCCTGCCCCTGCCCATGCGTGAGGTGAGCGCGGGGAGGTACGAGGGGGCTTACCTGCTGCCCGCCTCCGCCCGGCTCGAACAGGCGCCGGTGACCGTCAGCCTGACCGGACGGAGCGGCCAGGCGGTGACCGTTGCCGCCCCCGGACGCCTGAGCAGTACCGGGAGTGGTCCCCTCACCGGCACCCAGCGGGCGGGCACGGTGCGCGGCCTGGGCCTGAACGACGCGGGCAACGTGACCACGACGCTGGGCGGTGAAGCTTTCCTGTACCCGCGTGACGGCATGACCTTCACGTTGGTGGGGCGGCAGGGGGAGGATGTGCGCGCCCGCCTCGCGCCCGGCGTGAGCGTGCTGATCACGGAGAAGCAACTGGACGTGACGCCGGGCAAGCCCGCTTTCGGCAGAAGTGGCCCCGTGACGCTGGAGACAGTCCCGCCTGCTGCCATTCTCGCCACCCTGCCCACCCCTCCGGCCACGCCCCCCGTCACTGCGCCGCCTGCTGCACCGGAGGCCGTGCCCCCTGTCTCCCCCGGCGACCTGCGGGTCCGGGTGCCGCTGGGTGGAGCGCGGGTGCCCTTCACAGTCGCCCAGGAACAGGGAGGCCGCCGCCTCACCCTCACGCTGTACGGCCTGGACACGCTGCCCACGCTGCCCGCCCCCCTCGCTGACCCGCTGATCGCCGGGGCAGAGGTGCAGCCGGTGGGTCTGGGCGTGACCCGGCTGACGCTGGACCTCACGGCTCCGCAGGCGTGGGGCTTCACCGCGAACTATGACGGCGGGGACCTGCTGCTGACGGTGCGCCGCCCGCCTGCCCTCGGCGCCGCGCAGCCCCTCGCCGGGCGCGTGATCGTGCTGGACGCGGGGCATGGGGGCACCCAGTGGGGCGGGGCGGGCAGCCTGCGCGTGCCGGAAAAGGACCTGACCCTGCCTATCGCGCGGCGGGCGGCCGAGCTGCTGCGTGAGCGGGGCGCGCAGGTGATCCTCACCCGCGACGGGGACGTGACCCTTGGCCTGTACGAGCGTGACCTGACCGCCGAGGCGGCCCACGCCGACCTGCTGGTGTCCATCCATGCCAACGCCCTGCCCGACGGACGCGACCCGCGCGGCCTTCGCGGCCCGGAAGTCTACTTCACGCACCCGCAGGCCGAGGTGCCCGCCGCCGCCCTCCTGGCCGCGCTGCGCCGCACCCTGCCCGACCTCGGCCCCGGTGCGGGCCTGAAACCGGGAGCGAACCTCGCCCTGACGCGGCCCACCACGCAGCCCAGCCTGCTGATCGAAACCGCTTACCTGACCGACCCGCAGAACCTCCGCACCCTGATGGACCCCGCCGGACGTGAGCGTTTCGCCCAGGCGATTGCGGCGGGCATCGCGGACTTCTACGCGGCCCAGGTGTCCGTCCGGTGAAGGTGCGCCGGTGGGGCCTTCAGCCGCGCGTCATGACCGCCCGCTACGCTCGGTGCATGTTTTGCCGGGTCCTGGCCCTGCTCGTGCTACCGGCCCTGCTCGGCAGTTGTGCGCTGCTGGGCGGGTTGCCGGGTCCTGACCCGCACGAGTCGCCGCCCGGTCCTGGGCCTGCGGCCGCAGTTTTCCCCCAGTCCATTCCGCCGCTCACCGCGCAGGCTGAAGCGGCGGCCACCGGGCGGGAGGTGACGGTCGCCCTCACGGTGCAGAACGGGAGCGGGCAGCCCCTGCTGCTGAGGTATGCCGCGCAGGTCAACTGGGGCAGTTGCGGCCTGCCGCCCTACGTCGCCCTGGCGCGGCTGGACGGGACAGCGGTGGCCGCTCCCACATCTGCCGGACGCCTGACCTGCCCCGAACTCCAGTTCAGCCGTATCCTCGCGCCCGGCGAGACGCTGACCCTGAAACGGACCCTGCCGCCCCTCCCACCCGGGACGTACACGCTGACGGGCTGGTTCGACGGCGAGGCAGGCGGTGAGCCGCTGCGCGTGCAGGCGGGCCCGGTCGTGGTGGAGGTGAAGTGAGGCGCCCCGTGATCACCGTGGAGCCTCCTCCTCCCCCAGATCAATCAGCGTCAGCCCGAACTCCTGGTTGAACTTGCGGCGCAGGTGGGTGGGCTGCTCGGTCAGCGTGACCTCCAGCGTGGGCTTGACGTGCCCGCGCAGCAGGTGGCCGCCCATCGCCGTGCCGTCGCGCTTGCCGATCACCAGATGGGCGTGGACCTGGGGCGTGCCGTCCTCCTTCAGCGCCACGTTGCCCAGCAGGCTCAGCACCTCGACCTGCTCGTTCACCTCGGTAGGAACGTATTCCTGCGCGTCCACGTCATAGAAGCCGAACTTCACGTCGCTCAGCGCGCCGATGGCCGTGAAGGCGGCGGCATCGAGGTTCTGCTCGCGCGCAAAGGCTTGGAGGCCCTGCGCCACCTCATCCCCGGCGGCAAAGACGAGCACGAAGGTCCGTTCGCCTGTGGGGCTGGTCTGGAGGAGTCGGCTGTGCATGGTCCAGCGTAACAGGCAGCGGGCAGCGGGCAGCGGGGAGTGTAAGTCTTTTCACCAACTCCTGACGCCTGATCCCTGACGGCTGAAAGCTGACCGCTGACCACTGACTGCTAGAATCTCCGGTTATGGACCTCAAGGCTGAACTCAAAGCCGCCGTCGAACGGGCCGCTGCCGAACTCGGGGCGCCGGTGGACGTGGCGATTCAGGAAACCCCGGCCAACAAGCCCGGCGACTACGGCACGCCCGCCGCCTTCCAGATGGCGAAGGCCCTGGGCCAGAACCCCGCCCAGGTCGCGGCCCAGCTCGCCCAGCAGGTGCAGCTCCCGGAGGGCATCTCGCGCGTGGAGGCGGCCGGGCCTTTCCTGAACTTCTTCGTGGACGTGGGCGCGTTCGTCAAGGGGGTGGTGGAGGAGCAGGCGCTGATTCCGGCGCAGAGCGGCAAGGTCGTGATCGAACATACCTCCGTCAACCCCAACAAGGAATTGCACGTCGGCCACCTGCGGAACGTGGTGCTGGGAGACAGCATCGCCCGCATTTTCCGCGCGGCGGGGCACACGGTCGAGGTTCAGAACTACATCGACGATACCGGGCGGCAGGCCGCCGAGGCGCTGTTCGCGGTGAACCACTATCACCGCGCCTGGGACGGCGTGCAGAAGTATGACCACTGGCTCGGTGAGGGCTACGTGCGCCTGAACGCCGACCCCGCGAAGCCCGCTCTCGAAGAAGGCATCAGCGCCGTGATGCACCGTCTGGAAGCCGGAGAATTGCGGCCCGAGATCGAGAAGGTGGTCCGCGCCCACCTCGAAACCTGCTTCCGCCTGGGCGCCCGTTACGACCTGCTGAACTGGGAGTCGGACGTGGTGGGCAGCGGCTTTCTCAGCAGCGCGATGAACATTCTGGAGAAGAGCCGCTACACCTCGCACCCGCAGGAGGGCAAGTACGCCGGGGCCTTCGTGATGGACGTGTCCGAGTTCATGCCGGGCCTGGAGGAGCCGAACGTGGTGCTGCTGCGCTCGGACGGCACGGCGATGTACGCCGCCAAGGACATCGGCTACCAGTTCTGGAAGTTCGGCCTCTTCGAGGGCATGAAGTTCAAGCCCTTCATCACGGACCCCGAGGGCCACGTGGTCTGGACCAGCGCCCCGGACGGCGAACCCGATACCCGGCGCCGGTTCGGCCACGCGCAGGAGGTCATCAACGTGATCGACTCGCGCCAGGACCACCCGCAGACGGTGGTGCGTTCCTCGCTGGGCGTGGCGGGCGAACCCGAGAAGCAGGCGCGCAGCATCCACCTCTCCTACGCCTTCGTGACGCTGGAAGGGCAGACCATCTCGGGCCGGAGGGGCATCGCCGTGAGCGCCGACGAGGCGATGGACGAGGCCGAGCGGCGGGCGCTGGCGGTGCTGGCCGAGATCAACCCCGACCTGGCCGCCCGCGAGGACGCCGCCGAGATCGCCCGCCGCATCGGCATCGGCGCGATCCGCTTCGCCATGCTGAAGGCCGAGCCGACCCGCAAGATCGATTTCCGCTGGGAGCAGGCCCTCGCCCTGAACGGCGACACCGCCCCCTACGTGCAGTACGCCGCCGTCCGCGCCGCGAGCATTCTCCGCAAGGCTCAGGAAGCCGGATACGCCATCGACGGCACTGGCGCCGACTGGGACGCCCTGACCGACCTTGACCTGACGCTGGCCAAGATGGTCGCCAAGCTGCCGGAGGTGGTCGCGCAGGCGGTCCGCGTCCACTCGCCCCACGTGGTCGCGCAGTACGCCCTCGACCTCGCCACTGCCTTCAACGCCTGGTTCAATGCCAAGGACAAGGCCGGAAAACCGACCACCAACGTCCTCCAGAGTCCCGCCGGACTGCGCGAGGCCCGCCTCGCCCTGGTGGCCCGCCTGAGGCAGGCCTTCGAGGAAACGCTCGATCTGATTGGGATTCAGGTACCTGCGGCGATGTAAGAAGCTCAGGATTTACGCGAAGTTCGCGCGGGAAGAGTGGGGGAGTTGAGGGAAAGGTGGCTCTGGGAGCCAGGCACGTTCACCCCCTCTCCTGCGAAGCTGTACCAGTCCCAGCCTCCCGCCTCAAGACGCTTGATGTGCAATGAAGAGCAGGGGCGGTGGGAATGCAGCAGTGGTTTTCTCGTCTGGCATGAGGGCGAGCTTCGCCCGCCACCCCCCTCCCCAGCCCTCTGCAAGCAGCTCTACGAGTCCCCCGCAAGGGGGGAGGGATCAAAAAGCTCATCCCAGACAGCAAGTTTCTATTGCACATCGAGCGTTCAAGGGGGAGGAGCAAAAATGCCCTCCCACATACAGCTCTTGCCTTCGCCGGGATTTCCGCTCCCCCTGGAGCCTGGAAGTCCCGGTTTCCCTATCAGCCATAAATATTAGCCGGGTAATATTGACAGCTTTATTTTACCCGGGTAGTATTTCGGCATGGATGAGCCAACCACCTACACTGCCTTTCACGGTCACCGATGGCTTGCCAACGGCGAACTGCGTCCCCTGCTGACGCAGGTCAAGGCGCAACTGGACGAGCTTGACCCCCACCTCCCCCTCCTGATCTTCGAGGACCGCGGCGGCAGGCAGGTGGACTTCAATCTGCGAGGCACGCTGGAGGAGGTGCTGGAACGGGAAGCACCGCTGCCGAGGCGGGCCGGGCCGGGCCGTCCCAAACTGGGCATCGTGTCGCGGGAAGTCTCGCTGCTGCCCCGCCACTGGACCTGGCTGGAGGAACAGCCGGGGGGTGCCTCGGCCACCCTGCGCCGATTGATCGACGAGGCACGCAAACAGAACCCGGAGCAGGAGCGCGTGCGGCAGGCCCAGACCGCCGCCGACCGCTTTCTGGGTGTGATGGCGGGTGACCTCCCCGGTTTCGAGGAGGCGTCCCGCGCCCTGTACGCCCGCGACCTCACCCGGTTCGAGAAGCACAGCCAGGCCTGGCCCGAAGAGATTCGCGCGCACGCTCTGGCTCTGGCCGCCCCCGTCTTTCAGGCCAGCCGCAGTCAGGAGGGAACCGACCCCGCCTGAAGCCTGCCCGCTGAACTGAACCAGGAACCCGGCGACGCTTCCCCGCGCCGCTGACGCTGCTCCACACCCCTGACCCCCTGCTTCGGCATACCGTCCACGCTGACGGTGTGATGGGAGGCCATTGCTTTCTGGAGATTCCCATGCCCAGGTCCCGCCCGCGCCCCGCTCCCGCATTCCTCTTTCTCTTCGTCACGCTCGTCATCGACATGCTGGGGATGGGCCTGCTGATTCCCGTCCTGCCGGAACTGGTGGCGCAACTCGTCCATGACCGGGGCGAGACGGCACAGGTGTACGGTCTACTGATCAGCCTCTACGCGCTGATGCAACTGCTGTTCTCGCCGGTTCTCGGTGCCCTCAGTGACGCTTACGGGCGCCGCCCGGTGCTGCTCCTCTCGGCGCTGGGGACCGCGCTGGCGACCCTGCTGATGGGCCTGACGCCCGCGCCGCCCGGGTTGCTGCTGGCCCGTGCGCTGGCCGGGATGACCAGCGCCAGCGTGTCCACTGCCAACGCCTACGTCGCCGACATCAGCACCGCCGGGAACCGCGCGAAGAACTTCGGCATGGTGGGCGCGGCCTTCGGGCTGGGCCTGATCGCGGGACCGGCCCTCGGCGGTCTGCTGGGCCAGGTGGACCTGCGGCTGCCCTTCTTCTTCGCGGCGGGCCTGGCCTTCCTGAACTTCCTGTACGGCCTGCTGGTGCTGCCCGAGTCCCTGCTGCCCACCCGGCGCCGCCCCTTCGGGCTGGCCCACCTCAACCCCCTGTGCGGTCTGGGGATGCTGTGCTGCTTCCCTGGTGTCCCGGGGCTGGCGGTGACCCTGATGCTGGCCGGGCTGGCCGTGCAGTTCAGCACGAGTACCTGGGTGCTGTACACCACCGCCCGCTTCGGCTGGGCACCCGGCGCGAACGGCGCCTCGCTGGCCGTGAGTGGCTTTCTGATGGTCCTGGTGCAGATGCTGCTGCTCGGGCGGGTCATCCGGAGGCTGGGGGAACGCCGCACGGTCGTCCTTTCCCTGCTGCTGGGCGCCCTGAGTTACGTGCTGTACGGTCTGTCCTCGGACGGCTGGATGCTGTACGCCACCATGCTGATCGGCGTGATGCTCGGGCTGGGCGGCCCCGCCCTCCAGGCCATGCTCGCCGCCAGAGTGCCCGCCGACGCGCAGGGCCGCGTCCAGGGGGCGCTCGCCAGCCTGAACAGTCTCGGTGCCATCGTCGGGCCGCTCGTCTCCACGGCGCTCTTTGCCCGGTTCACCGGACCAGCGGCGCCGGTGCCGCTTCCCGGCATCGCCTTTTTCGCCGGGAGTGCCGTGCTGTTGCTTGGCCTGGTCGTCTTCAGGCGGAGCGCGCGCCCCCCGCAGGGCTTCGCCACTCCCTCTGCCACAGGAGAACCCTCATGACCTCCGCTTCCCGCCCCTACAAGGGCTTCACGCCGCGCCTCGGCGTCTACCGCGTCCTCCACCACCGCACGGGAAAAATGCTGATCGGCCACAGCGCGCACCTGACCGGCACCCTGAACCGCATCCGGTTTCAACTGGACCTGGGCAACCACCCTAACTGGTCGCTCCAGCAGGACTGGAACCGGGACGGCGCGGACGGCTTTACCTTCGAGGTGCTGGACGAACTCACGCCGCTGGAACCTCGGGCGGACCCCACGGATGACCTTCAGGAACTGCTCGCCCTCTGGCGCGAGAACCTGCGGCTCCGGCCCGGGGACGAGTACTGAGCGGGGAATGGGGGGTGCCTGGGGGCCAGTGCTCCCCTCCCTTTCAGGAACCCTTCCGCCCCCCCGCGCTGAACAGCCGGTTGACGCGCCGGGCCAGCGCCAGCCGGAAGGGGGAGGGCGGCTCTTGCAGGGCGCGCTCGGCCCGCTGGACCGCGCGGGTCATGGCCGCCCGGGGAGCACTCAGCACGGGGCCATGTCCCAGGGCCAGGGCTGCCAGGGGCAGGTCCAGCAGGCACCGCGCACTCTCCAGGGCCTGCGCGGGGTCGGAGGTCCCCAGGGTGGGCATCGGGAACAGGGGATGCAACTCGGTGACCACCCGCAGGCCCAGCACGTTCACGAAGGTGTCCCCGGCATAGAGCGTGCCGTCCCGCTCGTCCAGAAAGGCCAGGTGTCCGGGCGCGTGCCCCGGCGTGGCGACGGCGCGGAGGTGCCCCACCCGTTCCCCTTCCGAAAGCCAGCGTGTGGGCGCTGTCCGCACGTGGCTGTGGACCAGATTTCCCTCCTCGCCCTTCCCGACCAGCACTTCCAGGTCGGGGAGGGCGGCTTTCAGATCGTCCAGGCTGCCCACATGGTCGCCGTGGGCGTGCGTGAGCAGCAGGCGCCGGATGGGCCTTCCCGCCGCGCGGGCCGCGTTCAGGATCACCGGGGCCATGCCGGGCAGACCCGCGTCGATCAGCGTGAAGCCGTCGTCCTCGGGCACGAGGTACACATTCACCAGCCCCAGGCGCGTCAGGGCGAGGCCGTTCATTGGAGCCTCCTGGCAGGCGCGACGAGGACGGTCAGCGCCGCCAGCCCGAGGAACACTCCGGCGGGCACCAGTCCCCAGACCTGCCCCGCCGCCAGCCCCACCAGGCCGAACAACGTGAGTTTCAGGACGCGGTGAGCCGCGGTGGGCAGATGGACGCGGGCACGCGGCGCGAGCAGCGTTCCCCACACCAGGGCGAAGGCGAGCGGTGCGCCCAGCGCCGGAATCCACCTCCCCACCTGCCAGCCCCACCCCGCCAGCGCCGCCAGTGCCGCGAGTTCCAGCCCAAACGCGAGCAGGTCCAGCCAGTTGGTCCTCCAGGAAGAGTCCTGTGGCCCTTGCTCCACCCCCCAAATAGCCGGGGAGAGGGCGTCCGGTGGCGCAAAGTGAACATCGTTCTTCTTCATGGTGAACACCGTACACCTTCCGCTGCCCTCGGTCAAGACGTACCCTGTTCACCATGCCTTACCCTGCCAAACTCAACCCGGAAACCATCCTGAACGCGGCCCAGTCGCTTCTCGAAGAGGGGGGGCCGGAGGCGCTCAACATGCGGAGCCTGGCCGAAGGGTTGTCCGTGCGTCCCAGCAGCCTCTACCGGCACTACCCTGGCCGGGAGGGCCTGCTGTGCGCCCTGGAGCAGCGGGCCATGCTGGCTTTAAGGCAGGCCCTCGAAGCGGCCAGCCAGGGCCTGCTGCCGCGCGAGGCGCTGGTCGCCGCGGCCCACGCCTATCTCCGGTACGCGCGCCTGCACCCCCACCTGTACGCCCTGCTGCTGACGCCCGCTTGTGGCGACCCCGCCCAGCAGGCCAGCGGCAAGCGGCTGTGGAATACGCTCCTCGCTCTGGTCGGGGCACTCAGCGGCCACCCCGACGACACGGATCATGCGGTGGCCTTCTGGACCTTTTTGCATGGCTTCGCGGTGCTGGAACGCAGCGGCATGTTTGGGGAAAGTGGCCCGCGTGGTGGCCTCCAGGTCGGCCTGGACGCCCTGCTGGACCATATGGCGGAAGCGGGCCGCCCCGCCTGACTCAGCCCCGCCCCCGCACCTCGAAGCCCGCCGACCCCAGAATCTCGCTCGCCCGGCGCACGTCCTCCACGCTCTCCAGCCCCAGCCGGATCGCGCCGCCCTCCTCGCGGATCGCCAGAACCTCGATGTCCTTGATGTTCACGCCCGCCGCGCCGAGCGCCTGCGTGACCGCCCCGATCTGGTTGGGCTGGTCGGGCACGGCGACCACCAGATCATGCTTCGGGGGCAGTAGGCTGCGCTTCACGACCGGGAGGCTGTCGCGGGTGCGCTTGCCCTCGGTGGCGGCGGCCAGCAGTTCCTCGGGCTGGTCCAGGTCGGCCTCCAGGCGTTCGAGTTGACGGCGGAAGCGGGCCAGGGCCTCGCGCAGCGCGGCGCGGTTTTCCACCACCATGTCGCGGCTCATCCGGGGGTCGCCGCTCGCCACCCGCGTCAGGTCGCGGAAGCCCCCGGCGGCCAGCAGGCTGAGCCGCTCGTCCCGCGCGACCAGATGCGTGAGGGCCAGACTGGCGAGGTACGGCAGATGGCTGACCGTCGCCACCAGTTGATCGTGGGCGTCGGGCGGCATCACCACCGGGGCCGCGCCGAGCTGCTCGACCAGCGTTCTCACCCGGCTGAGGGCCGTCAGCGGCGTGTGGTCGGTGGGCGTCAGAACCCACACGGCGTTTTCGAGCAGGGCCGCCCGCGCGTGCGTCACGCCGCCCCGCTCGCTGCCCGCCATCGGGTGCCCCGGGACGAAGTTCCGCACGCCCAGCGCCTCCAGCTCGGCGGCGATCCCGGCCTTCACGCTGCCCACGTCCGTCACGAGCGCGGTGGGGGAGACGAAGGGCGCCAGGTCGCGGGCCAGCGGTGCCAGTGCCCGCATCGGCGCGGCCAGCACCACCAGATCGCAGTCCCGCAGCCACTCGCCCGGGGTGGCCCGCACCTCGTCCACCACGCCCAGGGCTTCGGCCTCGCGCAGCACCTCCACGCTGGCGTCGTACCCGATCACGCGCCGGGCCAGAAAACGCTGCCGCAGTCCCAGCGCCACGCTGCCCCCGATCAGCCCGACGCCCGCGATGGCGGCCTGCTCGAAGAGGGGGGCGGGCGTCACGGGGCCGGGGTGGGCTGCGGTCATGGGGGCGAGGCTAGCACGCGCTTTTCGATCTTCCTGAAGCCCTGTCCGGTCAGGCCCCGGCTACCCCTCCCGCCGCTTCCGCCGTTTGTAGGTGAGGAGGTCGGCGTACATCTTCGTGCGGTAGCTGACCCCCTTCCAGAAACCGCGCTTGGTTTCCTTGAGCACCTGCCTGACCTGGCCCAGTTCCACATAGCCCCACAGCGCCCCGGTCGCGCGCAGGTGGTCGGTGATGGGCGGCTCGGGCCAGCGTTCATCCCCCAGACGCGGCACGGCCAGCAGCCAGTCGCGGCGGCAGGCCCGCTGCCCGCTGAGGTGCGGCGTGAGTTTGTTGCCCCAGTCGCTGGCGAAGCCGCCCCCCTCGAACACGCCGATGGCCATGTCCAGCTTGCCTGCCCGGACGGGCCGCAGGAGCTGCTCCAGATGGTCCCGCGTCAGGCCCATCAGATCGGCGTCCAGCATCACCACGTACTCGGCGGTGGTGGCCTCCAGTGCAGCCTTGAGGGCCGGACCCTTGCCCACGTTCTCGTGCAGCTCCACGACCCGCGCCCCGGCGTCCCGCGCGACCTGCGCGGTGCGGTCGCTGCTGCCGTCGCTCGCCACGACCACCTCGGGCGTGAGTTCCCGCGCCACCCGGATCACGCCCGCGACCGTCTCCTCCTCGTTGAACGCGGGAATCACGACCGCCACGCGCGCCCCTGTTTCCTGCGCCTGTGCCTGCTGCATCCCGGACATGGTAAAGCCTTCAGCCTTCAGCGGTCAGCTTTCAGCCGTTTTTGCTGACGGCTGACCACGGAAAGCTGAAAGCTCCTAAAAAAACCGGCTCACATCCCGCACCACCACAAAGGCCATCAAGAGCATCACGAAGGCGAAGCCCGCCACGTTGATCGCCTGTTCCTGCGCCAGCGTGAGGGGGCGACCTCGCAGCGCGCCCACCAGCACCAGCAGGATGCGTCCGCCGTCCAGGCCGGGAATCGGGATCAGGTTGAAAAAGGCCAGCGAGAGGTTGAGCAGGACCGCCACCTGCACCAGGGCCCAGGGACTCAGCGCGGCGGCCTGACTCACGATCTGCGCCGTGCCTATGGGACCGCTGACATTCTGATCCTGAGAGAGATTCAGGGTGAAGAACTTGGCGAAAAGGCCGCCGAAAGCGCGCAGAAGTTGCGGCACGGCCTCCCCGGTCGTCCGCAGGGAGGTGACGAAGGCGGCGGGCAGGCTGGCGGGCTGCACGTCCGGGGCGTACTGAATCCCCAGGCGCTGCTGGACGCCGTTCACGCGGGCCTGCCAGTCGAAGGCGACCTGGCGGGCCGTACCGTCTCGCAGGACGGTCAGCGTCTTGTGCCCGCTCGTGGCGAGCGTATCGCGCAGGCTCTCCCACCCGGCGTGCGGCTGGCCGTTCACGGTGTACGTGTCGGGGATGTCGCGCCCGTTGATCGCCGTGATCACGTCCCCCGCCTGGAGTCCCAGCGCCCCCGCCCGCGAGTTCGGCAGCACCGCCTCGATCCGCGCACGGTCTGGCGCGGGCACCCCCTGCGAGGCGAAGGTGAGTGTCATCAGGCCGATGGTCAGCACCAGATTCATCAGCGGCCCGGCGAGCAGCACCGCGACCTTGCCCCAGGTCGGCAGCGCCGCGAAGCCGCGGGTGGGCTGGCGGTAGACGCCGTTTGGCTCTTCGACCGGGGCCATCCCGTCGATTTCCACATAGCCGCCGATGGGCAGCAGGCTGAGGCGCCACTCGGTCCCGCGCCAGACCCGCCGCAGCAGCACCGGCCCCATCCCCACGCTGAAGGACTTCACCGCCACGCCCTGCCAGCGCGCGAGGGCGAAGTGCGCCAGCTCGTGCAGGAAGGTCGCCGCGCCGATGATCAGCAGCGTCCACAGCAGCCCCAGGGGCGTGAGGGCCGCCGCGATGCTCTGGAGGACGTTCATGCCCGCACCCCCGCCGCCACGAGTTCGTCTGCCCGCGCCCTGGCCCACGCTTCCGTCTGCGCGAGAGTGTCCCAGGACAGCGTGCCGCGCGGCGTCTCGTCCAGCACCCGCTCGATCAGGCGCGGGATGTCCGTGAAGCCGATCTGCCCGGCCAGAAAGGCTGCCACCGCCACCTCATCCGCCGCGTTCAGCGCCGCAGGGAAGAGGCCGCCCGCCTCGCCCGCCCGGTACGCGAGGCCGAGGCAGGGGAAACGGGCGGCGTCCGGCTCGCGGAATTCCCAACTTCCCCGCAGGGGCCAGCCGAGGTGCCCGGCGACCGAAGGCCCCCGCCGCGCGCCCCGCACGTCGCCGGGGCGGGTCATGCCGCCAGGCGCGGCGTCGATGGCGTAGGCGATTGCCAGGCGCATGTCCGTCGGGCCGAACTGCCCCTTCAGGCTGCCGTCACGAAAGCGCACCGCCGCGTGGACCACGCTCTGCGGGTGAATCACCACGCCCACCTGCGACAGCGGCAGGCCGTACAGGCTGGCGCACTCCATCACCTCCAGCCCCTTGTTCATCAAGGTGGCCGAATCGATGGTGATTTTCGGCCCCATGCTCCACGAGGGGTGCTTGAGGGCCTGCTCTGGGGTCACGCCGCTGAGGTCCGCCGGGCCATCCCGAAAGGGCCCGCCGCTCGCTGTCAGGATCAGCTCGGCCACGTCCGCCAGGTGTTCCCCGGTGAGGCACTGGAACACGCCGGTATGCTCGGAGTCCACCGGGACCAGGCGGCCCCCGCCGCGCGCCGCCGCCTGCCAGATCAGGTCCGCCGCCGTGACCATCGCTTCCTTCGTCGCCAGCGCCACCGCCCGCCCCGCTTCCAGCGCCGTCCGCGTCGGCTCCAGGCCGATCAATCCGCTCATCGCGTTGACCACCACGTCCGCCGGGAGGGCCGCGACTTCCGAAGGGCTGGCTATCACGCGCACACCGGGAAGTCGGGACCGCGCCTCGGCCAGCACCTCTTCCGCCACGCTCACCACGTCCGGGCGGAACTCCCGCACCTGCGCTTCCAGCAGGTCGAGCTTGCGCCCCGCCGCCAGCGCGCCGACCTCCCAGCCGCGCTCCCGCGCCACGTCCAGCGCCTGCGTCCCGATACTGCCCGTACTGCCCAGAACCGTCAGCTTCACACCTACAGGATGGCGCACGGGCGCGGGGCTGTCTGTGGCCGGGGGTGAAGGAGGGCTTCCCCGTCAGTCCCGCACGTACACCGTGAGTTGCTTGAGACCGCCCCCGATGTAGCTCGCCGGGTTGAAGTCGTCCCAGGGGGCGAAGTCCACGTTCAGGCTGATGCTTTCCACATTGGCAGCGTCCAGGCCGAGTTTCAGGGGCCGGGTGCTGCCGTCGGGGAGGGTGGCGGTGGCCGTCAGGACATACGCGCCCAGGGGAAGGTCGTTGAGGTTGGTGGAGTGGTAGGGCCAGCCTTCGCCCAGCACCGTCCGCCCGCCGCCATTGGGATTCGTGTAGGGATAGCCGCCGGGCGGGGACAGCGGGGCCGCCTTGAAGGTGAACACCACCGGCTTGCCGGTCGTGCCGTCCACCAGCGGTCCCCGCGGCGTGAGGGTGACGGTGACGGTGGAGCCAGCCGGGGCCGCGCCGGGCGTGACCTCCGTATACTTCGCGTCGCAGTAGGCGCTGGCGGGCAGGCCGCAGTAACTGAAGTTCACGCTCGCGCCGTAGAAGCTGGTCGGGTCGCTGGCGCCGGGCGCGCTGTAGGCGGTGAGGCCGGTGAGTTTCCAGCGGAAATTGAGGTTGCCGCCCTCGGTCGAGTCCACCTCGGTTTTCGGGTTGCCGCTTTCGGGGTAGAGGATGAACGAATAGGTGCGTCCCCCGTACTGGGTGGTGTACGACGCCTTGGCGTGATAGCGCCCGTCGGGCACCCGCAGGGCATAGGTCCCGTCGGCCTTGGTCACCGTTTCGAAGCTGGTGCGCTGCCCCTGGGTGAAGGTGGTGCCGTCCAGGTACACGCGGGCATTCGCCAACGGGCGGCCCTGGGTGTCCAGCACGATGCCCGACACGTATCCGGGCTTGGGGGCGGGCGCCTTGGCGGCCTGGGCGGGCGGTCGGCTGGCCGGAGCGGGGGCGGGAGCAGGTGCGGGCGCTGGCCTGGGGGCCGGGGCAGGAGGTGCCGAGGTGGGCCGGGTCGGTGCCTGCGCCGTCTGCGTCAGCTTAAGGGTGCACCAGCCGAGAACGGCAGTACCCCCCGTCTCCACCCAGATGCCCGCGAGGGCCTGTCCGGCCTTGCTCAGCCGGAAGACCGCCGCGTACCCGTCCTGGTCGTCACTCTTGTCCAGCAGGTCGTACTGGAACCCTAGGGCGCCCAGGCCCGTGTTGAACTGCTGTTCCAGGCCGGGCCTGATCTTGGGCCACACCACGTACTCGCTTTTCTGGCAGGTTCCCCCGGCGGCGGTCGCGGCGTCCCGCAGCGCCCCGGCGAAGTCCGCGACGGCCTGGCGGTCGGTCACGATCACCGCGTCCGGCGTGAAGCTGGCGCCGACCAGGCTGCTTTTCGGCCCCGCCTGGGCGAGGCCGGAAGCACTCAGGGCAAGGAGGGCGGTCAGGGCGAGGTGGGCAGCGGGTGTGTTCATCATGCGTCCTTTCGAGGGAGCGGCTAGAGGCCGGGCTGCGGGCGGGGGAGGGGTGCGGCGTAGGCCTGGCCGCACCGGGGGCAGAACTGCGAGTAGGGCGACCGGATGGGCTGGGCGCAGCCGGGGCAGGCGGTCAGGAGCCTGGTCCCGTCGTTCACGCAGAAGACTTCCTGCGTCTGGGCCGGGACCGCGCGGCCACAGCGCGGGCAGAGGTGGTAGGACACGGGGTTCCTGGGCACGCCGGACTCCTTCCTGGCCCCGAGCTTAGGGCTGGAAAGGTAACGCGCCACTAACGCGAACGGGGGGTGTACGGTGGGGAGGTCGTTTTTCTCCCTCTTCCCTTGTGGGAGAGGGGTGGCAGCCTCAAAAAGGAGGGCAAGCCTTCCCACTGGCCTTGCAAACGCCCAGCCCGCTCACCCCCTCTGCTTCGCAGCTTTACAAGTCCCAGCCTCCCCCCTCAAGGGGGAGGAGTTTTTTGTCGTTCTCAACGTGTTTTCTCCAATGAGAGATCGGCGCGTTATCTAGAGATTGAAGGGGGCTTGTGCCGTTTCACGCCGGAGTCTCCTCCAGCAGCGTTTCCCATGCGGGCAGGTGTTCGCCCACCTCCAGAAAGCGTTCCCGGCTCTGGTCATACAGCTTTTGCGCGCCCCGGCGGTTCCCGCTGGCCAGGAGGGCACGCAGCGTCAGGGCCAGCGCCTGACGGTCGTAGGGATCGTGCTCCAGCAGGAGGCGGCCCAGCCGCGCCGCTTCGCGGGGGTCGTCCTCCAGCAGTTCGCGCGCTCGGCGCTGGAGCTGGTGGGCGAGGGCTTCCTCGACCGTCACGTCCCAGCCGGACCCCAGGCCGTGCAGGTAGGGACCGCGCCACAGCCGCGTGTCCCCGGTGCTCAGGAACGTCTCGGCGTCGGACTGGACGGCGCCCAGGCGGTACCCGTTGTCCGTCCGCAGGATCGCCTCCTGGCCTAGCACCTGACGCAGCCGGTAGACGAGCTGCTGCAAGGCCGAGGCGGCCTGGAAGTCCGGCAATTCCGGGTAGAGCGCTTCCTGAAGGGCGAGTTGGCTCACCTCGGCCTGCCCCGCCAGCCGCGTCTCCAGCAGGGAGGCCAACAGTTCCTTGCCCTTGTGGCCGCGATACTTCAGCAGTTCCCCGTCCCGCCAGAGCTGGACCGGTCCCAGCACATCGAGCCGCACCGCGCAGGCCGGGCCAGGCACCGGGGAGGAGGCCCCGGTCAGGGCCGGAAAGTACCGGGCCGTCACGTTCATCCAGTTGCGGAGCTGGTGCTGCTCGAAAAACCGCAGCTTCACCTGTGCGGCGGCGGTGTCACCGGCCAGCCGGTCGGCTTCCAGGCCCAGCCGGTTGGCCCAGAGGGTGAGGCCGCGCCCCACCAGGTCCTCCGCCCCCGCCCGGAAGGCGGCCAGGGCCTCGGCGGGGCGGCCCGCCGCTTCCAGCGCGAACCCTCTGGCCCAGGTACACCAGGCGGTATCGTGCGAGGAGCCGTGCCGCCGCATCAGTTCGAGCGCCTCGTCCGCCAGCGCAAGGGCACGTTCGGGCGAACCGTGGGTGGCCTCGGCGCGGGCGGCCATCGTGGCGGTCTGGGCGACGATCAGGGGGCTGCCCGCCTGCCGGGCGTGTTCCAGCCCGGCGTGGGCGTACTTCAGGGCCAGCGTCCCGCCGAAGGGCGGATTCTGCTCCAGGTACAGGTAGGCGAGGTTGTATTCGGCCAGGGCCAGCAGATGGGACACGCCCGCCCGCCGCATGACCTCCAGGCCTTCTTGCAGCAGCGTCTCCGCCTCTGCGTATTCGCCGTATTCCAGCAGCAGGCAGGCCAGGCGGCTCTGCTGCTGCGCGTGGTCGCGCGTGGCCCCCAGTTCCGCGAACAGCGCCAGCGAGGCCTGGGCGTCCGCCAGCGCCTCGGGGTAATGGCCCAGGCTGTCGCGGATGGTCGCCCGCGTGGACAGGCCGCGGGCCAGATCGTGCCGCCGCCCTCCCGCCCGCGCGAGGGTGACGACCTCGCTCGCGTCCGCCTCGGCTGCCGTGACCTCCCCCGCGTTGTAAAGGGCGCGGGCACGGGCGAACAGCAGGGCTGTCCGTTCGTCGTCCGTCAGGCCCGCGCGGGCCAGGTGGCGGCTCGCCAGGGCACAGGCCCCCGCGGTCTGCCCGCAGAAATCCAGGGCGCGCACGACCTGGGCCAGCACGGGTGCGGGCACCTCGGCGTGCAGCGCGGGATGGGCCTGCCAGAGGTCCAACACGGCCACGTAATCGTTCCTCTCGGCGTGCAGCGCCATGAGTTGAAAGAGCCAGCGCGGCTCTGCCCCGGAGGCGTCCCGCAGCGCCGCGATCAGCCGTTCGGCCCGTTCCCCCTCGCCTTGCAGGACCAGCCCGCCCGCCAGCAGAAAGGTCGCCTCCAGATTGCCGGGCTGCCCTGCCAGCGCCCGCTCGGCCAGCGCGACCATCCGGCCCGGCTCGTGTTCGCGCCACAGCCGCGCGGCGGCCAGCGCCAGGTCCACCCGCTCACTGCCGCTGGCCCGGTCGGCGGCCCAGGTCAGGAACTCGGCGGCCCGGCGCCCCCGCCCCTGTTCCTGTGCCCGCTCGGCGGCGCGGCGCAGGAGGGGGAGCGCCTCTTCCGCCGTCAGGTCCGCCTGGGGGACCAGGGCCGCCGCCGCTTCCACGTCTGTTCCCTGGAGCGCGGCCACCGCCCGCCTCGCCAGGTCGCGCTGCCGCTCGTGCGCGAGGTGCCGCCAGTTCACCTCGCGGTACAGCGGGTGAACGAAGTGCCCTCCCCGCAGGATGCCCCGGCGCTCCAGTTCCTCCCGGGCGCCGGGCAGCCTGCCGGGGTCCAGCCGCGCGACCTGTGCCCAGACCTCCGGGGGGACTTCGGGGGGGAGGACCGAGCGCGCGTGTAGGGCCGCTTGCGCCTCGCAGCTCAGCGCCGCCGTGTGGAGGAGGTGGGCGATCAGGGCCTCGACACCGCTGGGAATGCGGTCCTCGCGTGGGGCGCGCCAGTGCCAGCGGTGCCCGTCGTTCCAGAGGCAGCCCTGCCGCACCAGAAACCGCAGGTAGTCGAGGCTGAACAGCGGATTGCCGAGTGCCCGCCGCTCGATCCACGTGGCGGCCTCGCCCGGCAGGTCCGCCCCCAGGCCCTGCCGCAGAAGCGCGGCGGTTTCCTCCCGCGTCAGGGGAGGCAGGGCCTGGGCCTCGAAGGGTTCGGGAGGCCGCTGGCGCGTCGTGGCGAGGAGGGCTACGCCCCGGCTGCGCGTGACGGCGGCCGCGAGCGCGCTCCACAGGCGGAGCTGCTCGGCGGAGGCGGCGTGCAGGTCCTCGACATGCAGCACGAACGGCGCCAGTTCGCTGAGCAGCGATCCCAGCGCGTCCACCGCCCCCTCGG
>NZ_CP038512.1:1742500-1840000 GCF_004758605.1 Deinococcus metallilatus
GGCGGGAGGCGGCGGGGCGGGAATCGTTCAGCACGGTGTAGATGCCCGCCAGGTCCGATGCGGCGGGCCGGGCCGCGTATTGCCGCTGCATCTGGCGGACCGAGAAGGGCGGGTAGGCCAGGGCTGCCAGGGCCAGCAGCGCCCACAACCGCAGCAGAAAGGGAATCAGCAGGAGCAGGCAGAACAGCAGCAGATGCGCCGAGAAGAGTTTCACCGGCACGTCGTAGCTGAGGTTCAGCAGGAACCCGTAGACCATCACCCCTGCCCCCAGCAGCGCGCCCGGAAGACTGGTGCGGCGAAACAGCAGCAGAGCCCCCGCCACCGCCTCGGCCAGCCCGCCCGCCACCTCGTACAGGGGGGAGGCCCCGACGGCGCGCCACAGCAGGCCCATCGGGCTCATCTCGCCCAGCGGCGTCAGGAGGTCGGTCAGGTCGGGGGCAGGCATCTGGCTGAGCAGCAGCTTGCTCCAGCCGTAGAACAGCAGAAAGAAGCCTGTGTAGAAGCGCAGCGCCGTATGGGCGGGCCAGAAGAGCCGCTCGGTCAGGCGCCCCCGCCGCTCCAGCAGGCTCCAGACCAGCGTGACCAGCAGCGCCGTCAGCAGGTAGAGGGCCGCCAGGACGTAATTTTCCAGAGTGTCACCACTGCCGTTCACCGCCAGGTGCGGCGGCAAGGGCTGATGCAGGACCGTCAGGGCGAACCATTCCGCCGCCGCCCGCCAGGGCAGGAGCCAGGGCAGGAACAGCCCGGTCGTGATCGTCAGCAGACCGTAGACCGGCGCAAAACGGAAGCCCACCCGCTGCCATAGGAGCGAACGGGTGGGTATGGGTACGGCGGGGAGGACCATGCCTCTCTCTACCTCAAAAAGGTTCGCCAGTCATCCGCCGTCGGGAGGACGGCGAACGGTGGGTCAGGTGCCGGAGGTGTCGCCGGACTGGCCGAAGCCGCGCGGGCCGTTCTGCCCGTTCGGTCTGCCGTGCCCGCCCCGGCCGAACGTCAGACCGAAGTTGGCGTCGGCCTGGGCCCGGGCGAGGCGCTGGTCTGCCTGCGTCTGGGTGAGGCGTCCGGCCTGAACCTGGGCGGCGAGTTGTGTCTTCAGGGCAGCGAGGGCCGCATTCCGCACGGTCTGGGTGCTGACGCCCCTGGCCTGGGCAATCTGGGCCACCGTCCGCCCGCCCTGCACCTGCTGCCGGAGCGCCTGCTCGCTGAGGCCGAGGGCCCGGGCGACGGCGGCGATCACGGCCTGGCCGAAGCCCGCGCGCGGGCCGCGTTCGCCCATCCCGCCGCCAGGCCCCCCGCGCCCATGCCTGCCGCCGAAACCGAAATTCAGCGGCGCATTCTGCATCCGGGATTTGAGGTCGGCGGCGCGGCTCTGCGAGATGTCCCCGGCCCGCACCGCCTGGTCGAGGGTGGCGTTCCGGGCACCGGTGAGGGCCGCCCGGAGCCGGTCCACGCTGACGCCGAGTTGCGCGGCGAGTTTCTGGAGGAACACGTCCGTATAGTTGGTGCCGCTCTGCATCCGGGGCTGTCCCGGCTGGGCAGGCTGGGACGGAGTGGAGGCTGTCCCCGCCGCGAAGACCAGACCCGCGCCCAGGGGCAGGGCGGCGGCGAGGGCGAACAGAATGGGGCGCTTCTTGCTGGGCTTTTTGCTGTGATTCACGGGACACACTCCCTGGGTGAGATGGCCGGTCAGCCTGATCGGCACCCTCCAGCGTGGGGAAGTCCGGTTAAACGGCGGCTAAAACGGGGCGCGGGGCTCCTCCGCCCCGGCGGCGCTCTGCTATCCTGGGGCGCTTCCGCACGCCGCTTCCCCCGGGCCGCTGGCCCTCCCGGCACGTGCGCGGCTCCCGATCATGCCCGAGTCCCCGCCTTCCCCAGTTCGCCCGGACGTGACGCTCCTGCGGCGGTCGCGGCTGCTGGCGTGGCCGGGGGTCCTCACGCTGCTGTCGGTGCTGGCGGTGGTGCTGGGCCACCAGCCCCACGTCACCGACCCGGGCCAGCGGGTAACAGCGGGGAGTGTCGCCCCGGCCCTGCCGGAAGTGCGGCCCACGCCGCAGCCGACGCCCGGCCCGCTGCTGCTGACCGCCGCGCCGCCCGAACCTTTCCGGCTGGCGCACCTGTCTGCCCAGGCCCCCGCGCCGCTTGGGGCCTGGACCCCGCCCACCCTGCCGCGCAGCCTCGCGCTCTTGGGGCGGCGGCAGACGGATGGCGGCTGAGACGCTGGCGTCCCGCCCCCCCGGCTTTCCGCTCCCCGTGCCGAACCCTGGAGTTCACCTGTGACCTACAACAATCCGAACCGCAACCGCAACAACCGTCGCCCGCCCCCCCGGCGCGCGGCACCGAGCGCCAGTCGGCCCAACCCCTGGACCGGCCTGCTGCTGCTGCTGACGCTGCTCGCCAGCCTGCTGTACGTCTGGCGGCCCTGGGAACACCCCAAAACACCCCTTTCGCTGTGGAACGACCAGTACCAGTTCATGACGCTGGGCCTGGACCTCAAGGGCGGCCTCCGGATCGAACTCGCGCCGGAAAGCGGCAAGGCCACCCGCGACGAACTCGACCGGGTGAAGACCGTCATCGAGAACCGCATCAACGCGCTGGGCGTGGCCGAGCCGACCGTGACCGTGGCGGGCGGCAAGCGCGTGGTCGTGGAGATTCCCGGCGCGACCCCCGCCGTGCAGCAGCGCGCCCGCGAGATCATCCAGCGCACCGCCCGCCTGGAATTCCGCATCGTGAATCAGGGGGCGCAGCCGGACCCCACCCTCGCCCGGCAGGACCCGCCCTCGGGCGGCTACAAGCTCTCGGACCTGGGGCCGGTGCAGGCGACCGGTGAAGTGATCGCGGATGCCAAGGCCGCGACCGACCCCACCACCGGGCGCTGGGTGGTCAACTTCCAGACCACCGACAAGGGCGCGCAGACCTTCGGGGACTTTACCGGCAAGAACGTCGGGCGGCTGATGGCGGTGGTGCTGGACGACCGGATTCAGTCGGTGGCGACCATCCAGCAGCGCCTCTTCCGGGACGTGCAGATCAGCGGCAACTTCAGCGCCGAGGACGCCAGCCAGCTCGCGCTGGTGCTGAAGTCGGGCGCGCTCCCGATCAAGATCAAGACCGAAGCCGAGCGGGCCATCGGGCCGACGCTGGGCGCCGACGCGATCCGCAGCGGCGCGATGGCCGCGCTGGTCGGCATCCTGCTGGTGTTCGGGATGCTCTTTTTCTACTACGGCTTCTGGTTCGGGCTGGTGGCGGCCCTCGGCCTGCTGTTCTCCAGCATCCTGATCCTGGGCCTGCTGGGCGGCTTCGGGGCGACTCTCACGCTGCCGGGCATCGCGGGCCTGGTGCTGACCATCGGCGCGGCGGTGGACGGCAACGTGATTTCCTTCGAGCGCATCAAGGAGGAGATGCACAAGGGCAAGGGCCTGAAGAACGCCATCGGCGCGGGCTACCAGCACTCCACCGCCGCGATTCTGGACGTGAACGCCTCGCACCTGCTCTCGGCGCTGGCGCTGTACAACTACTCGACCGGCCCGGTGAAGGGCTTTGCGGTCACCCTGATCATCGGCGTGATCGCCTCCACCTTCTCGAATCTGGTCTTTGCGAAGTGGGGCCTCCAGGTCCTCGCGCAGCGGCGCCCCAACGCGAGTGCGCCCACCCGCATTCCCCACACCAGCATCAACTTCATGAAGGTCGCGCCCATCGTGACCTCGATCAGCGTGACGCTGGCGCTGCTGGGCGGGCTGGTCGTGGCGACCAAGGGAATGAATTACGGCGTGGACTTCAGCCCCGGCACCACCCTCACCGTCCGCGCCAGCGGGCAGACGACCACCGAGCAGGTGCGCTCGGCCGTCGCGGGTGCGGGCGTCGCCAAGGTCACGCCGCAGAGCGCCGCCATCCAGCGCGACGTGACGCCGGGCCTCGCGGGTGCCCAGTACACCGTGAAGGTGCCCGAGCTCACCTCGCCCGAGGTGCAAAAGCTGAGTGCCGCGATCAGCAAACTGCCCCAGGGTGACGTGCAGGCCACCGAGACGGTCGGCCCCGCCGTCGGCCAGGAACTGACGCAGAAGACCGTTTACGCCGTGATTCTGGGCCTGGGCCTGATCCTGGTGTACGTCGGCTTCCGCTTCGACTTCATCATGGGCCTGGGCAGCATCCTCGCGGCGATTCACGACGTGGCAATTGCGATGGGCCTCTTCAGCCTGCTGGGCCTGGAGTTCACGATTGCCAGCGTGGCGGCGCTGCTGACCTTGATCGGTTACTCGCTGAACGACTCGATCATCGTCTCCGACCGCATCCGCGAGAACCTGCGTGAGATGCGCGGACGCCCCTACCGCGAGATCGTGAACGTCTCCATCAACCAAACGCTCTCGCGCACGGTGATGACCTCCGTCAGCACCATGCTGCCGCTGGTCAGCCTGCTGGTCTTCGGCGGCCCGGTGCTGCGCGACTTTTCACTGATCCTCTTGATCGGCATCCTGGTCGGCACCTACAGCTCCATCTACATCGTCGCGCCGATGGTGGTGTACCTGGAGGAGTGGAAGGACAAGCGCAAGGGCGGAACGCGGCCCGCGAAGGCGTGAGGGGAGGGGTTAGGAATTAGGTGTTAGGAAAAGAGGGGGCGGCTTCCGGGTGGGGGCCGCCTCCTCGCTGTTGTAGAGCCAATAGCTTGAAGGGCAGGTCAGCGACCGGCAGCCTGTTCCAGACTGGCGAGGCAGCGAAGGAAGGTGAGCGTCGCCTCGTTGTCGCAGGGGGCGAAAAACGCCTGGTCTACCTGTTCGACGGCAGCAATGGCACGAGGAGCCAGTTCCGCCCCCCGCTCCGTGACCTTCAGCCGCTTCGCCCGGGTGTCTACAGGATCAGGCATTCGTTCGATCAGCCCCTTGCTCTCCAGGGTACGGAGGACTTGCGACGCCATCTTCACATCGGTTCCGGCCTGGCGAGAGACCGTCATCTGATTCGGCTGCTCACCCTGCATGTTCAGCCACCACGTACAGGCCAGCAGCACAAATTGGACGTGCGTCAGATCGAGGGGTTCCAGCGCAGCGGCAATCTCACGCTGCCAACGCAGAGTGGCGTGCCAGAGCAGGAACCCCGGACTATTCGCGGGCTGGTGAGGCATCAACGTTCGGCGTATTCAACGAGAGACGCGATGGTGTCGGGGAAATCGCCGGTGATCGCCGGGCCGATTTCCGGTCCGAGCTGGTCAACTCCGGGGCCAGTGATCTCCATGCGGTAAGTCACCAGGGTGAGGCCGTTTTCGAGCGCTTGGAGCCGGTGGATGGTGCGAACCAACACACCATCCAGCTTCACCTCGTCAACGAAAGACCTGTTCTCTTCGACTTCCGCCAGACGGAGATGAATCGTGTCTTGTGTCGTCGTCATGACGATGTGGCTTCCAGCAGCAAAAGGACCATCAAGTTCTGCCCGGACGACATCGGGGTTCCAGTTGTGCCAGGTACCAACATTGGACCAAAGGCGGTAGATGGCCTCAGGTGTGGCGGAAGTCGTCGCCTGATGCTCGTATTCCCACATACGCTCCTCCTGAATCTTTATTCTATGTAGAGATTATCTCTATGGAGATAGCTTTGTCAATCTGTCCCTCCTGGGAACGAGGCTGAGCGTGAACACGCTGGGGAACGGCCGGGCTACCGCTTCTTGCCACCTGTCTGTGCCGCCGTTCCTGTTGACCTGGGTGATTAACGTAGCTTAGTAGCATGACCGACACGACGACCAAGAAGCGGCTGAACTGGAACAGCCACCACATCACGCAGGGCGACGAGCGTGCCCCCAACCGCGCGATGCTGCGGGCGGTGGGCTTCGAGGACGGTGACTTCGACAAGGCGATCATCGGCGTGGCACACGCGCAGAGCAACATCACGCCCTGCAACAACGGCCTGGGCGAACTGGCCGACCACATCACCGGCGCGATCCGCGAGGGCGGCGCCATGCCGCAGGTGTACGGCACCATCACGGTGTCGGACGGCATCAGCATGGGCACCGAGGGGATGAAGTGCAGCCTGGTCAGCCGGGAAGTGATCGCGGATTCCATCGAGACCGTCTCGCGCGGCCAGTCGCACGACGGCGTGATCGTGGTGGGCGGCTGCGACAAGAACATGCCCGGCGCGATGATCGGCATCGCCCGCCTGAACATTCCCGCCATCTTCGTCTACGGCGGCACCATCAAGCCTGGGCACTACGAGGGGAAAGACCTCACCATCGTCTCCGTCTTCGAGGCGGTGGGGGCCTACGGCGCGGGCAAGATGAGCCGGGAGGACTTCGAGCAGATCGAGAAACGGGCCTGCCCCGGCAACGGCTCCTGTGGCGGCATGTACACGGCCAACACGATGAGCAGCGCCTTCGAGGCGATGGGGATGAGCCTGCCCCATTCCTCCACGATGAGCGCCGTGGACGCGGAAAAGGCCGTCTCCGCCGCCGACAGCGCCCGCGCCCTGCTGGGGCTGATCGAGCAGGACATCCGCCCGCTGGACATCCTGACCAAAGAAGCCTTCGAGAACGCGATCACCGTGGTGATGGCCGTCGGCGGCTCCACCAATGCCGTGCTGCACCTGATGGCGATTGCCCACGCCTGCGACATTGACCTCACCCTGGAGGACTTCGAGCGCATCCGCGAGCGCACGCCGATCTTCTGCGACCTGAAACCCAGCGGGAAGTACGTCGCCACCGACCTGCACGAAGTCGGCGGCATTCCGCGCGTGATGAAGATGCTGCTCTCAGCGGGTCTGCTGCACGGTGACTGCCTGACGGTGACCGGCAAGACGGTGGCCGAGAATCTGGCGGACGTGCCGGACCAGCCCGACCCCGGCCAGGACGTGATGCTGCCCTTCGATCAGCCGCTCTACCCGCAGGGGCACCTCGCCATCCTGCGCGGGAACCTGGCTCCCGAAGGCAGCGTCGCCAAGATCAGCGGCCTGAAGCAGATCAAGATCACCGGCCCCGCCCGCGTCTTCGACTCGGAAGAGGAGTGCATGGCGGCCATCATGGGCGACCAGATTCGCGCCGGAGACGTGCTGGTGATCCGCTACGAGGGACCGAGGGGTGGCCCCGGCATGCGGGAAATGCTCTCACCCACGAGCGCGATCATCGGCAAGGGCCTGGGGGACAGCGTGGGCCTGATCACCGACGGGCGTTTCAGTGGCGGCACCTATGGTCTGGTGGTCGGCCACGTCGCGCCCGAAGCGTATGTGGGCGGCCCCATCGCCCTGGTACAGGAGGGCGACACCATCGAACTGAACGCCGAAACGTGCGAACTGACGCTGCACGTGGACGAGGCCGAACTCGCCCGCCGCCGGGCCGCGTGGGTGGCACCGGAGCCGCGTTACAAGCGGGGGGTGCTGGCGAAGTACGCGCGGGTGGTGAGCAGCGCGGCTCGGGGAGCGGTGACGGACTGAAGTGATGAGGATTGAGGGGCCGCTGACCTGAGGGTGGGCGGCCTTTTCGTTCCACAGGTCAGAGCCAGGAGAGGTATGGGAAACATCCATCAGCAGACGCCGGACCATTGGAAAGCGGAACACTACCGTGACCGCCACGCCTTCGTCTTCGAGGCGAGCCGGGACCTCGTTTCAGGCTGGCTCGCGCCGCAGGCAGGGGAAAGCGTTCTCGACCTGGGCTGCGGCACCGGGGAGCTGAGCGCGCAGATCGCGCGGAGTGGCGCGCGGGTGACGGGGGTGGACGCTTCGGCAGACATGATCGCGGGAGCGAGGGCGCGGCACCCCGGCGTGACGTTCGAGGTCCAAAACGCACACCAGCCGACCTACCGGGCCGAGTTCGACGCAGTGTTCAGCAACGCGGCGCTGCATTGGATGCGGCCACTCCCCGCCGTGTTCAGCAACCTGCACGCGGCGCTGCGCCCCGGCGGACGGCTGACGCTGGAGATGGGTGGGGCCGGAAACGTCCTGGAGGTGCGGAAGGCCGTGGAAAGGGCCCTGGCCGAGCTGGGGCTTCCCGCACTGGTCCACCCCTGGGTGTTTCCCAGCCCCGGCGAGTTGGCAACCCTGCTGGAAACGGCGGGCTTCCGGGTGGAGCGCCTGCACCGCTTTGACCGCCCCTCGGTCCTGGGCGGCGCGGACGGATTTCAGGCGTGGCTGGAGGGGTTCGGGCAGGGTTGGCTGGCCCCGCTGACAGCGCGGGAGCGGGCTGTTGTGGTGGCACGGGCAGAAGCACTGGCACGACCCACGCTGTGGAATGGGCAGGACTGGGTGGCGGATTACGTGCGGTTACGGGCACTCGCCACGAGAACCTGAAGATTGCCGGAGGGGGACGCCCGCCCCCGCCCCCTCCGCTAAACTCCCTTCATGTTCGCTTCGCCCGGTGCCCCGTCCGTCACGGTGGCTTTCCTCGCGGGCCTAATTTCCTTCCTCAGCCCGTGCGTCCTGCCGCTGGTGCCGAGTTACCTCGGCGTGATCGGCGGGGCGCGGGCACCGGTTATGCGGGCGCTGGGCTTCATCCTGGGCTTCGGGCTGGTCTTTATCGCGCTGGGGGCGACGGCGAGCAGTCTGGGGGCGTTGCTGGCACCGCATAAGATTCTGCTGGGGCGGCTGGCGGGCCTGCTCATCGTCTTCTTCGGGCTGGTGATGCTGGGCGTGATTCGCCTGCCCTGGCTGATGCGCGACACCCGGGCGCTGGCGGATGCGGGCGGGTACGGCCCGGTGGCGCTGGGCGCCGCCTTTGCCTTCGGCTGGAGTCCCTGCCTTGGGCCAGCCCTGGGGAGCATCCTGGGGCTGGCGGCCAGCAGCGCGAGCCTGGGCACCGGGGTGGGCCTGCTGGCGGCCTACACGCTGGGCCTGGCGGTGCCGTTCCTGCTGGCCGCGCTGCTGTGGCACCGCCTGAACCTCCGGCGCCTGAACCGCTATGCCGGGGTGTTCGAGAAGGTGGGCGGCGCGGTGCTGGTGCTGGTCGGCGTGCTGATGCTGACCGGGCAGTTCACGCGGCTGGCGACGTTTTTCTATGAGGTGATGCCGACGTGGCTGAAGGTATGAGGGGCTTGTGGAGAGCAAGAGCAGAAGCTTCAGCATCCAAGAAAGCGGCACCCCCTCTGTGAGCCAGCCTCTTTCCCCCCGCTCTACAAGCGACACGCCACAAGGCACAAGCCCAACCCACGCCCTCCAGCTCCGCGACCTCTGGTTGAGGTTGGGCCGTGAGGTCATCCTGCGCGGCGTGAATCTGGATGTGCCCGCCGGAGAGGGCGTCACGCTGCTGGGGGAGAACGGGGCGGGCAAGACGACGCTGCTGCGGCTGCTGTCATCGGGGTTGCGGCCCACCCGGGGCGAGGGGCGGGTGCTGGGCTTCGATCTGCGGGACGGGCGGGCGGTGCGGGACTTCATTCACCTGATGCCGGTGGACGCGGGGCTTTATCCCGACCTGACGGGCGCGGAGAATCTTGAGTTTGCTCTTCAGATGCACGGGCAACGCGGGGACGTGGCGGGGGCGCTGCGGCGGGTGGGGCTGGAACGGGCAGCACAGCGGCGGGTACGGTTCCTGTCGGCGGGGATGCGCAAACGGCTGGCGCTCGCGCGGGCACACCTGCTGGCCCGGCCCGTCACGCTGGTGGACGAGCCGTTCGCCAACCTGGACGACGCGGGACGGCAGCTCGCGCTCGATCTGCTGGGCGACCTCAAAGCGCGGGGCGTGACGCTGGTGGTGGCCGCGCACGAACCGCATCTGGCGCGGCAGGTGGCGCCGCGGGCACTGCGGCTGGCGGGCGGGAAGCTGGAGGAAGTCAGTGGTTAGTGGTCAGTGGTCAGTGGTTCGGTTGCCGATCTTTTCCCACTCCCCACTCCCCACTCACCGCTCACCGCATCCGAAGGGCACCCCATGAACGCCGTCCTCACCGTCGCCCTCAAGGACCTGCGCGTCGCGGGACGCACCCGTGACACGCTGCTGGCAACCGCTTTTTTCGCCGGGCTGGTGCTGCTGGTGCTGGGCCTCGCGCTGGGGGGGGACGGGGCCGCCCGCACACCCGCGCAGACAGCAGGTACGGCGGCGGGGGCGGTGTGGACCGCGCTCGCGCTGGCGGCGGCGGTCGGAGCGCAGCGGGCCTTCGCCCAGGAGCAGGAGGCAGGGGCGCTGGAGCAACTGATTCTCTATCCGGGGCCGCACGGGGCGCTGTACGTGGGCAAGCTGCTGGGCGTGCTGGGGCCGCTGTTGCTGGTGGCCGCGTTCACGCTTCCGGTGGGCCTGATCCTCTTTGGCGCGGCGGGGGCAGGACGGGCGGTGCCCTGGGCAGCGCTGGCCCTCACGACCGTGCTGGGCGTGGTGGGCTTCGCGGCGGGGACGACCTTTTACGGCTCGATCACGGTGAACCTGCGGGCACGGGAGGCGCTGCTTCCGGCGCTCGCCTTCCCCATCCTGGTCCCGGTCGTGATCGCCACCGTCAAGGCGACCAGCCTGCTGCTGACGGGGGGCTGGTCGCCGGAGGTGACGACCTGGGTGGTGTTCCTGGCCGCGTTCGACCTGGGGACGGTGATTCTGGCGACGCTGCTGTTCGGGTTCGCGGTGGAGGGGTAAAGGCGGGCCAGCCGGTACAGTGGCACATGGACGGAACTCCGGAAAGTCCCGCTGAGGGGCAGCAGGACATGAGCCACCAACATACGGCGGGTTTGCAGGGAGCGGAGTTGCTGGCGGCGCTCGAACGCAGCCCGGAGCCGCCTTCCACGCACCTCAACCTCAACAGTTGCCGCCTGTCCTCCCTCCCGGAAGGTCTACGGCGCTGCCAGGACGCCCGGGTCCTCAGCGTGTACGACAACGACCTGACCACCGTCCCGGACTGGGTGTGGGACTTCACGCGGCTGACCACGCTGAATCTCTCCGCGAATCACCTGTCTGAACTCTCAGCGGACCTGGGGCGACTCACCGAGTTGCAGATGCTCGATCTGGGGCACAACGATTTCTGCCGTCTCCCCGACGTGTTCGCCAGCCTGCCGGACCTGAAGTTCCTGTACCTCAGCAACAACCGCCTCACGGCCCTGCCGGAATCCCTGCGGCGTCTGCGCTCCCTGGCCTATCTCAACATCACGGACAATGCTTTCACGGCGCTGCCGGAGTGGCTGGGCGAACTGGAGAGCCTGGTGGAGTTGCGCGCCTACAACAATGCCCTCATGTCCCTTCCTGGCAGTCTGGGCGACCTGAAGGAGCTGCGGGTGCGGGAACTTCACCTGATGAAGAACGGCCTGGAGCGCCTGCCCGCCGAGCTGGGCGGCTGCACCCGCTTGAACCGGCTGATGCTGCAAGGCAACCGGCTCACCGCCCTGCCGGAAGAGCTGGGGAAGCTCCCGGCGCTGGCCGAACTCGATCTGCGCTTCAATGCCCTCACCGCTCTGCCCACGTCCCTGTCAGACCTGGAGGGGCTGCGCTTTCTGGACCTGCGGGCCAACAGACTGACGACGCTTCCGGAGGGGCTGGCCTTTCTCCCGAATCTGGAGAAGCTGGACGTGCGCTGGAACCGGCTGTCTTCCCTCCCCCCGGCCTTCCACCAGTTGGAGGCGCGGGGCTGCCTGGTCTACACCTGAAGAACGTCTCTCACGAGCCGCCCGCCACCAGCAGCACCGCCCGCCCGTCGTGGTCCCCGGTCGTCTCGGTCGGCGTGTCCAGCCGTGACCCCATGTCCACGTATCCGGCCCGCTTGTACATGCTGCGGCTGTTCAGCTTATCGGCCAGGTCTTCGCGGGCGACCTGGAAGGAGCGGTAGGGGTGGCCGGGCCTGGGCAGCAGCCGGATGCCCTCGCGGCTGAAGGCCCCGGTAAAGGCGTACCCGCTCGCCAGCGGCACCGGGCCGAAGATGCGCCCGTGGTTGTTGGGCAGCCAGAAGGGACCGTCACTGAATGCCTCGCCCTTTCCAGTGGGCAGCATGGAATACAGGCGCCCCCCGACCTCACCCCAGTAGCCGGTGCTGTGGCCGCTTTTCGGGCCGTACCCGGCGGCATTCATCGCGGCGAGCAGGCGGCTGGTCGCCTCCTCCGGCGTGCGGGCGGCGCGGTCCACGAACAGGACGTTGATCGGCTCGCGCAGCGTGCGCCCGCCAAGTTTCTCCCCCAGCCAGGTGGCGGGGACGAGGTCCTTGGTGATCATCCAGCGGCCCACCTCGCCCACGCCCGGGACAGAGACGGGCGCGTCGGTGGGACGATATGCGGCCGGGTCGGGCAGCGGCTCAGCGGGCGCGGAGGCCGAGGGGGCGCAGGCGGCGAGCAGCGCGGCGGAGAGGGCGGCGAGGGCCAGCAGGGGCAGGAGACGCGAACGCTTCATGAGTGAACCTCCGGGAGTGGACCTCTACCGTACCAGCCGCCAGCCTTCCCGCAAGCCTTCTGGGGACACTCGCACTTGCCGCACCCACACCGGGACGGGATGCTGCACCCGGCAAGGATTCCGCTCTCCCCATGTCACGATGACGGCGCCGGGGGTGGATCAGAATGGGGTTTGACATGAGACAAGACCGCGTGACGATGCTGCTGGGAGCCGTGACCCTGCTGGCCCTGGGGACCGCCGTGGTGCTGGGCCTGCGCGCGCCGCTGGATGTGAACCAGGGGTCACTGGTGCGGCTGATGTTCGTGCATGTGCCGACCGCGTGGCTGAGCTACCTCGCCTACGGCGGGACCGGCCTTTTCGGGCTGCTGTACCTGCTGACCCGGCAGCGGCGCTGGGACCGGCTGGCCCTGAGCAGCGCCGAGATCGGCGTGCTGTTCACGCTGGCGACCATCGTGGGCGGGATGCTGTGGGCCAAGCCGACCTGGGGCGTGTACTGGGTGTGGGACGCGCGGCTGACCACCACCGCGCTGAGCCTGGTCGTCTACGGCGGCTACCTGCTGATCCGCGGCCTGATCGACGACCCGGAACGGCGGGCGCGGGTATCGGCGGTGATCGGGCTGGTGGGCACACTCTACGTGCCGATCAATTACATGGCGGTCGAGTGGTGGCGCGGGGTTCACCAGACACAGACCTTGAGGCTCCTGGGCAAGCCGAGCTTTGAGGCCGCCCCGATCTACGGCTGGGTGCTGCTGGTGGGAACCCTCGCCTTCACCCTGCTGTACGTCTACCTGCTGCGCGTGCGGGGCATCCTGGCTGCCCGCGAGGAAGTCCGCGAGGAACGTGAACTGCTGGAAGACCTGGCCTCCGTGGAGGTGGCGCGTGGATAAGTACGCCGGATACGTGATCGTGGTGTATGTGGTGACGTTCGTGCTGCTGGGCGGGTACCTCGCCTGGATGTGGCTGCGCCTGCGCGGGCTGCGCGAGGAGGACCGCGAATGACCCACGCCACGCCCCTCCCCCGCGCCCGGCGGCGCAGGCGGAGTCCCCTGCCCATCGTGCTGGGCGTGCTGGCGCTGGTGGGGCTGACCGCCTTCATCGCCTTCGGGAATCTGGGCAAGAGCCTGGAATACTTCGTGACGCCGACCGAGTACATGCAGCAGCGCGCGGAGCTGGAAGGCCGCCCCCTGCGGATCGGCGGGCTGGTGAAGGCCGTCCAGTACAACCCGCAGACGCTCGACCTGAAGTTCAATGTGACGGACGGCGGCGCGACTTTTCCCGTGCAGTACCACGGCGCGGTCAGCGACCTGTTCAAGGAAAACCAGGGCGTGGTCGTGCGCGGCACCTTCCAGGGGAACACCTTCCACGCCACCGAACTCGTCGTGAAGCACAGCGAGGAATACCGGGTGCCCCAGACGCAGGCGGACCTCAAGAAGCTCCTTCAGGAAAACCAGAGCCAGCAATGAGGCGCGGAGGATGCTGAACCTGATCTCCTTTCAAGCGAGCGCGCTGGGGGCGCTGGGCCAGCTCGCGCTGCTGGCGGCGCTGGCCTTCACGCTGGGCGGAACATGGCTGGCGCTGGTGGGCGGTCTGAAGGCGGACACGCGGGCGACGGAAGCCGCGCGGCGCGCGGTCTGGGCCGTCTTCGCCCTGGTCAGCCTCGCCTCGCTGACGCTGATGGCCGCGCTGCTGCGCGACGACTTCAGCGTGCGGTACGTGGCCGAGCATTCCATGCGGGCCTCGCCCACCTGGGTGAAGGTGACCGACCTGTGGGGCGCGCTGGAAGGCTCCATCCTGCTGTGGGCCTGGCTGCTGGCCGGATATGCCTTCGTCCTCAGCCTGACGGTGCGGCGCGACGCGCTGCGGCCCTGGGCGCTGGGGGCAATGTTCGTCAGCCTGCTCTTTTTCGTGGGCGTGTGCGCGACCATTGCCAGCCCCTTTATCCCGCTGGCGCAGGTTCCCGCCGACGGCCTGGGTCCGAATCCCGCGCTGCAAAACCACTGGATGATGGCCGTTCACCCGGTCCTGCTGTACCTGGGCTTCGTGGGCCTGAGCGTGCCCTTCGCCTACGCGGTCGCCGCGCTCGTCACCGGGCGCCTCTCGGACCACTGGGTCGTGGTGACGCGGCGCTGGACGCTGGTCGCGTGGGCCTTCCTGACCGCCGCGATTGTGGCGGGTGGGTGGTGGAGTTACGAGACGCTGGGCTGGGGCGGCTACTGGGCCTGGGACCCGGTGGAGAATGCGTCCTTCATTCCCTGGCTGCTGACCACCGCCTTCCTGCATTCGGTGCAGATTCAGGAGCGGCGCGGGCTGATGCGGTCGTGGAACGTGTGGCTGATCGTGCTGGCCTATGCGAGCACGGTGCTGGGTACCTTCCTGAACCGCTCCGGGATCGTGCAGAGCGTCCACGCCTTCGCGGGGGGACCGGTGGGGCCGGTGTTCCTGGGGTTCCTGGCCTTCCTGCTGATTCTGGGCATTGGCCTCACGGCCTGGCGCACGCCTTACCTGCGCGACGAGGCCGACCCGCCCGCCCCGGTCAGCCGCGAGGGGGCCTTCCTGGCCGGGAACTGGCTGTTTCTGGTCTTCGCGGTGATGGTGCTGGTGGGGACGCTGTTTCCGACCGTCGTGGAGGCGGTGCAGGGGCGGCGGGACGCTTCCGTTGGTCCGGCCTTCTACAACGCCTTCGCGATTCCGCTGGGGCTGGGGCTGCTGCTGCTGATGGGTGTGGGGCCGCTGCTGCCCTGGCGGCGGGCGGACGGGCAGAGCTTCTGGCGGGCACTGCGGCCCCTGCTGCTGGCGGGGCTGGGGGCGGCGCTGGTGGCCTTTGTGCTGGGCGTGCGGGCCTGGGGCGTGCTGGGGACGGTCGCGCTCGCCACGTACAACCTCGTCGGCCTGGGGCTGCTCACCGCGCGGGCCGTGAAGCAGCGGGGCGGCGGTCTGGCTGGGCTGGTGCGCGAGCAGCCCCGGCGGTACGGTGCTTACCTGGCACACGTCGGGCTGATCGTGGTGGCGCTGGGCATCGCCTTTTCGGGGACGTACCGGCGGGACGCGCAGGCCACGCTGAATGTCGGCGCGGCTCCCGTGAAGTTGCTGAACGAGACGCTGGCGCTGCAAGGCACCCGTCAAGTTGCCAAGCCCTACGGACAGTCCACCGTCGCGCGGGTCCTGATCGACGGGCAGCCCTTCGAGGCGCGGCTGAATACTTACGTGCAAGCGGGCGGAACCGCTTTCCCCGCGCCCGCCGTCCGCTACGGCCCGCTGGGCGACACCTATCTGGTGGTGACGGCCTTCGACCCGCAGGGCAAGTGGGCCAGCGTGCGCCTGATCGAGAGTCCGCTGGTGCCCTGGATCTGGTGGGGCACGCTGATCGTGGTGCTGGGTGCGGGCCTGACGCTGGTGCCACCCCGCCGGGTGACGGCGCGCGTGCCGGTCGTGCGGACGGCTCCAGCGACCGACTGAACAAGAGGATGTATGACTGAGATTCCTTCCCCTCCCAAAACCTCCGCCCCGGCTCCGCTGTGGCGGCGGCTGCTCCCCCCGCTGTTCGCCGCCGCTCTGGTCGCCGTGCTGGGCGCGGCCCTGCTGAATCCCTCCAGGAACGCCACCGACGGTGGGCCGCTGATCGGGAAACCCGCCCCGGACTTCACCCTCACCAGTCTGGACGGCACCCGGGTCAGCCTCGCTTCCCTGCGGGGCCGCCCGGTCGTGCTGAACTTCTGGGCCTCGTGGTGCGGGCCGTGCCGCGAGGAAGCGCCGCTGTTCCGCGAACTCAGCGAACGGCAGGGGGCGGGGCAGGGCCTCGCCGTGGTCGGCATTCTCTTCTCGGAAACGAATGAGCGCAGCGCCCGCGACTTCATCCGCGAGTACGCCCTGGCCTACCCCACCCTGAAAGATCCCGGCATCAACACCGGCGTCAACTACGGTGTGTCGGGCGTCCCCGAGACGGTATTTATCGACCGAGGCGGCATCGTGCGGCACATGGACCGGGGCGGGCTGACCCGCGAGCGGCTGAACGTGGGCCTGGAGAAAATCGGGGTGCCCGCGCTGTGAGGGAGGTGCGGCGTGTGGCGTGTGGCGTGTGGCGTGTAGAGCAGCACAAGCCCCAGCCCGTGGCCTCCACAAGCCACAGGCGACGAGCGACAGGCCTTCTTTTCTGCCTTCTGCTCATGGCCTCCCCCGCCCTCGCCGCGGCCCCCACCCTGACCCCGCAGCAGGAGGCGCGGGCGGAGGCGATTGGGCGCAATCTGCGGTGCCCGCTGTGCGACACGGGGGAATCCATCGCGGAGTCAAGGAGTGACATCAGCGTGAAGATGCGGGCCTCGGTGCGCGAGCAGGTGGCGGCGGGGCGGAGTGACGGGCAGATCTACGACTACTTCGCGCAGCGGTACGGCAATTTCGTGCTGCTCGACCCGCCGAAGCAGGGACGCAACCTGCTGCTGTGGGGCGCGCCGCTCGCCGCGCTGGCGGTGGGGGGCGCAGTGCTGTGGGGCTTCCTGGGGCGCAGACGCCCGGCGGGTGAGGCGGCCCCGGCGGCCGTGCCGACCCCCGAGGAGCCGTTTGACACCTACCTCGCGGAAGTGCGGCGCCAGACGCGGCGGGATGGGGACAAAGCATGATCCTGAGTCTGACGCTGCTGGCCCTGATCGTGCTGGTATCGCTGTGGCTGGTGCTGGAGCCGCTGCGGGCCTCGGCGCCCACCGACCCGGACGTGGCGGAGCGGGAGCGCCTGATCGCGGAACGCGACCACCTCTACGCCGAACTCGCCACGCTGGAGGACGAGAAGCGCCGCCCCGACCTGGAACGCCGCGCGGCGCTGACCCTGCGGGCGCTGGACGCCCTGCCGCCCGCGCCCCGCCGGGGTCGCACGCGCACGCTGGCGCTGGCCGGAATCGCGGCAGCCGCCCTGGTGACGGTGGCCGGGGCGCTGACCTTCGTGCCGCGCTGGCAGCTCGCGTCGCTGAATCCGGGGGAGGCGCAGAACGTCCGGAACGTGCTGGCGCTGCCGGACCTGCGCCGCAGGGCCGAGACGACGGGGGACAAGGCCGCCTATATGGCCTGGGGCAAGGCCGCCTTCGACTCCGGGCAGTACGCCCAGGCCGTCACCGCCTACGGCAACGCGCTGAAACTCGATCCCCGGCAGCCGGAGGCGCTGCGCCGTCTGGGCATCCTGCTGCTGACGCGGCCCGAGCAGACCGGGCAGACGCTGAAGCCGGAGGACGCGGCCCAGGCGTTCCTCCTCATCCGCACGGCGGCGCAACTCGCGCCCCAGGACCCGGAATCGCAACTGCTGCTGGGCTTCGCGCTGGCCCGCTTCGGACAGGACGCGGACGCGCTGACGGCGCTGGAACGCTACCGGACCCTGGACCCATCAGGGCGCGACGCCGACGAACTGATCACCGCCCTCCGCGCCCGCCAGAACGAGACGGACCCCGGCCTGCGGGTGTACGCGGCCAGTTGCGCGAGCTGTCACGGTCCTGAGGGAGGCGGCGGCCTCGGCCCCAGCCTGCGGGTGTCCACCCTCACGCGGGACGCCATGCGCGACATCATCCTGCACGGCAAGGGAGCGATGCCCGCCTTTCCCGACCTGAGGGGAGCCGACCTGAACGCCCTGCTGAACGTGCTGGAACGCTGGCAGAAAGCAGGCAAGTGAACCTCAGCCGCCGTGACCTGCTGGAACGCTGGTGGGTCCTGCCGGTGGCGGGCACGCTGGGCGCGTTCGGCTACATGGGCTGGTACGCCACGCACGTGACGTTCGGAAAGGAGGGCGTGGGGGCACCCAACTTCCAGCCGGGCGAACCCGTGCGCGTCGCTGCCCGCTCGGCGCTGGAAAAGGACTGGGCCGAGGTCCAGTTCACCTACGCCAACCGGCCCTGTACCCTGCTGCGGCTCCCTCAACCCGTGCCGGGCGGCCTGAGCGTGGGGGATGTCCACTACGCCGCCTTCAGCCGGGTCTGCACGCATTTGGGCTGTACCGTCAATCTGGTGCGTGACCCGGAGGTGCTGGCCTTCGCCTACAACTACCGTCCGCCAGGGAGTGCCGCCCACCCCGAGCTGGGCTGCCCCTGCCACTTCAGCGTGTTCGACCCGCTTCAGGCGGGCGAGGCGGTGTTCGGCAAGGCGAATGCGCCCCTCCCCCGTGTGCGGCTGGAAGCGCGCGGCGGCGTCCTGTACGCGACGGGGATAGAACCTGCGCCTTCCCCGGGGGGATAGACGGCTCAGGCCTCTGCATCCATCACATGGCTTCCGGCCTGCGCGAGCTTGACGGCGTATTCCGGATCAAGCACTTCGCGGAAGGCTTTTTCAAGCTGTCCCTCCAGAGTCCAAATGACCTTCTGCTCGGCCTCGTGTTCAAAGGCCAGGGCCTCCGTTCCGTCATTTCGAGCCAGCCATTCAAACAAGACGAGCGCTTCGGAGCGGGTCAAATGGAGCGTCACGCCTTCATCCGCCGTCACTTCGCTCAACCCTCCAGCACGTGCCGCCGGAACCGCTCCAGAATGGCGAGGCCGACCGCCCCACTTTTTTCCGGGTGAAACTGCGTGGCGTGGATGTTGTCCCGGCTGAAGGCCGCCCAGAAGGGCACGCCGTATTCGGTGACGGCCCCCGCGTCCACATCCACGTCCAGCGGCACGTAATACGAGTGCACGAAGTAGGCATAGGCCGGGCAGGCGAGGTCCCGCAGCAGCGGGCTGTCCCCCACCCGGTCAAGGCTGTTCCAGCCCATCTGCGGCACCTTGCGCTCGGGCACCGGCTCGAACCGGCGGACGGTGCCGGGGATCAGGTTGAGGCCGGGCGTGCCGGGCGCTTCCTCGGAGTCGGTCAGCAACATCTGCATCCCCACGCAGATGCCCAGTAAGGGTGTCCCCGCCCGGGCCGCGTCCAGCACGGGGCCGTGAAAGCCGCTGGTGCCGAACGCCTCCATCACCTGCCGGAAGTGGCCCTGGCCGGGGACCACCAGGGCGGGCGCGTGCGGCACGTCGGCGGGGTCGCCGGAGACGCGCACGGTCATCCCGGCGCGTTCCAGGGCCTTCGCCGCGCTGCGGACATTCCCCGCGCCGTAATCGAGGAGGAGGACTTCGGGAGGGCGGGCGCTCACAACGTCCCCTTCGTGCTCGCCAGCTCCTCCGACGTGACCCGCACCGCGTCCCGCAGCGCGCGGGCGAGGGCCTTCACGATGGCCTCGATGACGTGATGCGCCTCGCGGCCCGCGAGCAGGCGCACGTGCAGGGTGATCCCGGCATGGTTCGTCAATCCCCGCAGGAACTCGCGCAGATGGTAATGCGTCATGCCACCCGCATTCCCCCACACGTCCAGCTTCTCCGGCTCGAAAGCGAGGTGGGCGCGGCCCGAGAGGTCCAGCACGACGTGGGCCAGCGTCTCGTCCATCGGCACGAAGGCGCTGCCGTACCGTTCGATGCCCCGGCGGTCGCCCAGCGCCTGGTTCAGCGCCTGCCCCAGCGTGATCCCCACGTCCTCCACCAGATGATGCGGTTCGATGTGCAGGTCACCCGTTCCCTGCACGCTCAGCCCGATCCGCCCGTGCCGCGCGAGCGCATCGAGCATATGGTCGAGAAACCCATGCCCGGTGGCGGGCGGCGTGGAGACGGCCGAATCCAGGTCCAGCGTGACAGTGATGTCCGTCTCACTGGTCGTGCGGCGAACTGTGGCGCTGCGGTCGGTGGCGGTGCGGGCCATAGGGCGCATGCTACGGCGTGACGGACCCGCCCACTCGGGCCGCCCTAGAGGGTCCTCACAGGCCCCGCCCGGCTCCGCAGCCCCGGCGCACCGTGACCCTTCTTCGCGCCGATCAGGAAACAGGACCAGCATCGAACGACGGGCGATGGCGTTCACCGCACCCAGACGCTCACGTCAAAGTGGGGACAGGACTCTTGGAGACGAACGGGCAGAGCACCAGCCGGGCACGGGGAACAGCGGCCGCGGGCAACCTGCCAGAAGGAGGAGCCTTCCCGAACAGATCAAGTGATGGGGCTCCACTCAGGCAACCCCTCGCCCTTTCACCCATTTGAAATCGAATGATGTGAAAAAACAGGCATCTCACAGTGAGGACACGCTTTCATCACAACCCGGCTTCATACCCCGGAGATGGGAGATGACCGAAAGGTATTTAGGGTCTTGGGCTTTCATCTAAAACTACTTTTGAAGTTCGTCTTCCTGACTGAAAAGAAAAATGATCATATTACAACTTGTCTAGATGTTTTAAAAAAGGGCTTTTTAGGCCTCGTGATACACCTTTCCCTGTCGGAAAACCAAACACTTCTCATCGGTCCAACCCCCGGAGGTTCAGGATGAACTCACGTATTGCTCTCGCCACCCTCGGTCTGACGCTCCTGCTCGCGGCCTGTGGACAGCAGACAGCCAGCACGCCGACGGACGCTGCCCAGGCCAGCACGCCGGACCGCGGCAACCGCACCGCGCCGCTGCTCGGCACGAGCAACCCGGACGCGGTTCCCGGCCAGTACATCGTGGTCTTCAGCAGCGGCGCAGTCACGGCCAACCTGGGCGCGCAGGACGCGGGCGCTCTCGTCCGCACGCTGGGCCTCGATCCGCAGGGCGTCACCGTGCAGCACATCTACACCCAGGCGCTCAGTGGCTTTGCCGCCAAACTCAGCGCCCAGAACCTCGCCAGGCTCCAGGCCGACAAGCGCGTGAAGTACATCGAGCAGGACGGCATCATGCACGCCACGGCGACCCAGAGCGGCGCGACGTGGGGGATCGACCGCATTGACCAGCGCGACCTGCCGTTGGACGGCAACTACACCTACAGCACGACCGCCAGCAACGTCACCGCGTACATCATCGACACGGGCATCAACACGGCGCACACGTCCTTTGGCGGGCGGGCGGTCTGGGGCACCAACACCACCGGGGACGGCAACAACAGCGACTGCCAGGGCCACGGCACGCACGTGGCGGGCACGGTGGGCAGCAGCACCTGGGGCGTCGCCAAGGGCGTGAAGCTCGTCGCCGTGAAGGTGCTGGGCTGTGACGGCAGCGGCACGAACTCCGGCGTGATCGCGGGCATCAACTGGGCCGTGAGCAACAAGAGCGGCCCCGCCGTCGCGAACATGAGCCTGGGCGGCGGCGCCAGCCAAGCGGTCGATGACGCTGTGAGTGGCGCCACCAGTCAGAACCTCGTGATGGCCGTCGCGGGCGGCAACGACAACGTGGACGCCTGCACGAGCAGCCCGGCCCGCGCGGCCAGCGCCATCACGGTCGGCGCGACGACGAACACGGACGCCCGGGCCTCCTACAGCAACTACGGCTCCTGCCTCGACATCTTCGCGCCGGGCAGCAACATCACCAGCGCCTGGATCGGCAGCACCACCGCCACGAACACCATCAGCGGCACCAGCATGGCGACGCCCCACGTCACCGGCGCGGCCGCCCTGATCCTGGCGAACAACCCCTCGTACACCACCGCCCAGGTCACCAGCGCCCTGCTGAACAATGCCACGACCGGCAAGGTCACCTCGGCGGGAACCGGCAGCCCCAACCGCTTGCTGTACACCGGCACCGGCAGCACCACGCCCCCGCCCAGCGGCACCACGACCACCTACTCCGGCTCGGTCAGTCAGGGCAGCAGCAGTTGGAAGCCCAGCACGGGCGGCTTCAGCTACGCGGGCGGCACCCTCAAGGGCACGCTCAGCGGCCCCAGCAGCACCGACTTCGACCTGTACCTCCAGAAATACAACGGCAGCAGTTGGGTGGACGTGGCCGCCAGCGAGGGCAGCACCAGCAGCGAGAGCATCAACTACGCGGCGGGAAGCGGCACCTACCGCTGGGAGGTCTACGCCTACAGCGGCAGCGGCAGCTACACGCTGGTCGAGACGAAGTAAACACAGTCCAGAGGCAGACATCGAGAGGGGCACCCCGTGCGGGTGCCTCTTTCCTTGTTTGAGGGGGCGAGAGGGGCAGGCGGGCACTTCAGACACCGCCTCCCTTCTCACTCCTCATTCTGTATTGACCGTAACGCCGTTCTGTTATAAACTAAACGCATGAAGTTGAGCGATGTTCAGAAACGACTCCAGGCTCCGTTTCCCGCTCACTTGGTGGGCTGGAAGCCCCAGGCATTCACCAAGGACCGCAGCCGCGCGCTGCTGCTGGCTTACGTGGATGCCCGCGCCGTCCAGGACCGCCTCGACGCCATATGCCCCGACGGCTGGAGCTTCGAGCTGGAGGTGATTCCGGGGACCGCGACGCCCACCGTCAAGGGCCGCCTGACCGTGCTGGGCGTGACCCGCGAGGACATCGGCGAGGCCAGCGACGGCGAGTACGGCACCCTCAAGGCCGCCTCCTCTGACGCGCTGAAACGCTGCGCGGTGCAGTTCGGCATCGGCCGTTACCTCTACGACCTGCCCAAGCAGTGGGTGGAATGGAACGACGCCAAACGCGAACCTGCCGTCACGCCCGAACTGCCCGAGTGGGCACGTCCCGATCACGAACGCACCCCCGGCGGCGCGCATCTGGTGCAGGCGATGGAGCAACTGAGGTACGAACTCCCCGAGGACCTGGAACTGCAACGCGAGGTCTACAAGCACCTCAAGGCCGCGCTGGGCAGCCTGCACCCCGCCACCCAGGGCGGGCAGGGGCGGGCCGCATGACCCCCGTTACGCCCCGGCACCTCGCCGCCGTGATGCTCGGCGTCCTGACGCTGACGCTGCTGGGCGGGGCCCTAGCAAAACTGTTGTAAGCCTGATCGCGGTGGCCCGGAGAGGAAGAATTCTCCGGGCCACCGCGCGTTTCCCGTTCACCTCATACGGATTCCGCTTCATACGGAAATTTCCGGAATCGGTATCACAGCCGCTTCTTGACGTGCCGGGTGGGGGCGTGGGTCCAGGGATCGTCGGGCCAGGGGTGCTTGGGATAACGGCCGCGCAGGTCCTTGCGAACCTCGAAGTAGGAGCTGTTCCAGAAGGAGCGGAGGTCCTGCGTGACCTGCACCGGCCGTCCGGCGGGTGAGAGCAGGTGCAGCAGCACGGGCGTGCGGCCCCCGTTCACTGTGGGCGTGTCGGCCAGGCCAAACAGTTCCTGCAACTTCACCGCGAGGATGGGCGCCGAACCGTCCGGCTGGTACTGGAGCCGCACGCGCGACCCGCTGGGCACAGTCAGGTGCGTGGGCGCAAGGTCGTCGAGGCGCGGCGGCAGCGGCCAGGGCAGCAGGGCTTGCAGGGCGGGGAGCAGGTTCAGGCGCTTCAGGTCTTCACGGGTGCGGACACCTTCCAGGGACGGGCCGAGCCAGTCTTCCAGCATGGCCAGCAGCGCGGCGTCAGAAAGGTCGGGCCACTCGGTTTCGTCGGGACGCCAGCGGCGCAGGGACTGGACCCGGGCGCGCAGGTTCTCGGCCTCCGGGCTGAAGGTGAGGAGGTGGAGGCCCTCCGCGCGGATGGCCCCGGCCAGCGCCTCCACCCGGGCGGCGTGCAGCAGGTCACGCAGAGGGCGGGCCTCCAGCACCAGCGCTCCCACACGTCGTTCCCGTTGGGCGACCAGGGTGCCGCTGCGGGCGTCCCAGCGTACTGTGCCCCGCCACTCTGCCCGGGCCTCCAGTATGGCGGGGTCCAGCGGCGCGGCCAGATAGATGCGGCCCTCCCCCGTCCCGGCGTCCAGGTGGGCAACGGCCAGGGCAGGACTCGCCGCGAGGACATCCCCTTCCGGCAGCCGTGCCCCCTGCCCACCCGCCAGCAGGAAGCGGCCTCCTCCCCCCTCCCGCGCCAGCGCCGCCCGCTCGGGATAGGCGAGGGCGACGAGTTGCCCCACGGCGAAGGGATCGGGCGGCGTATCGTCGCGGTGGACGTTCAGCAGCTTGCACCACTGCCGGGACAGGCGCTCGACCCGCTCCAGCACCGCCACCTCTCCCGTGCCCCGCTCGCCCCGCCGCCAGGCGCGCAGGGCCGCCACCCGGTCGGTCAGGTCGGTCCCCGCCCCGGCTCCCAGCGGGTCGCGTTCCTCCAGCAGCGCGGCCACGTCGGCGGCCAGAGGACCCAGACCGAGGGCCGTTCCGTCGTGGAGCAGGTGCGCGAGGCGGGGGTGGGTGGGCAACTCCAGCAGGGCCGAGCCGCGCGGCGTGATGTGGTCCCCTGCATCCAGGGCGTCCAGATCGTGCAGCAGGGCGCGGGCACTCTGGACACGTGGGGCGGGCGGTTCGTCCAGCCAGGCGAGCGCAGCGGGATCGGGCGTGCCCCACCCGGCCAGTTCCAGCGTGAGGGGCGTGAGGTCCGCATCCAGCACTTCGGGGGGACGGGCGGCGGGCAGGGCGGCGTGGGTCCGTTCGCTCCAGAGGCGGTAGGCGGTGCCGGGAGCAGTGCGTCCGGCGCGGCCCGCCCGCTGCTCGGCGGCGTCCCGCGTGACCCGCGTGGTCACCATCCGGGTGAGGCCGGTGCCGGGGTCGAAGCGCTGCGTGCGGCTGAGGCCCCCGTCCACCACCACCCGCACGCCTGAGAGCGTCAGCGACGTTTCCGCGATGGAGGTCGAGAGCACCACCTTGCGCCGTCCCCCAGGATCCGGCAGGATGGCCCGCCGCTGCTCCGCGAGGGGGAGGTCGCCGTAGAGGGGCAGCACCAGCGCGTCCACACCCGAGAGGGCAGCCAGCGCCCCCCGAATCTCGCGCACACCGGGCAGGAAGGCCAGGATGTCCCCTTCCGGGTGGGTGGCCAGCGCCTCCCGGACAGCGCGGGCGACGGCGTCCTCCACGCGGCCTGCCGGGTCGGTGGGCAGGTAATGCACCTCCACCGGATACGCCCGGCCCGCACTTCGCACCAGCGGCGCGTCCAGCCGTCCGGGGAGGGCGGGGTCGAGGGTGGCGCTCATCACCAGCACGCGCAGGTCGTCCCGCAGCGCCCCCTGCACCTCGCGCAGCAGGGCCAGGGCGAGGTCGGCGTTCAGGCTGCGCTCGTGGAACTCGTCGAGGATCACCAGGCCCACGCCGGTCAACTCCGGGTCGCGTTGCAGGCGGCGGGTGAGGATGCCTTCCGTGACCACCTCGATGCGCGTCCGGGGAGACACGCGGGACTCGAAGCGCACGCGCAGGCCGACCGTGCCGCCCACCTCCTCACCCAGACCCTCGGCCAGCCGGGCGGCGACCGCGCGGGCCGCGACCCGGCGGGGTTGCAGCAGCACGATGCTCTGCCCGGCCAGCCAGGGCTCGTCCAGCAGGGCCAGCGGCAGGGACGTACTCTTGCCCGCTCCCGGCGGGGCCTGAAGCACCACCAGCGGGTGCCGCTCAAGCGCCGCTCGCACCTCGGGCAGCACCTCGGAGATGGGGAGGTCGGGGAGCGTCACGGGGGGCATGGTAGCAGGAGCGGTCAGCCGTCAGCTTTCAGCAGTCAGCACGGGCTTTGCGTTGTCCATCAGCGTCAGCACGTCCCGCAAATCCCGCAGCACCGCGTCGGGCGTCTCCCGCTTCAATCCGTGTCCGGTGGGGAGGTAGGCGGCCTTCAGCCCCACCTGTTGCGGTCCCCACACGTCATTGCGGGGCGAGTCTCCGACGAACCAGACCTTGGCCGCGTTCACACCAAGGCGCGCGAGGGCGAGCGTATAGATGGCGGGGTCAGGTTTGCTGAGGCCGACGCTTTTGCTGATGACCACATCATCGACCAACGGAAGCAGGCCGGTGCGTTCCAGGCAGGCGGTCTGCGCCTCCACCCAGCCGTTCGTCACCACGCCTACCCGCACGCCCCGCGCCCGCAACTCTCGGAGAACGTCGAGCGCGTGCGGCATGGGGACGGGCGCGGCCAGGGAATGCTCGGAGAAATCCGCCAACAGAACCTCCGGGTCGTGTGGCAGGGCCAACTCCCGCACGAGTTGCGGCAGGACTTCCCGTTTGGAGCGGTAGCCGAAGTCGTCCAGTTCGGTGAAGCGTTCGGCGTACCCGGTGGGCAAAGCGTGCCGCTCCACGTGTCCCGCCAGCCATCCCCGGAGGGTCGCGCGCGGTCGTGCAAGGTGCCGTCGAGGTCGAAGAGGACCGCCTTCAGGACGCCTCACCCCCGCTGGGCGGCTCGCCCCCCTCCTCGCCGGGGGACTTGTGGAAGGCGGCCCCCAACTTCCTGACGTTCTCGTGGATCAGGGTGGTGTTCAGGGAGACGGCCGCGGTCATGCCGCTGGAGGCCGCGCTCATCACGTACTGCGGCGCACCGGTCATGTCGCCCGCCGCCCACACGCCGCGCACGCTGGTCATGCCGTTGTCGTTCACCACCACGCGGCTCTTCGCGTTCAGTTCGCAGCCCAGGGCGGCGGGCAGGGTGCTGTTCTGCTGCTGGGTGGGGTTCAGGAAGATGGCGTCCAGCGGCAGCCGCTCACCGCCCCGGAACTTCACCTGCACCGTGTCCGTTCCGCCCAGGCGCAGGATGGGCGCGGTGTAGATCGGCACGCCCACCCGCGCCAGGTCGCGGCGCTGCACGTCCGTCAGTTCGTCGGGGCCGTCGGTCATCAGGACCACGCTGTGGGACCACGCCCGCACACTCAGGGCGAGGTGGTGGCCTTCCTGACCGGACCCCAGCACCCCCAGCGCCGCTTCCCGGTTCTCCCAGCCGTCGCAGTAGGGGCAGTGGTGGACGGTGCGGCCCCAACGGGCGCGCAGGCCCGGCACGTTGGGCAGCACGTCACGCACCCCGGTGGCGAACAGCAGCCGCCGGGCATGAATCCAGTGGCCGTCGTGACGCACCGCGAAGCCGTCTTCCAGCGCGCGGGCCTCACGGGCCACGCCGGAGCGCACGGTGACCGGATACGGCGCGAGGTCGGCCAGGCCGAAGGTCTTGAGGTTGACCGGCGGGGTGCCGTCGCGGGTAAAGACCCCGTGGGCGGCGGCAGCGCGGGCATTGCGGGGCGGCCCGCCGTCCAGCAGCAGCACCCGCCGCCGCGCCCCCCCCAGCACCAGCGCGGCGTTCAGCCCGGCCGGACCGGCACCCACCACCACAGCGTCGTAACTTTCCATGCCCAGCATCCTAGCGGGGGCCGGGACGCACGCTGACGTCCGGCAGAGTGGCGTCACGCGGGGCTTCCAGCACGAAGCGCACGGTGGCGGCGACCGTTTCCGGGCTGACGTACACTTCCGGGTCGTACGCGCCGCCCTCCTGCGACCGCACCTTTTCCTGCATCGGCGTGGCGGTGCGGCCCGGATACACGCTGGTCACGCGCACGCCGTGCGGGACCTCCTCCTCGCGCAGGGCGTCGGCCAGGGCACGCAGGGCGAACTTGCTGGCGGCGTAGCTGGCCCAGCCGGGGTTGGCCCGCAGGCCCGCGCCGCTGTTGACAAAGACGACGGTGCCCCGTTCCGCCCGCACCCGCGGCAGCAGCAGGCGCGTCAGGGCGGCGGGAGCGACCACGTTCACGGCGAGGGTGTGGGTCCAGACCTCGGGCGGCTGCTCGGCCACCGCCCCCAGGTCCGCCACGCCCGCGTTCTGCACCACGTTGGTCACGCGGCCCAGCCCCGACAGCGCCGCCTCGAAGGTGTCGGGCCGGGTCAGGTCGAGGGGCAGCGGCGTCCCGCCCACCTCCGCACAGAGGGTGGAGAGTCGCGCCCCGTCCCGCGCCTGGAGAATCAGGTCGTGGGTGCCCGCCAGTTCCCGCGCGAGCGCCGCGCCGATGCCGCCCGTCGCCCCGGTGATCAGGGTCACGGGCTTTGGTGAATCCGTCATCCGTGGAGGCTAACGCATGAGGCGCGTCTCGAAATACTGTTCCTGAAACCAGACAGCCTTCATGATCTCTGCATCTGACCAGCGGGCACCGGGGGGCGCCACGACCAGCTTGTCTTCCACGTCGTCAGCACGGAGGATGACTGCTGTCACGACCCCCGACGCCTCCCGCACAGGTTCATCCCAGCCGAGCAGGTAGGCGTCAATCGGATGCCCGTCGCCGCTGAGGGTGCCGGGCAGTTCGCCGTAATTCACCGGATACCCGAGTTCCGGCCAGCGCGGATGACGGCTGCCCAGCGGGCGGTCCACCACCACCCGCACCGCCCGGCCGAGGAAGGGCGTGAGGTCGGGCTTCACGCCGCTCAGCCTACAGGCTCCAAAACAAGGCCGCCGGGGCCACAGGGGGCGACCGGCGGGAAAGATCAGGAGAGAGGAGATTAAGGGACGTTGCAGACGTTCAGCGGGCTGGCGCTGTTGCGGGGGCTGGGCGCGCCCGTGGTGAAGTCGTCCCCGTTCTGGTTGGTATCCTGGCAGCCGCTGAGCTTGCGGAGGTCCGAGGTGGTGTTCGAGGGGGCCGGGGCCGCCGCCGTGCCTTCACGCTCGTTGGCGGTACCGAAGCCCACGAAGTCGATCACGTCGGCGTCGGCGGCACTCGTGATGACGTCGGCATTGTTGACCAGCGCGATTTTTCCGGCGGTGCCGCTCATGGCGAAAGTGCCCGCCGCGTCGGGCGTCGGCAGGGCAGGGGCGGCAGTGTTGGCGCCATCGGCCATCTTCACCAGGTAGTACTGCCCCGGCTGGAGCGTCGCCGTGGGGAGGGCGAAGGGCGCAGCACTGAACGTCCCCGTCGCCGACGTGTATTGCAGGCTCAGCCCGGCCGTGCTGATCGGCTGGGTACCCCGGTTGAACAGTTCCACGAAGTCACTGCGGTAGGGCGCACCATTGTTGCCCCCGCCGCCGTAGACCTGGCTGATCACGAGATTTCCGAAGGCCGGGCCGGAAGCGGGCGCCTGCACCGTCACCGTCAGCGTGCTGGTGTCGCTCACGCTGCCATTGGCGGCCTTCACCTCATAGGTGTAGGTGCCGGGGGCAGTGCCGGTGGGGGCACTCACGGTCACGTTGAAGGCCGCGCCGCTGCTGACCGTGGCGGGTGCGCTGGCGATGTTCGGTGCCCCGTTCTGTGGCGTCACAGTCACGGTCAGGTCACCCGTGGTGTTGGTCCCCGTGGCGATGAAGCTCTGGGTCTTGCTGCTGCCGTCGGCGGTGGCCGTCACGCTGGCCGTCTCGGGCGTCAGGGCGACGGTGGGCGTGGGGGCGGGGGGCTGGATGGGCGCCTGCGCGGTCAGGTGCACGCCGATCAGCACCGGGTCGTGGTCGCTGCTGCGGAAGGGGTCGGGGGCGTAGAAGCTGGACTGCTGCGCCGCGCTCTTGAATTCGGTGTTGTAGTCCAGCACGGTGGGTTCGTCGGCGTTGATGTGCCACTTGGCCGCGCCCGTGACCTGCGCGTGCAGGCTGGCGCTGGCGATGGCGTGGTCCAGGCTGCCCCACTGGCCGTCGAACTGGTAGGAGTAGCTCTCGGGGCCGAACTCGCTGACCAGGTCGTCGGCGGTACCCGCCGCATCGTCCGCGCCGCGCAGCAGGGCCAGGATGGGGTCTTCCATCCGGTAGGCGTTCAGGTCACCGAAGAGAACCCGGTCGTCCTCGGTCACGCCGGTGGGGTTGGTCGCCATCCAGCGGGTCAGCACCTTGGCCGCGGCGAGGCGGGTGGCGTTGCTGGCGCCCTGGCCGTCACCCTGGTCGGCGTCGCCATTGCAGGCGCTGCCCTTGCTCTTGAGGTGGGCCATGAACACCGTGACGCGCCCGCCGTTGGCGTTGCTCTGGAAGGTGCGGGCCAGGGTGGGGCGGTTGCACTCCAGGTAGCTGGCGTCGAAAGTCTTGTCCAGGATCGCCAGGTTGCCCACCGGGGTCACGCGCCCCGGCTGGTAGATCATGGCGACGCTGATGGCGTCGCTGCCGACGTTCGCGCCGGGATCGACATAGGCGAAGCGGCCGGGAGTGCCGCCGGTCGCGGGGTCGTTGAGGGCGTTCACCAGATTGGCGATGGAGGAATTGGCCCCGCGCACGAAGTCGTTTTCCATCTCCAGAATGCCCAGCACGTCGGGGTTCAGCCCCCGGATGGCCTGCACGGTCTTGGCCCGCTGGCGCAGGAACTCGTCGCAGGTGTTCGCGCCGCGCGGGTCGAGGCCGGTGGTCGTCCCCGCCGCCCCGGTGCCGCCCGCCGTGCAGGTGTTGCTGGTCCCGTTGATGGTGGTGAAGAAGTTCAGGACGTTCATGCTGCCCAGCCGCAGCGTGCCGCCCACGTCGGGGCTGGCGGGGCGGGGATCGCCGGTGATCTTCGCGCTGCTGGCCTGGAGGCGGTAGGTGTCCACGCTGCCGCTGCCGGTCCAGCCGTCGTTGCCGTAGCCCACCACGCCCGTGACCTGCACCTGGTCGCCGCCGCGCAGCGTGTTGCTGGCGCTGAGCGGCTGGCCGTTGCGCGCGAAGATCACCGGGTCGGGGTTCTGCGCGCGGCTGCCGTCGTCGATGCGGAAGGTGCGGTTCGCCACCTGCGCCGTGTAGGCGGCCAGGCCGCTCACGCTGGGCCGGTTTACCTGGGTGTAGGTGGGAATCCGGTCGTCAGCAATGTCGAAGCTCGCGCCGCGCCCCAGCGGGAAGTTGTTGGTCACCACGCCGCTGAGCGTCAGCCGCATCCCCTCGTAGCGTTCGCGCTCGGAGATGGGCAGGGGCAGGGTGACGGTCTGCGCGGGCGGCAGGGCCTGGCCGGTCGCCAGCCGGGTCACGCTGGCGCTGCTGGTCACGAGCTGCGAGGCGGTGTTGAACTCGGCAGGGGTGCCGACCACCCGCACGCGGTCGCCTGCCGCCACCGCCGGGCAGTCGGCATTGCAGTACACGAAGATGCCGTCACTGGTGGTCGGGTCACGGTCGGCGTCGATGCCCTCTTCCTGAAGGAAAAAGCCCTTGAGGCTCCCGGTCACGTTGGCGGTATGGACCGAGGTCACCACGCCCTCGACCGTCTGGGGGGTCGTCAGGGCCACCGGCGCGTCGCCGGTGGGCGTGCTGCCCTGGACGGCGCCGATGTTGGTCAGGCTCAACGTGCCGGGGTTGTCCGCCACGCTGAAGACGATGTGGAACGCGAAGGGGTCCTGCGCGGGGGAGGTCGCCATCGGAATCTGGGTGGCGAAGGTGACGACCTGGGTGCCGCCCGCCGCGACCGCGCCGCCCTGCCAGCCCTGGTGCGCCACGCCCGCGAGCTGCTGCCCGGCGGCCAGGGACACCTGGAGGTCACCGGTGTTGAGGTTCTGGGCCAGCGGCGTGGCGTCCGGGTCAGCCTCGATCATGCCGGTCGCCGCGTTCAGCCGCCGGGGCGTGTCCACCCGGAGGTCCAGCGCCCGCGCGGAGGCGTCCGAGCCGTCGAAGTAGCGCACCTCACGGAAGGGCGTGGTGCCCACTGTCGCGTCCGTCCCCTCGGTGTCGATGGGGATATAGGCGGGCGCGGTCAGGTTGACGCCCGAGCCGTTGGTCACCCGGAAGGTCGCGCGCAGGTAGCGCACCTTGTTCTGCTCGTCGGTGAAGGTGCCGAAGGACAGCGGGTCGAAGGTCAGGCCGCCAACCTCCTGCGCCTGGCCGGTCAGGCCGCCCGCGGGGCGGATGCTGGCGGTGGGGTTGGCGGTGGTGGCCCCGGTGATGCTCAGCTCGTAGGTGCCCAGGCTGGTCAGGGCGGGGCGGGTGGGCACGGCGGCGGTGGGCGCGGTGGGCGTGGACCCGGCCTGGGGGGTCTGCCCGCAGGCGGCCAGCGCGAGCAGGCCAGCCAGCAGCCAGCGGCGGTGGGCGGTCGGAATGGGCATCAAACAACTCCTTGTGAAAGGGGCGGACGGGACCGTCAGGGACGGGCTCTGACGTGCGGGAAGGTCAGACGTCGCGGGAATCGGAACGCCCGGGATTCAGGAAACCGCCCGGCCCCCCCGGCACGGAATAGCTCAGGGTGACGGCCTGCCAGGGGCCGAGATCCTGCACACGCGGCGGGGTGTAGGGGGTGCGGGGAGAGGCCGGGGCGCGGTCAGGGGTCCGGCCGGGTGCCGCTTCAGGACGTGGGGAATGGGTCATGATTCCTCCTTCAGAAGCCAGGCAAAAACCTCCCGCCTGGGGAGCAGCCGTTTCACCTGGATGAATGAAGTATAAGGCCTCAATGTGTTCTGCCCAATCCCCTGTGACGGGACGCCACTTGCACGGGCCAGCCTCTCTGACAGGCTCCCTTGCCCCTCGGGCCGTGCCGGGGTGGACGCGGCACGCTACGCTGCGCGCATGTGGGAGACGCATCCTGACGTGCTGGTGACCGACCTGGGCGACGAGCTGATCCTGATGCACGCGGGCCAGGGCCTGATGTTCAGCCTGAACGGCCCGGGCCGGGTGGCCTGGCAGGCGCTCCCCGGCAGCGCGCGGGACCTGGCCTCGGCGCTGGCCACAGCCTTCAACGTGGACCCGCAGCAGGCCCAGGCGGACGCGGAGGCGCTGCTGGCGGACCTCGCGGCGCGGGGCGTGGTGCGGCGGGCGTGACGGACCTGCCCCCCTTCACCAGCCTGGACGCCCGCGTGGAGGGGTGCGGTCTGGACGCCGGGACCTGGCACGAGCTGCGTGTCCGCTGGGGCCACCCGGCAGGCGTTCCCGTGCGGCGGGTGGTGAGGATCGTCGGCGGTTCCCGGTCGCCCGCGCCCGTCCCGGACCAGCCCCCGGCCGCGCTGCCCGTCCCGGGAGGGACACTGCCCCTCTGGACCCGGGGCGATCAGGTGTGGCTGGGGGAGCACCTGCACCTGGAGGTCTCCGGGGAAGGCGTGACCCTGACGGGCGGCCCGGGGGTGCCGGAGGCGGCGTGGGTGCTGGCCTTCGTGGAGGCGCACCGGGCGGGCGGATGGTTGCCGCTGCACACCGCCGTGCTGACCCGGAAAGGGCTGGAGCGCGCGGTCGCCGTTACGGGGGCCAGCGGGGCGGGCAAGAGCACGGCGGCGCTGCGGCTGGCCGGGGCGGGCCTGACGATCCTCGCGGAGGATCAGGCGTGGGTGCAGCCCGCCAGCGGCCTGACCCTCGGCCTCGACACGCATCTGCGCGCCTTCGAGGACAGCGTCCGGCGATTCGCCCCGCAGTTGCTGGGGCAGGCGGCGGGCCGGGACGCGCACGGCAAACTCCAGCTTCCCCTCACGGCGGCGGGGGGACGGGCCACGCTGGACACGCTGCTGGTGTTCGGCCTGCCCCCGCAGCCGGGTGCGGCCCAGCGGGTCCGGGCGGTCTGGGAGGCCACCGGGGTCCCCCTCACCCCCTCGGGACGGCGGCTGGCGGCGGCGGGAGTGGAAGCTCTGCTGCCCCGCCTCACCGTGCGGGGGGTGACGCGGGAGGACGTGCTGGCGGCGGTGCAGGGCAGGCTGGTGGATCAGGTGGGCTGAGGCGGCCAGGACCCGTCCTTCCGGCGTTCAGCCGTCGGGATAGCGGAAGACCTCGGGAAACCGCTCGCGGCTCAGGGGTTCGCCGTAAGCGTCGAGGGTGCCGCGCGCGTCCTCGATCCAGGCGTGGCCCTGCACCTTCGGCCCGCTCCGGGCCACGCCGCTCACGAACACGGCGGGGTGTCCCAGACGGCGCAGCGCGCGGTAGGTGGCGTAAGCCCGCGGCACACAGGTGCCCACCCGCGACTGCCGGGGATAGAGCAGCCGCGTCAGCCAGCTCACGCCGCCGAGCACGTCCTCCAGCGTGTCCAGCGGCAGGAGACGGACCGGGCGCGGCAGGGTCCAGCCCGCGAGGTGCCTGCGGGGGTCACCCCCGGCCCGGACGGCAGCTCGGGCCGCCAACACGTCGGGGAGCAGGGCGGGCAGCCAGCGCAGGCGCCGGGGCAGCACTTTCCAGCGGCTCTGCCAGAGCACGGCCCCCGGGCGCAGCCCGTCTTGCCAAACCGCGCGCTGCAAGGCGGGCCGGGTCGCCAGGGCCTCCAGCGCGAACTGCCCCCGCAGCGGGTCACATACCCCGCGAAACGCCGCCCAGGTGTGCGTGGCCCCCAGTTCCCGGGCGCGGGCCTCCAGCGTCTGAGCGGTGAGGCCGTGGCGCGCGATCAGCCGCCGCATGTCGGGATAGTCGGCGGGTTTCAGGCTGCCCAGGTCCCCGCCCCACTGGCGGCCCAGGGCCAGGTTGACCACCACGGCGTCGCGCGGGTCGGGCCGCCACACCGGCACCCCTTCCCAGTCCACCAGCCGTGCCCCGGCCCAGACCGCCCGGGTGAGGGCCAGCACGCGGTCCTGCCGCCCGACTGCCCAGGCGGCCACGAAGCGGTGAACGTCGAGCCGGGTGTGGCCGCCCGGGCTGTAGAGGTGCGCGCTCTCGTGGGTCCAGCGGCCGGGCCGGGCGTGCTGCCCGTCGCTGCGCCACCCCTGCGCGAGCGCGAGATGCACGGCCCGCGTCACGGCGGCCGGGTCCGCCGGAAGCAGCACGTCCACGTCGCCGTAGAAGCGTTCGCCTGGCGTGGCGTACTCGAACTCGGCCAGCGCGAAGCCCTTGAACAGCAGGGCGGGAATCCCCCCCCGCGCCCAGGCGGCGAGCAGGGGCCGCAGTTCGGCGCGGATCAGGGCGTGCCGCGCCCCCAGCGCGAGGTGCCCCGGGCGCAGCCGGGCACGCAGCGGGTGCCCTTCCGGGAGCCTGCCGCGCACCTCGCCCGCCAGCCCCGCCGCCAGCAGGTGCGCCGCGTCCGCCGGACCGACCTGCGGCGGATCGGTCGTCAGCGCGCGGACGAGAACCGCCGGGTCAGGCGCTCTCAGGGGAACCTCTGCGGCTGGGTGATGGGTCGCGCATGTCAGAAGCGGGCGCGGGCCTGCATGCCGGTCAGGCGCAATTGCTCGCCGGTCAGGCTGTCCCCACTCGCCGCGCGCAGGCCGAAATAGGCGTGCCCGGCCTTCCCGGCCTCGTCGAGAGCCGGGCCGGACAGCGTGAAGGGCCGGTTCTGCCCGGGGGCGAGATTCAGCGTGCCGACCGAACGGCTCGCCTCCCCGCCCGCCTCACAGGCCACCAGCGACGGCGAGAGGGCCGTGCAGGTGGAGGGCAACCCGTCCAGGCTGGAGCGGACGTAGACGCTCACCTGGCTGAGATTGCCTCCAAGCGACGAGTACCGCGCCTCTCCCGTGACGCTGAGTTGCTGGAGAACCTGCGGCACCTGACTGCCCCCCAGCGCGTCCTGGCGCACGTACAGCACGCGGCCCAGCGCCAGCGCACTCGGCTGGAGGTCGACGGTCACGTCCGCGATGTTCACAGGTGGCGTGGGGACGACGCCGCAGGACACGAACACCAGGGCCACGCCCAGCCCCAGGAACGGCCGGAGCGCGCGCTTCAAAACGCCACCTCCTGCACGACCGGATGCAGCAGCATCTCGTCGACGCGGGCGTGGGTGGGGGCGGTCAGGGCATACACCACGGCGTCGGCCACGTCGGCGGGGCGCAGCCAGGCGGCCTTGTGGGCCTCGCCCTGCACGCTGTCCGCGAAGAAGGTGTCCACCATCCCGGGCCGGATTTCGGTCACGCGCAGGCCGTAGCCCTGGCCCTCGGCGGCCAGCGCCTGCGTGACGGCCCGCTGCGCGTACTTGCTGGCGGTGTAGAGGGCGCCGCTCGCGAAGGTCCGGGCCGAGACGTCGCTCGTCACGTTCACCACCTGTGATCCCTCGCCCCGCGCGTGCCGCGCCCGGAAGTGCGGGATCAGGGCGCGCGTGACCAGCAGCGTCCCCAGCACGTTGGTGTCCATCACGCGGCGGTACTCCTCCGGCGTGATCTCCTCGACGGGCTGGAAGGAGCCGACCCCGGCATTGTTCACCAGCGCGTCCACCCCCGCCCGCACTGCCGCCTCCGCGAAGGCCCCCACGCTCGCCTCGTCCGTCACGTCCAGCGGGTAAAACGTCGCGCCGGGCCTGCTCAGCCCGCTCACGTCACGCGCCCCCGCCACGACCTGCGCGCCCCGCGCCGTCAGCGCCTCCACGACCGCCCACCCGATCCCCTTGCTCGCCCCGGTCACCGCGACCACCCGGCCCGCCAGCGTTCTTTCCTGCATCGTCATAGGGGGAGGGTAGCAGGGTGAGCTTTCCGCCGTGCATCTACGCCCAAGACAGGAGGGGACGGTTTTCTCCTTCTCCCCTTGCGGGACTGGCCGTGCCCCTCCTTTGCTGATCGCTGAAAGCTGACCGCTATCCTGCCCCCATGACCAAGGCAGCCAAGTTGAGCAGCGTGACCCTGAAACCCGGCGCGGTGCGGCGGATCGCGGGCCGCTACCCGTTCGGGCACACGGGTGACATTCAGGCGGCGGACCCTGGCATCGCCCCGGGCGAGGTGGTGGAGGTCCGCTCCCCGGACGGCGCGGTGATCGGGCGCGGGTACTTCAACCCGGAGGGCGCCACGCCCCTGCGGATGCTGACCTGGGACCGCGAGGACATCAACCTGAACTTCTACCGCTCGCGGGTGCGGGCGGCGCTGGCGCGGCGGGCGGGACGGATCACGGGCACCGACGCGCTGCGGGTCCTCCACGCCGAGGCCGACGGGATGCCCGGTGTGGTCGCGGACCAGTTCGGGGACGTGCTGAGCGTGCAGCTCCGGAATGCGGGCGCGGAGCGTCACCGTGACCTGATCCTGCGGGCGCTGCGGGAGGAGACGGGCGCGGCCTCCGCCTTCGAGCGCAGCGACACCGCCGAACGCCGCCGCGAGGGGCTGGCGTTGCGGACGGGCGTGCTGTGGGGTGACGTGCCGGAGCGCGTGACCTTCTTCGAGGACGACCTGACCCTGCACTTTTCCCCGATGGACGCGCAGAAGACCGGCTTTTTCCTCGACCAGCGCGACAACCGCCGCCTGATGCGCTCGCTGGTGACGCCGGGCGAGGGCTTTCTGGACGTGTACTCCTACACCGGCGGCTTCAGCCTGCACGCGGCCCGCGCGGGCGCCAAACCCGTCGCCCTCGACAAGGATCAGGTCGCGCTGGGCGTGCTGGAACGCGAGGCGCGCGAGAACGGCGTGAGTGTCGGCGTGCGCTGGGGCGACGCGCTGGAGACGCTGACGGCGCTGGAACGTGAAAAGCGGGTGTTCGGCGCGGCGGTGCTGGACCCGCCCACCCTCGCCAAGCGCAAGGACGACGTGCCGCGCGCCAAGCGCATCTTCACCGATGGGGCCGAACGCGCCCTGCGGATGCTGAAGGACGGCGGGCACCTGCTGATCAGCACCTGCGCGCATTACATCCGGGTGGACGACCTGCTCGACGCCGCGCGGGTGGCGGCGGGCGAGGCGAAGTGCGGCGCGGAGGTGGTGGCCGTCACCTACCAGCCCGCCGACCATCCGCACCTGCTGAGCGTGCCGGAAAGCCTCTACCTCAAGAGCATCCTGCTGCGGAAGGAAGGGTGAGGAAGCAAGGGTGATAGGCGCGTCTGATCAAGGGCTTGGAGAGCTTCTCCGTTCCCTGCCGGTCCCAGGTCACCTATGAGCGGAATTCGGGTCCTCGAATCCTTCCTATGCTCCAAGTCGGGTGCACCGGATGGTGGAGATGATGCCATCATCGTGACGCCCCACTTTGCCGCTGTCCTCGACGGCGCCACGGATAGCTCGGGGGTGACTTACGGCGGTATAGGCCCGGCCAGATTTGTTGTAGAGGCGGGTCTTAACGCTATTCGGCAACTGGCACCTGATGTTACGGCCTGCGAAGCTGTCAAGACCCTGTCCCTTGCCGTACAGCAGGCTCTCCGCACTCCCCCTGACCAAGCTCTATGGCGACCTCCATGTTTCGTGTTTGCAATGTATTCAGCAGCTCGGCGGGAAATCTGGCGCGTCGGAGATACACAGTATCTGATCGACGGCATCGGCCAGAATCCAGATCTAGTGGTTGATCAGGTCACAACTGCTGTCAGACGTATGGTCCTTCACGCCCAATTGGCTCAAGGGGCCACCATTGAGGACTTGCGACGTGAAGACCCTGGACATGAGGCCGCAACTCCGCTTTTTGTCCTTCAAACCCAGTTCATGAACAGAGCCGGGAGTCCGTTCAGCTACGGGGCCGTCAACGGCACTGCTGTGCCTGTGGAGTTAATCGAGGTGTTGCCTGTACCTTCCGGAGCAAAGGAAATCGTCCTGGCCACCGATGGTTACCCGCAGGTCTATGCAAGCTTGCAGGAAAGTGAGGCGGGGTTGCAGGCCGTGCTGGAGCAAGACCCCCTGCTGATCAATATTCACATTGCTTCGAAGGGCTGGTGCCCTGGGGCAGCGTCCTTTGATGATCGGGCCTATCTCCGTCTGGACGTGTCTGTAGCAAGATAGGCGAGTACGCCAACCCGCAGGCAGCCCTCCCCTCTCCGCCCGCCTCAGTCCGCCTCGTTCCCCTCCACCAAGACGGCCTCCAGGGCCGCCAGGTCGAGGAGCGTGACGGTCTGGGGGCTGACCTTCAGGATGTCCTGCGCCTCCAGCTTCTTCAGGACGCGCGAGACGGTTTCGCGGCTGCTGCTGGTGCGCGCCATGATGTCATGGGTGCCGAGCGGCAGCACCTCCGGCTGGGGCGCGTCCGCCGCGACGCGCTGACGGTACAGGTTGGAAAAGACGTGCGCGAGGGCCGCTTCCGTGTTCTGCCCGAAGGCGATCAGCTCGTCGTTCAGGAAGGTCACGCGCCGGGCCAGCATCTCCGCGAGATTCCACAGGACGCGCGGGTGCCGCCGCAGGATCAGCTCGAAGTGGTCCCGGTGCAGCATCAGCGTCCGCACGGCAGTCAGGGCGCGGACGGACGCGCTGCGTTCCTGACGGGCCAGCACCGCCGTTTCCCCCACCACGCCGGGCGCGTAGATGTCGCCCAGCACGCGCTCACGGCTGCCCAGACTGACGCGGCTGACCCGCACGACGCCCGCCGTGATCAGGTGCAGGGCTTCACCCTGGGCATCCTGCTCGACCACCAGTTCACCGGGCTGGAAGGTCCGTTCGGTCACGACCCTCAGCGCCTCGCGCATGGCGTCCTCGGGGACGTTCTGGAAAAGGGGGGAGCGGTTCAGATCGTCCAGACAGGCCATCGGGCGCATCCTAGCGTCAGGCGGCGCGGCTGCACAGGCCGCAGGACACGTTGGGCCGCCCCCCGCCCGGCCCACTGCGCTACAGTGCCCCGCGTGACGACCCCGGCTCCCGCCCTCGCGGCCCACGACCTCCGGCACGCTTTCGGCACCACCCCCGTGCTGCACGGCGTGAGTCTGGCGGTGCGCCCGGGCGAGGTGGTCGCCGTGACCGGCCCCAGCGGCAGCGGCAAAAGCACCCTGCTGCACCTGCTGGGCGGACTCGACACCCCACAGGCGGGCGAGGTGTGGTGGGCGGGCGAGCGGGTAGACACGCTGGGAACGCAGGCGCGGGCGGTGCGGCGGGCGGGCCGGATCGGGCTGGTGTTCCAGCACCATTACCTGCTCGAAGACCTGAGCGTGCTGCAAAACGTGCTGGTGCCCGCGCTCCTCACCGGGCAGGACGGCGCGGACCGGGCGCGCGAGTTGCTGGCCCGCGTGGGCCTGGCCGGGCGCGAGGGTGATCTGCCGGGCGTGCTGAGCGGCGGCGAACGCCAGCGCGTCGCCGTCGCCCGCGCCCTGGCCGTCCGGCCCGCCGCTGTCCTGGCCGACGAACCCACCGGCAGCCTCGACCGCGCGAACGCGGAGGTGGTCGCCGGGCTGCTCCTCGACCTCGCACGCGAGGAGGACGCGGGCGTGCTGCTCGTCACCCACGACGAACGCCTCGCGGCCCGCGCCGACCGGGCGCTGCACCTGCTCGACGGGCGGATTCTGGAGGCGGAGGCGGTCCGTTAGCCTATCCCATCCTCAAGTGCGCCCTCTTTGGTAAGAGGTGGGCCGCCTCATACACTGTGTTCCAGCATGTCAAGGGATGAAGTGTTCAGGTTGATGCCGCACGAAGTATTGCTGTTGCCGACGTAGAGGCGAATTCCGAGGCAGGGCCAGAAGCTCAGCAATCCAGGCTATGAGTTCCGGCAGCACCGAATGCTCAACGTATCGTCGTGCGGCAGCAGCAACATTATTGGACACAGCTCCCACACGCACATAAAGCCGCTCATACCCCACGTTCTCGTTTGGCGCCCAGAAATGTGCATCAAAGAAGATTCCTCCTGCCCCGTAGATCATCTGTGTATCTATTTCAATACCAGCCTCAGACAGCGCATCAGCAAAGGCAGAGGACTTGAGGATGAAACTCATGCCCTTTGGCAGTGGTCCTTTTTCAATCCTCATCGTCATACCGCATGGACTGTCTCTTACCGGGGAACGTCTTGCCTGTACGCCCCTCACCACCCCGCCCGCGCGTACACGTCCGGCAGGGTGGGCTTCACTCCGAACTCGGCGGCGGCGCGCTGCGGCCAGTGCGGGTCGCGCAGGAAGGCGCGGGCGAGGGCGATCAGGTCAGCAGCGCCTTCCTCCAGCACCTGCTCGGCCTGGGCGGGCGCGTCGATCATGCCGACCGCCATCACGCGCAGGTCGGGCACCTCCTGCTTGACGCGGGCGGCGAAGGGCACCTGATAGAGCGGCCCGGGGGTGATCTGCTGGAGGGGCGTCAGGCCACCGCTGCTCACGTCCAGCACGTCCACGCCCTCAAAACGCAGCAGGCCCGCGAGCTGGACGGTCTGGTCGGCGTCCCAGCCCCCTTCGGCCCAGTCGGTCGCGCTGACCCGCACGAACAGCGGCAGGTGCGTGGGCCAGGTGGTCCGGACGGCCCGTACCACTTCCAGCAGGAAGCGCACCCGGTTCTCGAAGCTGCCGCCGTACTCGTCGGTGCGGGTGTTGGCGAGCGGCGAGAGGAACTGGTGCAGCAGGTAGCCGTGAGCGGCGTGAATCTCCACCACGTCGAAGCCCGCGACCAGCGCCCGCCGCGCCGCCGCCGCAAAGTCGGAGGTGACGCGCCTGATGTCGTCCACGGTCATGGCGACCGGCTGCGGGTAGTAGACGTTGTAGGCGGTGTCGGACGGCCCGATGACCTGCCACCCGCCCGCCTCGGCGGGAACGGCGCCCCGCCCACGCCAGGGCGCATAGGTGCTGGCCTTGCGCCCCGCGTGTGCGAGCTGCACGCCGATCAGGCCGCCGTAGCGGTGAACGAAGTCGGTGACGTGCCCCAGCGGCACGATCTGCTCGTCCGTCCACAGGCCCAGGTCCTCGGGGCTGATGCGGCCTTCCGGGGAAACGGCGGCCGCCTCGGTGAAGATCAGGCCCGCGCCCCCCAGCGCGAACTGCCCCAGGTGGGCGAGGTGAAAGTCGTTCGCCAGGCCGTTTTGCGCGCTGTACATACACATGGGTGACACGACGACGCGGTTGGGCAGGGTGAGGTTCCGCAGTTTCAGCGGCGTGAAGAGGAGGGGTTGGGATGCGCCCTCGGCGGGCGGTGTGGCGGCGGGCTGCGTCATGCCTCCGAATGTAGCCGCGCGCCGCGCCGCTGCGCCAGATGGCGGACGCTTCATGAGGGGCGGAGGTTCCTCCTGTCCCCATGCACTTCACCGCATCTTCCAGGTCTGAAGCCCGAGAAGTTATCCCCGGCTTCTCGTTATCTTCTCTGTAGCCCCCGGCCTTATCTGGAGGGCCACAGCATTGAAAGGTGCTGAGGATTGAAACGAGGACTGGCCCAACCCCCCCACCCACGAAACCCTGCACCGCCTGCTGAGCCGGTCCTACCGCATCGCCCTCGCCACCGAGGAGGATGGCCGGGTGATCGGCTTCGCGCAGGCGATCAGCGACGGCGTGCTGACAGCCTTCATTCCACTGCTGGAAGTGCAGGCCACATACCGGGGGCAGGGCGTCGGCTCGGCGCTGATGCGGCGCCTCCTCGCGCAGCTTGATCATCTGTACGCCGTGGACCTGAGCTGCGACGACGAACTGGTGCCGTTCTACGGGCGGCTGGGCTTCGGGCAGGCGAACCTGATGTTCCGGCGCAGCTACGCGCGGCAGAACGGCGCCCCGCTCCTGACCGTGTGATCCGCCGCGTATCCCTTTGCCCCTCGACAACGCGCGTAAGGTGAGGCATGAGCGATCCCAACTTCGAGAAGGGGCTGGAAAAACGCCGTCAGGTGATGGGCGCCGAGTTCGTGGAGCGGGCCTTCGCGGGCGGCCCGGACGCCTTCGGGGCCGACTTCCAGCACTTCATGACCAGCTACGCCTGGGGCGCGGTGTGGGGCCGGGAGGGGCTGCCCGACCGTGAGCGCCACATGCTGACCCTCGCCATTCTCGCCGCCCTGGGCCGCGAGCGGGAACTGGAGGGGCACCTGCGCGCCACGGCGAACACGGGCGTGACGCCCCAGGACCTCAGCGACGTGTTTCATCAGGTGGCGATCTACGCGGGCGTACCCGCCGCCATCAGTGCCGTGGGTATCGCGAAGCGGGTGCTGGCGGAACGGGAAGGGCAGCAGGGTTAACTGCTCGCGCTCGTGTAACTCGCCACGGCCTTCAGCCAGAACAGCCGCGTGAGGACGAAGAGCGCCCCCGCCACCAGCGGCGAGGCGAACGCCAGCGCGGGCGTGAGGGTGCCCGTCATCGCCTGGGCGGGCACCGTCGTGATGAAGGCGACCGGCAACACGAACGTCAGCAGGGCGCGCACGGGCACCGGGAAGGCCGTGACCGGAAAGCGGGCCGCGCCGAACACGCCGTTGAAAAGTTCCGTGATGTTCTGCGTCTTCACCCACCAGAAGGCGGTGGTGGAGAGGCCCAGCCAGATGCAGTACACGATCACCACGGCGCTGAGGTACAGCACGGCGGCACTCAGCACGCCGGGCAGCGTGACGGTCAGGTGCGCCGCCGCGTAGGCGATCAGCCCCGCGCCGATCAGCAGGTCCGTCACGCGCAGCACGTTGAGGTTGCGGGCCGAGACGTTGAACTGCGCGTCCACCGGCTTGAGCAGCGTGAAGTCCATGCTGCCCGTGCGGATCGCCTCCGCGATCTTGCTCATGTTCGGCTGGATGAACACGCTGATCACGCCCTCGGTCAGCATGAAAAACCCCGTCACGAGCAGCGCCGCCTGAAAAGACCACCCGCCCACGCTGGTCGTCCCCGGCTGCCCGAACAGCACCGCGATGCCCAGCAGCGCCACGCCCGCCTCTCCCAGGCTCGCCAGCACCGCCCCCAGGAAATTCGCCCGGTACTCCAACTGCGCGGAGAGCGTCGCGCCGGTGAAGATGCGGATGAGGCGGAGGTAACGGGTCACGCCCCCACCGCCCCGTACTTCCGCAGCCCCACCCGCCACACGAGCAGCCGCGCGGTCCAGAAGACGAGCAGCCAGGCGGCGAGGACCAGCGCGCCGCGCCCGGCGTCGGCCAGGGTGGCCTTTCCGGAAAGGAGTTGCGCGGGGAGGCCCAGCATGTACGGGAAGGGCGTCCACAGGGCGATCTGCTGCACCCAGGCGGGATAGAAGGCGAGGGGGGCGAACATGCCGCCCAGCGCGGCGTACACCAGCCACACCACCTCCTGAAAGCTGGTGCTGGATTCCGTCCAGAAGGCCAGCAGGCCAAGCGTGTACTCCCACAGGAAGCGGGCGCTGAAGCCCAGGAACGCCAGGCCCAGCGCCGCCAGGTACGCGGCGGGGTCGGTGGTGAAGCGCGCCCCCGTCCACCACGCGAACAGCGCGACGAGGGCGAGCAGCGCGGGAAACCGCACGAGGCGGCCTGCGACGTGATCCATATACCTCTGCCAGATCGGATCAAGGGGCCGCAGCAGCTTGGGCGAGAGGGTGCCCTGCCGGATGTCGAAATCCAGGTCCCAGGCCACCCACACCACCAGGAGTTGCGACACCACCCAGGTCGCCAGGAAGTACGTGGCGAACTCGCCCGGCGAGTACCCGCGAATCTCCCCGCCCGGCGCCGCCGCCGCCTGCGCCATCCACACCAGCATCATCACCAGGCTGAGGGTGCTGGACAGCATCCAGATGATGATCTCCGCGCGGTATTCCGTCATCTCCGCGAATTGCACGGCGAACAGCACGCGGAGTTTGCGCCAGAAGGGGGTCATGGGCGCCTCCAATGCACGGCTCTGCGAGTCCGGCGCGGGAAGTGGTAAGTGGGAAGTGGAAAGTGGAAAAAGACAGGCGACCGACCCACTGACCACTCACCACTAACCACTGACGATCTCCTTCCGCCCGAACAGCTCCGCCATGACCGCCTCGATGGGCGGGTCCTCCACCGTCAGGTCGGCCACGTCCAGGTCCGCGAGGAGGCGGGCGGCGCGAGCGCTCACCTCGGCGCGGGGGACGGTGAGTTCGGCGCTGAGGCCGTCCACGCGAATGGCCGAGCCGTAATGGGCGAGCTGCGCGGCGGTCACGGGCTGGCGGAGTTGCAGCCGGATGGTCTTGCCGCCCCGGCTCTGCCCCGCGAGCCGGGCGAGGTCCCCGTCGAAGACGAGCTGGCCCTGATCGATCACCAGGATGCGGCGGGCGAGGGCAGTCACGTCCGCCATGTAGTGGCTGGTCAGGATGACGGTCGCGCCGTACCGCTCGTTGTAGTCGCGGATAAAGGCGCGCACCGATTCCTGCATGTTCACGTCCAGACCGATGGTCGGCTCGTCGAGAAACAGCACGCGGGGCCGGTGCAGCAGCGCGGCGGCCAGTTCACACTTCATACGTTCCCCGAGGGAGAGCTTGCGGACCTGTTTCTTCAGGATGCCGCCCAGGTCCAGCACGTCGGTGAACTCGCGCATCGTCTCGCGGTACTGGGCGTCACTGATCTCGTAGATCGCCTGGTTCACCAGGAAGGAGTCCAGGGCGGGGAGGTCCCAGAGGAGCTGCTGCTTCTGGCCCATCACCAGCGTGATGCTTTTCAGGAACGCGGCCTCGCGGCGGCGCGGCTCGAACCCGGCCACGCGCACCTCCCCGCCGGAGGGGTGCAGCAGGCCCGAGAGCATCTTGAGCGTGGTGGTCTTCCCCGCCCCGTTCGGCCCCAGGAAGCCCACCACCTCCCCCGGCGCGAGGTCGAAGGACACGCCCCGGACCGCCTCCACCGCGCGGGTCTTGCGGTTCACGAAACCCTTCAGGCTACCCAGGAACCCCGGCTCCTTCTCGTGGACGACGTACTGCTTGCGGAGATCACGGACGCGCACGCTGGCATCCGGGGTGAGAGTGGTCATAGGTGGCCTCAGAGTACGCGGCGGGCGGGGGACGGGAATGCGCGAAATGGCGTGCTTCAGAGCGGCTGCGCGAGAAAGACCGCGTGCCCGTCCGGGTCCAGCACCTCGGCCTCCCGCACGCCGTATTCCATGTCGCGCGGTGGGGTGAGGATCGTCAGTCCGGCCTGCGCGATGCGGCGGGTCAGGTCGTCCACATCGGGCACGGTGAATTGCAGGTTGACGCTGCCCCGGCTGGCCTGCGGGGTTTCGGCAGGGTGCAGCAGGAGAGGCACGCCCGCGTCCAGCGTGACCATGCCGAACTCGTCAGACAGGACGGGTAAGCCCAGCAGGTCCGCGTAGAAGGCGCGGGAGGCCTTCACGTCGCGGGTGAGGACGATGACGGTCCCGATACGGGCAGCGTCAGACATACAGCTCCGGGTCGTGTTCCACGATGTCGAGTTCGTACCCGTCCGGGTCGCGCAGCTTCAGCACGCGCCCGAAGCCCTCGTCGAGAATGACGGGGTCGGGGAGGACACCCGCAGCGGAAAGGCGCGCGGCGAGGCTTTCCAGCCCTTCCTGCGCCTCGAAGCCGGGGAGGGCGAAACCGGCGGGACGGGGCGCGGCGGTGCCGTGCAGGTACAGCAGGAACTCCCCCCGTTCCAGTTCCGCCCACCCGCCGTGGCGGTGGAGGCGGCGCAGGCGGAAGCCCAGCCGTTCATACCAGGCGCGGCTGCGGTCCACGTCGGTCGCATAGATCAGCACGTAGGGCCTCACGCGCGGTCCTCCTGGCGGTACTGCGCGGCGGCCTCTTCCCCAGCCCGTCTGGCCTCGGCCTCGATCTGGAGGTGCTGGCGCAGGGCACGTTCCACATAGGCGCTGAGGCTGAGGCGGGCGTCCACGCTGGCGATCTTCACCGCGCGGATCAGGGGCCCAGGGAGATAGATGTTGAACTGCCGTTTGTCGTCGTCGCCCATATCTCCATCGTACTAGGTTGCTAGTAAGCTAGCAATCAAACCTTCTGTGCGTTGCGTGCAGGGCTGTTCCCCGGACAGTCACGGTGCGGCGCTGGGCGCGGGTTTACCCTCCAGGCATGTCCTCCCCCGCCGTTCACCCCGAGGATGATCCGCTCGCCACGCGCCCCACGCCGCCCGCCCTCGCCCGGATGTTCGTGGGCGTGGCCCTGGCCGGGATCGGCGGGGGGCTGCCCGCGCACACGCGACGTGCCCTGACCACCCGGGGCTGGATGACGGAGGAACTGTTCGCGGAAACCTTTACCCTGGCGCAGCTCACGCCGGGGCCGAACGCGGTAAACCTGGCGGCGATGGTGGGCGCGCGGCTGGCGGGACGGCTGGGGGCGGTGGCCTCGGTGCTGGGGGTGCTGACGCCCGGCCTGCTGGCGATGCTGGCGGTCAGCGTGGTGACGCTGGGGCAACCCGGCGGCCTGCCCCCCAGCTTGCAGAGTGCGCTGCGGGGCGCGGCCTGCGCCGCTCTGGCCGTGCTGCTCACCGCCGCGCTGCCGGTCGTGCGGGTGGGCTGGGGCGTGCGGGGCGGGGCGGTGATCACGATGCTGGCCTTTCTGGCGCTGGGCGTGCTGCGCCTGGACCTGCTGCCCGTGCTGCTGGTGCTGCTGGGGGCGGGCCTACTGATCCACCGCCCCAGGAGGAGCGATGCCTGACCTCTGGGAGATGTTCCTGGCCTTCGCACGGCTGGGCCTGATCAGTTTCGGCGGCACGAACGTCGCGGAGATCGAGCGTTCCCTGGTGTTGCAGCACGGCTGGATCGACGCGCGGACGCTGGCGAACGGGTTCGCGCTGGGGCAACTGATGCCGGGGCCGAACATGCTGGCCGTCACGCATTACGGGTACGCCGCCGCAGGGCTGGGCGGGGCCTTGGCCGCCACCCTGGGCTTCTACGGCCCGACGGCGCTGCTGAGTGCGGCCGCCGCCCTCGCCTGGCAGCGGCACAGCGCGCACCCCTGGGTGATCGCCTTCCGCAACGCCCTGCTGCCCTTCGGCGGCGGCGTGATGCTGGCCGGGGCGCTGGTCCTCGCCCGCACCAGCGTGACCTCGCTGCCCGCCGGGCTGCTGGCGGCGGCGGCCTTCCTGCTGCTGTGGCGCACGCGGGTGAACAGCGCCGCAGTGGTGCTGGGGGCGGCGGCGGTGGGGGCGCTGCTGGGGCTGTAGAGGATGCTCTAGCATGGGGGGCGTGACCACGGACTGGCGTGAACACGCGCCCACCCGGCGCGCGCGGCCCCCGCAGGTGCGCGGCGCGGTGGCACGGCCCCGGCTGCTGGCGCTGCTGGCGGGGGCGCGGGTGGTGACGGTGGTGGCGCCCGCCGGATACGGCAAGACGACCACGCTGGCCGCGCACCTCCCGGACCTGGGCCGCGCGGCCTGGCTCACGCTGGATGTGGACGACGCGGACCCGCAGGTGCTCGCCGCGGGCCTCGCGGTGGCGGTGGCGGGCCTGCCGGGCGGGGAAGGGCCCGGCACGCTGCTCGACGCGGGCGCCACGCCCCGGCGCGTGGCGGCGCGGGTCGCGGACGTGCTGGAGGGGGCGGGCGCCCTGCTGGTGCTGGACGAGGCGCAGCACCTCGCCGGGCCGCTGACGGAGGGTGTCCTGCGGGAACTGCTGGGCGGGCGGGTGGCGCTGCTCTCGCGCACGCCGCTCGCCACCCCGGACCTGACGCGGCTGGAGGCGGGCGGGGACCTGACGCGCCTCTCCGCGCCGGACCTGGCCTTTACCCCCGCCGAACTCGCGGAACTGCTCGCCGCGCAGGGCGTGACGGCGGACGGGGCGGAGGTCCGGCTGGCCCACGCGGTCACGGAAGGCTGGCCCATCGCGGCGCGCTTCCTGGCGCAGGCGGCGGCGCAGGGCCGGGTGCGGCTGGCGAGCCTCGCGGATCTGGACGGCGGGGAGGCGCAACTGGGGACCCTCTTCGCGTACCTCGCGCAGGAGGTGCTGGGACCGCTGGACCCCTCGTTGCGGGCGCTGCTGACGCGCGGCAGCGTCTTCGAGGAACTCACGCCCGACCTGCTGGCGGACGTGCTGGCCGCGGACCACGTGGACGGGCGGGAGGCAGGCGCGTTGCTGGACGCGCTGGCCCGCGGCGGCACCTTCCTGACGCGCACCGGGGACACGTACCGGGCGCATCCGCTGCTGCGGGCGCACCTGCGCGGCCTGCTCACGCCCCGCGAGGCGCGCGAGGTGGCCGCACGCGGCGCGGCGTACTTCGAGCGGACCGGGCGGCCCCGCCGGGCGCTGGCCGCGCACCTCCAGGCGGGGAACGCGGCGCGGGCCGCGGAACTGCTCGCGCAAAACGGCGGGCGCTGGCTCGCGCAGGGCCGCGTGACGCTGGTGGACCGCAGCCTGGCCCGCCTGCCCGCCGGGGCCTGGACGCCCGCCCTGCACGCCCTCGCCGGGGACGCGCTGCGCCTCGCGTCCCGCTACGGGGAGGCGCTCGCCGCCTACGCGCAGGCGGACCCGCTGGCCCGCGCGCTGGGGGAAGCGCAGGTGGCGCTGGACACCGTGCAGCCGGACCACGCCTGGGCGGCGCTGGACCGGGCGGAGGCCCTGACCGCGGACGGGGCCACCCGGGCACAGGTGGGGCGGATGCGCGCCGAGAACCACCTGAACGCGGGGGAGCTGGGCCGGGCGCTGGCGCTCGCGCCGGACCTCGCCCTCGGGGCACGGTACGCGCTGCGCTCGGGGCAGCTCGCGCAGGCGCTCACGCTGGCCCTGCACGCCGCGCGGGGCGAGGCGGGGGGCGCGCGGGCCGCGCAGAACCACCGCGAGGGCCTGCTGCTCGCCGCCTTCCTGCATACCGTGCTGGGTGAGCCGCAGGACGCCGCCCGCCGCGCCCGCGAGGGTCTGGCGGAGGGCGAGCGGCTGGAAAGCCGTTTCGTGCGTTCGCTGGCGCTGGCCCGCCTGGGGCACGCCGAGGCCACCGCCGAACGCCTGGACGCGGCGCGGGCCGCCTACACCGACGCCCTCGCCCTCGCGCTGGACGTGGTGCCGCGCCTGCAAGTGGAGCCGCGCATGGGCCTCGCCTACCTGGAGGCCCGCACGGGCAACGCGGCGCTGGCGGGCGCGCACGAGGCGCAGGCCCTCGCCCACACCGGCGGGGACCATTACGTGACCGGCCTGACCCGCCTCACCGCCGCGCTGGGCCGCCTGCACGGGGGAGACGCGGCGGGCGCGGTGCCGGGTCTGCGGGCCGCGCAGGCGATCTTCCGAACCTGCGGGGACACCTTCGGGACGGGTGCGGCGGCCCTCGCGCTGTACGCGGCGGGCGGGGAGCATACGGAGGCGGCGGCGGAGGCCGTCACCCGCTTCCCTTTCCTGCTCACCCGGCGCTCGCTGCTCTCCCCTGCGCCGACACGTGCGGCGCGGGCGGCACTGCTCGCGCGGCTGGGCGCGGCGCTGCCGGAAGCACAGGCCGCCTTGCTCCCGGTGGCCCGCGCCCTGGGCTACCCGCACCTCCCCCGCCCCGAGGAAGTGCCGGGCGTGGACGTGCGCGTAACGGTCCTGGGCCGGGTGGCTGTCACCCGTGGGGGCCAGGGCGCGCGCGAGTGGGGCCGCGCCCGCGCCCGTGACCTGCTGGCCCTCCTCGCCGTCCACGAGGGCGGTCTGCCGCGCGAGGCCGCGCAGGAAGCCCTCTTCCCCGACACGGACCCCCAGGTGGGCGAACGCAATTTCCGCGTGACGCTGCACGCGCTGGGCCAGGTGCTCGAAGAGGGCGTGGTGAGCGGCACCTTCCTGGAACGCGGCGACTGGCTGCGCCTGCGGCCCGGCCCGGACCTCACCGTGGACCTGCAAGAAGCCCGCGCCTGGCTGCAAGCCGCCCCCGGCACCCCCGGCCGCGCGGACGCCCTGCTGACCCTCCCGGACCGCGTGGCGGACAGTGACCTGGAAGCCGTGCAGGCCGAGGCGGAACGCTACGCCCTCCACCTCCCCGAGGCCCTCACCGCCGAGGCCGACCACGCCCGGCGGGCAGGCCAGCCGGACCTCGCCGCGCGGCTGGCCGAACGCGCCCTGGCCCTCGACCCCGCCTTCGAGGCCGCCGCCCGCACCCTGATGCGCGTCCATCACGCCCGCGCCAACCCCGCCGCCGCTGCCCGCACCTACGCGGCCCTGCGCGCCGCCCTCGCGGACCTGGGCCTCACGCCCCTCCCCGAGACGGACGCCCTGCACCGGGCGCTGACGGGGCAGTGAGCGTGGACCGGGGGTGCCCAGGAACAACCCGCGACCCGCGCCCTGAAACGGCTCCGTGACGCGCCCGCCCTACACTCCCCCCATGACTTCCAATGAATCCCGCACGGCCCTGGTGACGGGCGGCACGAGTGGTATCGGCCTCGCCATCGCGCAGCGGCTTCAGGCGGACGGGTTAAAGGTGGCGGTGCTGGACCTGGACCGCCCGCAGGCGCGTGAGGTGGCGCAGGAACAGGGATTCACCTTCATCGCCGCTGACCTGTCCCGCCGGGAGGACTGCCGCCGCGCCGTGGACGAGACGGTGGCGGCGCTGGGCGGGCTGGACGTGCTGGTGAACAACGCGGGCTTCCAGCACATCGACCCCATCGCGGACTTCCCCGAGGACACCTGGGACACCATGCTGCACGTGATGCTGACCGCCCCCTTCCTGCTCCTCAAGTACGCCTGGCCGCACCTCACGCGCTCCGGGCAGGGCCGCGTGGTGAACATCGCCAGCATTCACGGGCAGGTCGCCAGTCCCTTCAAGAGTGCCTACATCAGCGCCAAGCACGGCCTGATCGGCCTGACGCGCACGGCGGCGCTGGAAGCGGGCGAGCAGGGCTTCACCGTGAACGCGATCTGCCCCGGCTACGTCCGCACGCCCCTGGTGGAAGGCCAGATCGCGGACCAGGCCCGCACACGCGGCCTCAGCGAGCAGGAAGTCGAGCAGAAAGTGATGCTGGAACCTGCCGCCATCAAGAAACTCCTCGATCCGCAGGACATCGCCGCCCTCGCCAGCTACGTGATCAGCCCCGCCGCCTGGGGCATGACCGGCGCCGTGCTCGACATCGACCTGGGGTGGACGGCGAGGTAAACCAGCCCACAAAAGCCTTTGAGGAAAGGAGCCCGACCACTTGGCCGAAGCCACTTCCCCTCCCCCCTCCGGCCAAAGCTTCCCCGTCTTTTCAAACTCTGGAGCGGACGGCCTCTCCCCGCCTTCCCACTCCACTTTCCAGGCAGCCGAGCCGTTCGGGCCGCAGGCCCGAGGCCTTCCAAGTCAGCGGGCAGAGCGTCGAGGCCGGACACGTCAACGGCCAACCCAGACCCGCCACTCCAGGGAACCTCTCTTGCCCAGCGCAGCGCCGCTCCCCCCTGCCCTCCGGGTAGGGGGGCTGGGGGGGGGTGGGAACAAACCGGCCAATCCGTACCTGCCACCCTGAACAGCGTCCCAACACCCTCCCCAACTACTTCGGCAGTCCCCCCACCGTCGTCAGCGTCACGTCCTCCTGACGGGCCAGCCTCAGAAAGGGCCGCAACACGTCCAGCATCTCCGAGGCATTGTCATGCAGCAGCACGATGCCGCCCGGACGCAGGCGACGGTCCAGCCGCGCTTCCAGCGTTGTCATGCCCGGATTCTGGAAGTCCCCCGGATCGTCCGTCCAGAAGACGGTGGTGAGCCCCAGGCTCTCGGCGGCCCTCAGGGTGGCGGGAGTGTACTCGCCACCGGGCGGACGGAAATACCTCGCGGGCTTGCCGGTCAGTTCACGGATGACGGCGTTCGCCAGCTCCATTTCCTGCGTGGCGTCGGGCAGGGCCAGGGGCGGCAGGCGCACGTGATGGTAGGTGTGGTTCCCCACCTCGTGCCCCTGGGCCACCATGTCGCGGATGAAGTAGGGATAGGCGCGGGCATTGCGGCCGATCACGAAGAAGGTGGCCTTCGCCCCGCTGCGGCGCAGCAGGTCCAGCAGCAGCGGCTCGAACAGCGGGTGCGGCGCGTCGTCGAAGGTGAGGGCCGCGACGCGCTCTGCGCCGGGCTTCCCCCGGAACAGCAGCCCGCCGTGCAGGCCCCCCGCGACGCGGGCCGTGGTCAGACCGAGGGTGGCCCGGTTCAGCGCCGCCTGACTGCCCCCCGGCGTGGACACGCTGGGGGTCCGCTCGCGCACCCGGTCGGCGGGACGAAAGGCCGGGAGGTTGCCGGGGTTCTGCCAGGCCCGCTCGTAGTAGTCCTGGCCCTGCGCCCAGGCGGCAAAGTCGTTCAGCCGGACGCGCGGCACGCTGGCGGTCAGCAGCGGGAGGGGCCCTCCGAAGCCCGCGTAGCTGCCCCGGTCATACACGCTCACGTCCACCTCGTCCAGACTGGGCCGGGCGGCCAGCACCCGGCGGACGACCTGTTCCATCAGCGCCCGCGCGCCCGGACGTTCCTCCGGCGTGACGGTCACGACGGCGTGGGCCACCTCGATAAAGCCGTTGCTGAGATACTCGACCTGCCGGACCTGCGGCATAGCGGGCGTCAGGGTGAGGGTGGGCAGGGCCGGGGCGCGGCGCGTGCCGGGCGCGAGCGGCTGCACCTGGCCCGGCAGCGGCAGGGCGGGGACGGCAGGCGGCACCCGCGCTCCCGCGAAGGCGGCGAGCAGCAGGGCGGGCAGCAACAGGGACCTGAACCTCATCGGTTCCAGGGTAACGTGGCGAGGCCGAAGACGCGGCCCAGGACGCCGTGCGCCCCCCCGGCCTGCCCGCGCGCCCACTTCAGGTTGGCCTCGGCCCCGGCCGGGGTATGCCCCTGCGCCGCGTAGAGCCGCCCCGCCGCCAGGTACTGCGAGCGGGCCTCGGCGTCCCGGCCCTCCTTCCGCAGCACGTTGCCCAGCACGTTGGCCGCCAGGGCATTGTGCGGGTTGTCTTGCAGCGCGGCCCGCAGGTACTTCTCGCTGACCTTCAGGCCCTCGGGGGTGGACCGGCCGGTGCCGGTGCCCAGCCAGCCGCCAGTGGCCCGCTCGCCCCGGTAATAGTTGAACTGCGACCGCACGTAGGGCAGATCCAGAAAGGTCAGCTTCCCGGCAGGCACCCGGCCCCCACCGTCCACCCGGCTGTAGGCGGTGATGCGCCCGTCACTCTCAAAGACGGGCGTGAGGAAGCGGTAGTCCCCGTCCGCCCAGGCCAGCACCCCCACGTGCCGAGCGAAGGGTTCGGGCTCGCTGGCGTCCACCTGCACGTCCCCCGCCCCCGACGGGAGGCGCAGCACACTGGTGACGTGGCCCAGATTGCTCTCCTGGCCGCTCTGGCTTTTCCAGACCATCTCCAGGCCCGCGTCCAGGCCCGCGCGCTGCAAGAGCCCCGCGATCACCACGCTTTGCAGCAGGCATTGCCGCTCGCCGGTTTTCGCCATGCTGGCGAACTCGAAGCCGCGCTCCAGACTGAACTTCGGCACGGCCTTCTTGATGAAGCGGTGCGCCCAGGCCGCCGTGTCGCGGGCCAACTGGTCCCGCTGGGCCCCCTGCGCCGCCGCCAGTTCCGCCTTGCGGGCGTCGAGCGCCGCCGTCAGCGAGGTGCCCCCCTTCCCCAGCGGCACGCCCGAGCGGGCATAGGCCTGCGCGAGCCAGGTGCCGAAGTCGCCGGGCATTCCCGCCAGCCGGTAGGACTCCGCGGCCAGCGCCCGGAAGTTCTCGCCGCCGTAGGTCAGGGTGGCGGGGGCCGGATTCGCGGAAGCAGGGGCGGCGAGTGCGGGGGTCGCCAGGGCCAGGGTGAGCAGCAGGGATATCGGACGCATGAAGACCTCGGGAGGAGAGAAGGGCGGAGATTCAGGGCTGCCCGCTCAAGCGCGGCGGCGCCCGCCCCGGAATCTAGTGGAAGCTCACGAGAACCGGCTGAGAGCTTAGGCCTGACGCGAAACTCTGGTTTGGAATATCGGGGAGTTGAGAGAAAGTGGCGCTGGGACGCGCTGCCCGTTCACCCCCTCTGCAAGCAGCTCTACGAGTCAAGGGGGAGGAAAAAAAACAGCGTCCTACACGCTTTCTTCTTCCCAACCGCGTCAGTCCCAAGCTTCAGAGTTTCCAGATCAGGCCCCGGCGGGCCATCCAGGCGAGGCCCAGCCAGGCGGCCAGAATGTAGCCCAGCGTGTAGGCCCAGCCGCCCCACCACAGGCCCAGGTGCGTGCGGGCCAGGGTCAGCAGCGCGTCCCGCATCGGCTGGAGCTTGCCCGCCCAATCCACCTGCCAGTCCAGCAGCACCCAGACCTTGAACAGGATGGGCAGGGCGTAGGCCGCCAGCGCGTTGCGCCCCGGGATGGTGAGCGGCGCGAGCAGCCGCCTCCCGGACGCCAGCCGCCCGGTATCCGCGATCAACCACATCGCCAGGATGCCCAGCGTCCCCAGGCCCGCGCTGTACATCACGTAGGGCGGCGTCCAGAGGGCCTTGGAGAACGGCAGGTGCCCGGACGCCGCCCAGCCGTAGCCCACCGCCGTCAGGACCGCGCCCAGCCCCAGCAGCAGCCAGGGGGCGCGGGGCGACCGCTGTTGCAGGGGCCGCGCCGCCAGGCTGCCCAGCAGCACCAGCGCGGTGGTCGGCACCACCGACACCAGCCCGCGCAGACCCCAGGGGGACAGCAGGGCTTCATTCACCGCCTGCACCGGGTTGGCCGTCTCGCTCACCACGCCGACGCCTGCCGAATGCGGGGTATAGGCCAGAAAAACACCGTACCCGGCCAGCAGCCCCAGCGCCACCAGCGCCTGCCAGCGTCCGCGCACTCCGCTCAGCAGCGCCGCGCACAGCGTCGCCAGCGCGATCAGTTGCAGCACCCCCAGCCCCAGCGTGAAGCGGTGTTCGGTCGCGCTGGTCAGGAAGGCGCCCACCAGATACAGCAGGGCGGCGCGGGTGAGGAGCCGCCGCACCCGCGCCCACCCCGTCACCCCCGCCTTCCGCATCGCCGCCTGCGAGAAGGGCAGGGCCGCCCCCGCGCAGAAGAGAAACCAGGGAAACACCAGGTCGGTCAGGGTCACCCCGCCGAAAGGCGCGTGCTGGAGCTGCGCCGGGGTCATCCCTCCCAGCGCCACATTGTTGACCAGCAGCATCAGCAGCACCGTCAGGCCCCGCCAGGCGTCCAGCGCCGTCAGCCGCGCCTGTCTCTGGGCAGGCACCGCACTCTCGGCGGGCGCTGCGGGCGTCGGGGTGGACAGGATCGTCATTCCTGATGGTCCGTCCGCCAGATGACACCCTTATGAAAAGGCGAAACGGCCCGCTGGCCCTCGTCTCACGCGGCTGGACGGTCCCTCAGCGCGGCTGGCTGCTCAGCACCACCACGTAGGCCGTGCCGCGCGATCCCTGCACCACGCTGGCCCCGGCGTGCGTATACCGCCGGTCCGTCAGGACGGCGCAGTGAACCGGCGAGTTCAGCCACCAGCGCACCGCCCCCTCCGGATTCACGCCCGCCCCCAGATAGACGATCTCGGTGACGCTCACCGCCCGGACCCCCGTGCTGGCGGCACGGACACGCGGCGTGCTGCCCCCCGCGCCCGTATGCGTGATGCGCCCACTGCTGCTCATGTACCCCGCCTGGAGGCGCGCGGCGAGGGCGTGGGCGCCACTGGCTGCCAGCGGCGCGGCGGCGGGACGGCGCCCGGTGCCGGGGCAGGTCACCCCCTGTCCTCTCGCCCGGTTCAGCCCGGCCAGCAGCCCCGCCTCGGCGGGCGCCCACGCCTGGGCACTCAGGGACGACAGCGCCACCAGGGCACCGACCAGCAACGTCAGCTTTGCACGGAGCATGTGAAGGCAGCATAAAGGGAGCCTCCCCATGAGGAAGTGAAGCGGCGGGTAGACAAGGCAGGTGCGGGTCTGGTAAGGCTGGCAACGGATAGAAGGGCTTTACAAGCGGAAACGCCGTGTGAGCGAGCAAAAAAAGCTCCTCCCCCTCAAGGGTCTGAGTGATGCATGTCAGTCTCACAAAGAAGAAACGACGTGTTGAGCGATAAAAAAACTCCTCCCCCTTGAGGGGGGAGGCCGGGACTTGCAAAGCTGCGAAGCAGAGGGGTAAACAGGCCGGGCATAGAGAGGCCACTGGATGACCGAATGACTGGCCTGTTTGTGGCCGCCACCCTAATCGGGGAGGGAGAAAAAGGCGTCCCTGTCAGGCGCGACTGGCGTTACGCTTCCACAAGTCCGCTACGCCGCAGCAGCGCCTCCGCGTCGGGGTCACGGCCCATGAAGTCGCGGTAGAGCTGGGCGGCCTCCTTGCTGTTGCCCTGGCTCAGGATGGTGTCCACGTACGCGCGGCCCGTCTCGCGGTTGAAGATGCCCTCAGCGGCAAACCGGCTGAAGGCGTCGGCATCCAGCACCTCGGCCCACTTGTAGGAGTAGTACCCGGCCCCGTAGCCGACCGGGCTGCTGAACAGGTGGCCGAACTGCGCGATGCGGGCGAAGTCTTCGGGGAGGGGATAGGGGTAGAAGCGGGCCATGATCTCGCGCGCCTCCCTGACGGGGTCCGCACCGGGCGCGTCCGGGTCGAATTCGACGTGCAGTTCCAGGTCCACCGTCCCGAAGGAGAGCTGGCGCATGGCGGCGTTCGCGGCGCGGTAGTTGCGGGCGGCGACCAGGCGGTCAAACAGTTCGTCCGGCAGCCGCTCGCCCGTCTGGTAGTGCCGCGCGAAGAGGTCCAGCGCCTCCCGTTCCAGCACCCAGTTCTCCATGATCTGCGAGGGCAGCTCCACGAAGTCCCAGGCCACGCGGGTGCCGCTGAGGTTCCGCACCGGCACCTTTGACAGCGCGTGGTGCAGCAGGTGCCCGAACTCGTGGAAGACCGTCTCGACCTCGCGGATGGAGAGCAGGGCGGGGCGGTCCCCGCTGGGCGGCGTCATGTTGCCGCACATCAGGCCCAGGTGGGGGTCCACGCCCTGCTCGCGCGGCCCGCCCGTCACGAAGGCGTTCATCCACGCCCCCGAACGCTTGCTGTCACGCGGGAACCAGTCGGTGTAGAAGGAGGCGACGTGGGTGCCCGCCTCGTCGAAGATGTCGTAGTAGCGCACCTCGGGATGCCAGCCGGGGGCCTGCGCTTCTTTCACCGTGATGCCGAACACCCGCCGCACGATCTCGAAGAGGCCCGCCATGACGTTGTCCAGCTCGAAGTAGGGGCGCAGGGCCTCCTCGTCGAAGTCGTACTTCGCCTGGCGCTGCTTCTCGGCCCAGTACGCCACGTCCCAGGCTTCCAGCGGGGGCGCGTCCGGTCCGGTTTGCTCGCGGTAGAAGGCTTCCAGCTCGGCATTCTCCCGCTCGAAGTAGGGGCGGATGCGCGCTTCGAGGTCGCGCTCGAAGGCCAGCGCCCGCTCGCCGCCGCCCGCCATGCGGTCTTCCAGCACGTAGTCGGCAAAGTCGCGGAAGCCCAGCAGGTGGGCCTGCTCCCGGCGCAGCTTCAGAATCTCCAGCACCAGCGGGCGGTTGTCGCGGCCCGGCTGCATGCCCACCGAGTTCTGCGCCTGCCACAGCTCGCGGCGCAACTCGCGGTCGTCGGCATAGGTGAGGACCGGTTCGGCGACCGGCTGATGCAGCGTGAGGCGGTGGCCTGCCTGGCCGTGCCCCTCGGCGTCCAGCCGGGTGGCCTGGCGGACGCGCTCCGGCACACCGGCCAGCCGCTCGGCGGGCACGTACAGTTCATAAGCGGCGGTCGCGTCCAGCACGTTCTTGGCAAAGTCGTTGGTGATCTGCGCCAGCCGGGTGTTCACTTCCAGCAGCCGGGCCTTTTCCGCCTCGGGCAGGTCGGCCCCCTCGCGGCGGAACTCGTCGATGGTGAGCTTGAGGTGCCGCGCGCGCACCGGGTCGAGGGCCCGGCCCGCCTCCGTCTCCGCGAAGCCCTTCAGCGCCGCCCACAGGCCGGGATGGAGGCTGAGCTGGGTGTAGAACTCGGTCACTTTGGGCAGAATCGCGCGCCGCGCCGCCTGCCACTCGGGGCTGGTGACCACGCTGTCGAGGTGACTGACGATCACGCCCACCGTGTCGAGCTGCTCGGTGAGCTGGTCGAGGTCGGCCATGAAGTCCGCGTAAGCGCGCTCCGGCGCCTGGGCGAGCCGTTCCAGCCGTTCCTGCGTCTGCGCCAGCAGCGTGTCCACGGCGGGTTCGGCATGTTCGGGCCGAATCTGGTCGAAGGGAATGCGGAAGCCGACGTTCAGCAGGGGATTGTCACTCTGACTGTGCTGGCGTCCATTGGGTGCAGGCGGTGCCTGGGTCATGAGGGCGAGTATAGACAGCGGCGGGATGAGGAAGAGGCGAAAGCGGACTGCGCCAAACGGCGGATGACGCGCGGCAGGCGGCTATGCTTGGCTGCTCCATGGACGCCCTGACCTCTCCCCCACCCCTCCCGGCCGACCTCAACCTGCGCCCCGCCGCGTCCGCCGATCTGCCCCGCGTGGCCGCGTTTCTGACCACCGCGCACCCGGACTCCCCCGTCAGCCTAGAAGACCTGGAGCGCCTGGAGGCGGGCCGTCTGGAAGGCGAACCCTTTGTGCGAATACTGGCCGTGCAGGCGGGCGAACTCGTGGGCCTCGCGGAGACGGGCGTGCCGCGCATGGACGGGCATCCGGGATGGCTGGACGTGACCGTCCGCACCCTGCCGGAACTGGCGGGGGGAACGCTGGCGGAGGCGCTGCTCGCCCAGGCCGAGGCGAACGCCCGCCAGAACGGCGCGCACACTCTGGTTTCCCGCGTGCGTGAGGACTGGTGGGAAAAACCCTTTCTGGAGGCGCGCGGCTACCGGGAACACGACCGGATGTGGTCCAGCACGCTCGACCTGCGGACCCTGAATTTCGCGCGCTTCGCCGGGCAGGAGGCCAGAGCGCGGGCGGCAGGTCTCCGTATCCTGCCCCTCAGCGAACTGGTGGGCAACTTCGACGAGGCGGCCCAGCGCCGCCTGTATACGCTGATCGCCGCCCTGCTCCTCGACGTGCCCAGCACGACGCAGGTCAGTGTCTGGCCCTTCGAGGTCTGGCAGCGGCGCGTGTCCGGGCGGATCAACCCGGCAGGCGAATTTATCGCGGTGGCGCCGAATGGCGAGTGGGTGGGGGTCAGCGAACTGCACCAGCCCATCCCCACCCGTCCCGGCACCCTGCACAACGGCCTGACCGGCGTGTTGCCCGCCTGGCGCGGGCACGGCGTCGCCTCCGCCCTGAAACTCGCGGCGGCCCGCGCGGCCCTGAGCCGCGGCTATACGCACGCCCGCACCAGCAACCACTCCGTCAACCGGCCCATGCTCGCCATCAACGAGCGGCTGGGGTTCGTGCGGGAGGCGGCAACGGTGACGCTGAAAAAGGCCTGTGGCGCGTAGCTTGTCGCTTGTAGAGAGGCGAAAGCCGGAGCTTCAGCAGGAGCCTCCACAAGCCAGGGACCACAAGCTACAAGCCCCTCTCCAGCAGCATCGCGTCCCCCAGCGAATAGAACCGGTAGCCCTCCGCGAGCGCGGCGTCGTAGGCGGCCTTGATCCGCGCCTCTCCGGCGAACGCGGCCACCAGCAGCAGCAGGGTGCTGCCGGGCAGGTGCAGGTTGGTGACCAGCAGATCGGGCACCCGCACCGGCGTCCCCGGTGTGATGAAGATGCTCGTGTCGCCCTCGCCGGGATTGACGGTGCCGTCCTCATTCGCGCTGCTTTCGAGGGCGCGGACCGTCGTGGTCCCGACGGCGACGACGCGGCGGCCTTCCGCTTTGGCCCGGTTGATCGCCCTCGCCGCCCCCTCGCTGATCGCGTACCGCTCGGCGTGCATCACGTGGTCGGCCACGCTGCCGGTGATGGGCCGGAACGTCCCCGCGCCGACATGCAGGGTCAGCGCGTGCCGCTCCACCCCCAGCGCGTCCAGCCGGGCGAGCAGTTCGGGCGTGAAGTGCAGGCCCGCCGTGGGGGCCGCCACGCTGCCAGGCGTGCGGGCATACACCGTCTGATAGCGTTCCCGCCACGTCTCGTCGCTGTCCCCGGCGTCGATGTACGGCGGCAGCGGCAGCCGCCCGATCTCGTCCAGGTGGGGTTTGATGTCGCGCTCGAAGCGCAGCAGGCGCGCGCCGTCCGGCAGAACGCCGACCACCTCCGCGCGGTGCTGTCCGAGCCACAGCTCCTTCCCGGCCCGTTTCGCGGGTTTGAGGTAGGCCGACCAGACGTGCTGCTCCTCCTCTCGCAGCAACAGCACCTCGACCTGCCCGCCGCCGAAGCCGCCCGGCGTGACGGGCTTGCGCGCCATCACCCGGGCGGGAATCACCCGGCTCTCGTTGAAGACCAGCACGTCCCCGGCCCGCAGCAACTCCGGCAGATCGCGGAAGACCCGGTGCGCGAGGCCCGCCTCACCCACCACCATCAGCCGCGACGAATCACGCGGTTCGGCCCCCGTCTGCGCGATGCGCTCGGGGGGCAGATCGAAGGCGAGGCGGGCGAGGACGGCGTCGGGGTTCATAGGGGTTAGGGATGAGGGGTCAGGCGTTCGAGAACAGGAAGCTGAGGCAAAAGTCAAAGTTCCCGATCTCTAATGCCTAAAACCTAACCCCTCACTTCCCCCTTCTGCCGGGCGGGCATCAGCGCGTCCTCGATGTCGGGCAGATGCGTGAAGCGGTCGGCGGCGTCGATCAGTTTCTGCGCGGTGTGTTCGCGGAAGGCGATCACCTCCACGCGCTTGCCGCGCTCCTGCAAGACCTCCACCACGTCGGTGAAGTCGCCGTCGCCGCTGCCCAGCACCACCACGTCGAGGTGGTCCAGCAGCCGCACCATGTCGGCCACGATGCCCATGTCCCAGTTGCCCTCGTAGATGGCCTTGCCGCCCTCGGTGACGTGGTGGAGCGTGAGGTTCATCCGGCGCACCTTGTAGCCCAGCGCCGAGAGCTTGTAGATGAAGGGGCGCGCGGTCGCCTCGCCCTCGCGCTCGACGGTGTAGGCGATGGCGTGGACGAGTTCGCGCTCGCGGGTGGCGTAGCGCAGGATCGTCTCGAAGTTGACAGTCCGCTCCAGCAGGTCGCGGGCCGAGTGGTAGAGGTTTTGCGTGTCAATAAAAACGCCCACGCGCGGGCGGGAAACCACGTACTGCATTGGGAATTCTCCTGTTGGGACGGCCGGGGAAAGCGGAAAGAACCGGCCTCTTTTCCGGACGTGGGCCGCGCTGGACCCTTCATTCCGGATGGGCACATTCTACATCTGCGGCCCGCCGCCCAGGCGGCACTCAGGAAGAGCCGGGCAGGAGTTCGCCGCAGCGTTTGCAGTACCGGGCGTCGGCGTCGTGCCCCTGAAGGCCGCAGCGCGGGCAGGTGCGCTCTGAGCGCCGCCGTCCCTGAGCGCGCGAAAGGCTGACGGTCACGATGCCGGTCGGCACGGCCAGGATGCCGTAGCCCAGGATCATGGCCAGCGAGGCCAGGCCCTTGCCCAGCGGCGTCTTGGGCGTGATGTCCCCAAAGCCGACGGTGGTGAGGGTCACGATGGCCCAGTAGATGCTGGTCGGAATGCTGGTGTAGCCGTTCGCGGGGCCTTCTATGACGTACATCAACGCGCCGATGATGGTCACGAGCGTCAGGACGACCGCCAGGAAGACCGTGATCTTGGCGGCGCTCGCGCGCATGGCTTCGGTCAGGACGCTCGCCTCGTTGAGATAGCGGGCGAGTTTCAAGATCCGGAAGATCCGCAGCAGCCGCAGCACGCGGACAATCAGCAGGTAATTGGCCCCGGGCAGGAGCAGGTCCAGATATCCGGGCAGGATGGACAGCAAATCCACGACGCCGAAAAAGCTGGTGGCGTAGTGCGTGGCGTGCCGGGCAGAAATCAGCCGGAGGACGTACTCCACCGTGAAGACCAGTGTCAGCGCCCACTCGGCCCATTCGAACAGCGGCCCGTACGTGGCCCGGATGCTGCCGACGCTGTCCAGCATGACCACCAGGATGCTGACGAAAATCAGCACGATCAGCACGAGGTCAAAGGCCCGTCCCGCCGGGGTGTCGTTGTTGAAGATGATGTTGCCGAGGGCCACCCGCCAGGGCGCGCGTGCCTCACCGGGATGCCTCATGCCAGAAGTCTACCGGGGAGGACGGCGGTGCATTCGGCCCGCTCCCGGGGCTTTGCCCGCCAGGGCGACCGGCTCAGGTGGAATACGGTGGAGAGGTCTACGATCTCCCGGTCCGACCGGCCCCGCTAAGCAGCCCCCCTCCCTCTCCCGGTACGGCACAGGTAACGTGAAGCCATGACGAAGGAAGCCTCCTCCCCGGCCCTCGATACGGCCCGCCAGGCGTACGAAGCCTTCAAGGCGCGCAGCCTCAAGCTCAACATGCAGCGCGGCCAGCCCGCCGACGCCGACTTCGACCTCTCGAATGGGCTGCTGACGGTGCTGGACGAGCAGGACGTGAAGATGGACGGCCTGGACCTGCGGAACTATCCCGGTGGCGTGGCAGGTCTGCCCTCGGCACGGGCGCTGTTCGCGCAGTACCTCGACGTGAAGGCCGAGAACGTGCTGGTGTGGAACAACTCCAGCCTGGAACTCCAGGGCCTGGTGCTGACCTTCGCGCTGCTGCACGGCGTGCGCGGCAGCACTGGCCCCTGGCTCACCCAGAAGCCCAAGATGATCGTGACCGTCCCCGGCTACGACCGCCACTTCCTGCTGCTGCAAACCCTGGGCTTCGAGCTGCTGACGGTGGACATGCAGCCTGACGGCCCGGACGTGGACGCCGTCGAGCGGCTGGCGGGGACGGACGCCTCGGTCAAGGGCATCCTGTTCGTGCCGACCTATTCCAACCCCGGCGGCGAGACGATCAGCGCGGAGAAGGCGCGGCGGCTGGCGGGCGTGCAGGCGGCAGCCCCCGACTTCACCCTCTTCGCGGACGACGCCTACCGGGTCCACCACCTCTCGGCAGAGGACCGCGCCGAGCCGGTGAATTTCGTGGTGCTCGCTCGTGACGCGGGCTACCCCGACCGGGCCTTCGTGTTCGCCAGCACCTCCAAGGTCACCTTTGCCAGCGCGGGCCTGGGCTTCGTGGCGAGCAGCGAGGACAACATCAAGTGGCTTTCCAAGTACCTCAACGCGCAGAGCATCGGCCCCAACAAGGTGGAGCAGGCGCGGCACGTGAAGTTCCTGACGGAATATCCGGGCGGCCTGGAGGGCCTGATGCGGGACCACGCCGCCATCATCGCCCCCAAGTTCCGCGCCGTGGACGAGGTGCTGCGTGCCGAATTGGGGGGGGAAGGCGAGTACGCCACCTGGAACCTGCCGAAGGGCGGCTACTTCATCAGCCTGGACACGGTGGAGCCGGTGGCGGACCGCGTGGTGGAACTCGCGGAGGCCGCTGGGGTCAGCCTCACCCCCGCCGGGGCGACGTACCCCGCAGGGCAGGACCCGTACAACCGGAACCTCCGCCTCGCGCCAACGCGCCCGCCGGTGGAGGAAGTGCGGACGGCGATGGAGGTGGTGGCGGCTTGCATCCGCCTGGCGACGGAGGAATACCGGGCGGCCCAGGGATAGGGGGGGACGCTGTGAGGGGAGGCGGCCACCTTTCCCCCACTCCCAGCCTCTGAAAAAAGAATACGTCTAACAAAAAACTAGACCGCCTCCCCTGCCCCCGCAACCGCTGCCTTTACCCTTGCCCCACTATGGAAACGGTTCTGGCGAAGGGCAACGTCGGGGTGCGGCTTGAAGACTTTCTGAACAGCGTGGCCGCGCGTGACCCGCACCAGCCGGATTTCCTGCAAGCCGTCCGCGAGGTGGCCGAGAGCCTGTGGCCCTTTCTGGAGCAGCACCCCGAGTACCGCGAGGCGCGGCTCCTGACGCGGATGGTGGAACCCGAGCGGGCGATCCTCTTCCGGGTGCCCTGGGTGGACGATGCCGGAGAGGTACAGGTGAACCGGGGCTTCCGCGTGCAGATGAGCAGCGCGCTGGGGCCGTACAAGGGCGGGCTGCGCTTTCACCCCAGCGTGACGCTGGACGTGATGAAGTTCCTGGCCTTTGAGCAGGTCTTCAAGAACAGCCTCACGACCCTGCCGATGGGCGGCGGCAAGGGCGGCAGCGATTTTGACCCCAAGGGCAAGAGCGACGGCGAGGTGATGCGCTTCTGCCAGTCCTTCATGACCGAGCTGTACCGCCACATCGGGGAGGAGTTCGACGTGCCCGCCGGGGACATCGGGGTGGGGGCGCGCGAGATCGGGTATCTGTACGGGCAGTACAAGCGTATCACGAGACAGGGTGGCTATGTCCTGACCGGCAAGGCGCCCGAGTACGGCGGCAGCCTGATCCGCCCGGAGGCGACCGGGTACGGGACCGTCTATTTCGCGCAGGAGATGCTGGCCCGCCAGGGGGACGACTTCGCTGGAAAACGGGTCACGGTCAGCGGCTCGGGGAACGTCGCGCAGTACGCCGCCCTCAAGAGCATGAGCCTGGGCGCGAAGGTCGTCTCGTGGAGCGACTCGCAGGGCACGGTGTACGACCCCGAAGGGCTGACGGAAGAGAAGTGGCACGCCCTGATGGACCTGAAGAACGTCCGCCGGGGACGGCTGGAGGAATACGCCCAGCAGTTCCGGCTGGAGTACCTCCCCGGCCAGACCCCCTGGGCCATTCCCTGCGACATCGCCCTCCCCTGCGCCACCCAGAACGAACTGAACGGCGAGGACGCCCGGACGCTGATCGGGAACGGCTGCCTCCTGGTGGCCGAGGGCGCCAACATGCCCTCCACGGCGGAGGCCGTTCACATCTTCACCGAGCAGGAGCTGCTCTACGCGCCGGGCAAGGCGTCCAACGCGGGCGGGGTGGCGGTGAGCGGGCTGGAGATGAGCCAGAACGCGATGCGGCTGTCGTGGACGGCGCAGGAGGTGGACCAGCGGCTACACGGCATCATGCGGAGTATCCATAGTGTCTGCGTGCAGTACGGCACCCGGCCTGACGGCACGGTGGATTACGTGAAGGGCGCGAATATCGGCGGCTTCATCAAGGTGGCGGACGCGATGCTGGCGCAGGGCGTCGTCTGATCCTGAGCCGGGAGGCCACTTCGCCTCCCGCTTGATTTCCCGCCCCCTCAGCCCTGAGGATAGCCGTCATGCCCACCCGTTACGCAGGGTCAGAGGAGGAACGCGCCGCGCTCGACGCCTATATCAAGCTGTGGCGTGCGGCGCATGCCGTCGAGGTGGGCGCGAACCGCCACCTGGCGGACCACGGGCTGACCATCAGCCAGTTCGGCGTGCTGGAGGCGCTGTACCACCTGGGGCCACTCAGCCAGCGGCAACTGGCGGACAAGATTCTGCGGTCGAGCGGCAACCTCACGATGGTGATCGACAACCTGGAGCGGGACGGGCTGGTGCGCCGCGAGCGCGATCCCCAGGACCGCCGGGTGATGAAGGTCTTCCTGACCGAGGCGGGCGAGGCGCTGGTGACGCGCGTGCTGCCCGACCACGTGCGGGGCATCCGGAGCGTGTTCAGCGGGCTGACCCCGGAGGAACTGGGCCAACTGGCCGCCCTGACACGCAAGCTCGGGAAGGGCCTGGCCGAACCCGCAGCGGAGGCCCCGGCGAGAGTCAGGCGGTCACGCGACCCCGATCTCTAGAGCCTGGCTTGTCAAGAGAGCGAGGAAGACCGCTCTGCAAGCCTCTCTCCAAGTCCACGAAAAGCGAACGCGCGGCCTTCCCCCGATGCGGCGACGGGCTCAGGCCGACCGATCAGCCGTCGTCCTTGAAGGGGCTAAGTCGCAAATTTCCGCATATAGGCCAGGCGGACACAACTACCCCGAGTTCCGTGGCCCCGCTTACACCAAATCGTTTAACGTTAAGTTATTTTGAAGGCATGATGCCTTCCTCCCCCATTCCCGGCACCACGCCGGTCCAGGGCCTGCACCACGTCACGGTGATGGCGAGCGATCCGCAGCGCAACATCGACTTCTACTCGCAGACGCTGGGGCAGCGGCTGGTCAAGGTCACCGTGAACTTCGACGACCCCGGCACCTACCACTTCTATTACGGCGACCTCACCGGGCAACCGGGCACGATCATGACTCACTTTCCCTGGCCGGACGCGAAAAGGGGTGTGCGCGGCAACGGCGAGGTGGTGGCGACCGCGTACAGCGCCCCCCGCGCGAGCGAAAGCTACTGGAAGGCCCGCCTGACCGAACAGGGCTTCGCCTTCCGTGAGAGCGAGCGTTTTGGGGACAAGGTACTGACCTTCGAGGACCCTGATGGGACCTGGGTGGAACTGGTCTTCGAGGACGGGCAGCCCGTCCAGTCCTGGCCCGCCAGCCCAGTTCCCGCCGAACATGCCCTGCGCGGCTTTCACTCGGTCACGGCCTGGGTGAGAGACACCAAGCCGGTCCGCGACCTGCTGGTGGGGCAGCTGGGCTTCACTGAGGCGGGCAGCGAGCCGGACGCGGAAGGCACACGCACCCGCTTTCAGGGCAGCGGGGAAGGCGTGGGCCTGTTCGTGGACGTGGTGGAGCGGCCGGGCAAGCCGCGTGGCAACTTCGGCGCGGGCAGCATCCACCACGTCGCCCTGCGGACCAGGGACGACGCCGAGCAGGAGGCGTACCTCGCGGGGCTGAGTGAGGCGGGCTACCTGCCCACGCCCGTGCAGGACCGCCAGTATTTCCACTCCATCTATTTCCGCGAGCCGAACGGCGTCCTGTTCGAGATCGCCACCGACGCCCCCGGCTTCACAGACGACGAGCCGGTGGAGGAACTGGGCAGGCATCTCAAGCTGCCGACGTGGTTTGAGCCGAGGCGCGCGACCATCGAGGCGCATGTGCCGAAGATCGTGAACCGCGAGTACGGCGTGACCCTCGGGACGCGGGACCTGGGGGCGGGTGAGGCCGCAGAGGCCCAGGCCACGCCCGCCGCCCAGGGCGTGCAGGTGTACGCGGCGGGCCGTCCGCTGGGGCAGGCTCGCGTGGCGGCGGTGCTGCTGCACGGGCGGGGCGGCAGTGCGCCGGACATCCTCTCGCTCGCGGACGAACTGAATCTCAGTGCGTTCGCGTACCTCGCCCCACAGGCGGAGGGAAACAGTTGGTATCCCCTGTCCTTCCTCGCCCCCGTCCAGCAGAACCAGCCCTATCTGGACCGCGCCCTTGCCACGGTGGACGCCGTGCTGAACGAGCTGGAGGCGCAGGGCATCCCGGCGCAGAACGTGGTGCTGGGCGGCTTTTCGCAGGGCGCCTGTCTCGCGCTGGAGTACGCCAGCCGCGCGGGCCGGAAGCTGGGCGGCGTGGTGGCCTTCAGCGGCGGCCTGATCACGCTGGACCGGACGGGCGACCTGCACGGCACCCCGGTCTTCATGGGCGTCGCGCCCGACGACGCGCACATTCCCCTCGCGCGCTTCGAGGAGAGCGCCGCCCGGCTCCGCGCACGGGGCGCACAGGTGGATGACCGCGTGTATCCAGGGCTGGGCCACAGCATCAACCGCGACGAACTCGACGCTGCCCGCCGGATCATGCAGGGGGTGGCGGGGCAGCTTTGAGGGGGAACGCGGGAAAACTCCCTCCCCCCTACCGCAGCTTTGCCGCCACCACCACGACCTCCGCGTTCGGTCCCTCGAAGCCGGGCGTGTAGGCGCGGACGATGAAGACGGCGCGGTTGCCTTTCACGTACACGCGGTCGAGGGCGTAACGGGCGGCGCAACGCCGCTCCAGGGGCAGCGTGTGGTCGTCGTGGACGGTCTGCCCGTTCACGGTCAGCGTGAACCCGGCGGGCCGCTCACCGGGAGGCAGCAACCCCAGATAGGGGCACTGGGCGGGGAGGGGCCGCACCGTCAGGCGCACGGGGACTGGCCGCGTCCACAACCGGACCGGGGTGGTGGCCGAGCTTCCCGCCCGCGTCCCCTCGGCCCAGTCGGGGGCCTGCGTGGGAAAGGTGCGGGCGTAGACGGGCCGCGCGGTCACGCCCGGCACCAGGTCCAGGGGGAGGAGGCGCGGGCGTTCGCGTGCCAGCAGGACCTTGACGAGAGCAGGCACCGGCGCCGTCTCGGAGCGCGCCCCGGCTTCCAGCAGCCGTTGCCCCTGCCCCGTCCCCAGCGCGGTGAGGGCCGCGACGCTGAACCCGCTCCCGTCCTGCACCCCGCCCGTCACGACCAACGCGCGGGTGCCGTAGGGTGAAAAGGCCACCCGCAGCACCTCCAGCCGGTCACCGGCGCGGGCCGAGGAGGACAGCGTCAACAGGACCAGCAAGGCCGTCAACAGAAAACGCATGTCCTACCGTAAGCGATAGGCCGGAGGGAAGGAAGGGGCGCCTTCTCTCGTGGAGGCTTGAAGCCTAGAACGCGACCCGGGAACATGCGGAAGGCTGCTCAAGCTTCCCCCGGGAGGCGTCCCGCTGCCCCTCCTCCCGGCAACCGCTCAGAAGCGGATGGTGGCGAGCACCTTGCTGAACAGGGCGCTGCTGGCCGGGTAACGCTCGGGGGTGTCGGTCACCTGGAAGGAGTAGAGGTTCTTGGCCCCGTTGCCGAACCAGATTCGCAGGCGCAGCTTGCCCTTGGGGTGGGTCAGGGCATACTCGCGCTCGATGCCGCCCACGCCGCCGTAACGGGCAGGCTTGCTGCTGAGCTGCTTGAGGGTGCCGCCCGTCTGCTTCACGCCCGCCTCGAAGCCCGCGAACTCCTGGTTCACGTCGCCGGGCCTGCCGTTCTTGGGCATGAACAGCAGGCGGATCAGGGTGGCGGGCGGCTGCTTGGCGGACACCACGCTCACGCCGCTGGTCTTGTCCTCGAAGTTCACGCCCAGCCAGCCCCGGGGCAGGCTGACCGTGAAGGGCAGCTTGGGGTCCTTGAACGGCACCAGCGTCTGGGCACCCGCCCCTCCCAGGAGCAGGGCGGCGGCGAGCGCGGCAGGCAGGGAGAGCTTCATACCGGGCACCGTACCGCGCGCGGATGAGTTGTACCAAATTGCGTTGTGCGTTGATTCGCAAGAATCAACCGAGCGGACTTGCAAAGCTGCGAAGCAGAGCGAGGAGCAAAAAGTACCGGCTGGCGGCGATGGACCATGAGCGGGTCAGCCTAGGGCGCTTCCGGCAAGACAGGCGAGGGGCCGCCCCTGAGCCTCCGGCCACTGGAGAACATCCGGCGCTTTCCCGCATGTGCTGGAATCAGAGCCAGTCGGTACTGCCCCTGCACCGGACGTGAACGGGCGGGCGCGGAAGGTCAGGCCCGCGTCAGGGCGGGGCCATCAGTGCGCGACGACCGCGAAGTACACCGGCCTCACGCCCGCCGCGTGCAGCGCATCCCGGCAGGCGACCAGAGTGCTGCCGGTGGTCATCACGTCGTCGAGCAACAGGACCGGACCGGGCGGGAGGAGCCGGGCATCGGCCTGGAAGGCCCCGGCGAGGTTCGTCACCCGCTCGGCCGCGTGCAGGCGGGCCTGCTGGGCAGTGGCGCGCGTTCGGCGCAGGGCGGGGACACACGGCACACCCAGCGAGGCCGCGACCGACCGGGCGAGCAGCCCCGACTGGTTGAACCCCCGCTCCCGCTCGCGACTGGCATGCAGCGGCACCGGGACGACCGCGCCGACATTCCACCCGGCCGGGACCCCCGCCGCCAGCGCCCCGCCCAGCGTGCCCGCCAGGTCCCGCGCCCCGCCGAACTTCAGCGCGCGCACGGCCCGGCGGGTCACGCCCCGGTACGGCCCCAACGTGACGAGGTGTTCCTGCGGGCGGGGCGACAGGGGCGAATGGACCTCCACCCGGGGCCGGAGAGCCGCGCGGCAGCGGGCGCACAGACCCGCCTCCTGCCCGAGCTGCGCGTCACAGCCGGGACAGCGGCGCGGCAGGAGTGCGCACAGGAAGGCCTGAAGGGCCGCCATCTCAGACCTGCCCGGCCAGCGCGAGTTCATCCACGAACAGGGGCGGCGTGGTGGCCTCGACGCGCTGCCAGACGCCCGCCAGCGCGTCGGGGTCGAGCAGGGGGGCCGCCAGCGACAGGCAGGTCAGGTGGTGCGCGCACACCAGGCGCACCCCCAGCTCGCCCAGCCGCGCGCGCTCGCTGTCGCTCAGCAGGGCCGCGAAGGCGTCGGGGTCGCCCAGGGCCGCGTGCCCGCCCTGCCGGAGAGCGGCGCGCAGAAAGGCCGCCACCTCGGCCGGGTTCAGCCAGAAGCCGAACATCAGTTCGCTGCTCAGCGCGTCGAGCCGCTGCACCTGCTGCGCGTCCAGCCCCCCCCGCACCAGGCTGCGGGCGAGGGCCTGACGTTCCAGCCGCCGCGCCGCGTAGCACGCCAGGCTGAGCGGCTCGCCGGGTGGCCGCACCCGGCCTCCCACCGCCGCGCGCAGCCGGTAGGCCAGGACATACCCCTGAAACTCCAGCAGCATCTCCCTGAGCCCGCCCCCCGTCACCCCGCCATTCTACGGGCCTGCTTGAAAAGGGGAACGTCAGATGCCCAACGCTGAAGCTCCTCTATCTTTTGTCTTAGGACTTCCGCGAACCTCTAGTTTGGAATATCGAGGGCGTTGAGAAAACGTGGGGCTGGGACGCTCTGCCTGTTCACCCCCACCCAGCCTCCCCCTCAAGGGGGAGGGGCAAAAACAGCGTCCTACACGCTTTCTTCTTCCCAATCGCGTCAGTCCTAAGCGGAAGCGCCCCTATCTTTTGTCTTTTCAAAACTCTGGAGGCGACAGTCACGTTCCACCTTGCAAGTGTGCAGGCAGAGCAAAGGAGCTTTCGGGCCGCAGGCCCGCAGCCGCCCGGTGGAACGCAACACGTTCCAGGCAGGAACCGCCACCGCCCCAAGCCCCTCCGCCGCTCAACGAGTCTCCCTTTGCCGAGCGCAGCGGAAAGCTCCCCCTGCCCCCCGGTGGGGGAAACACCTTCCAGACTCAACCGCCCTATTAGGGCAGCACCCCAGCCAGCCGCGCTCAGGATCAGTCGAGTTCGGTCGAGAACGACCGGATCAGTGTTTTGGGAATGCGGGCCTCACGCTGCTGGCCCCCGTCACGGTAGGCGACCGCCAGCGTGTTGCCCGGCCCCTCGTAGGCCGCGCGCGAAGCGGCCGCGTCGGCGTTCGTGACGCCCTCCAGGCGAAAGGTCCTGCCGTCGGTGTAGGTAATGACGATGGTGGCCACACCCCAGGGTAACGGCTGCGCGGGCGCCCGAATCCGAGAGGCAGGGCAGACCTGTCCAGACTCCGGCGGGACAAAGGCCTCGGGCCGCACCCGTACCCTGGGGACGTAACAACAACTCAGCCGCACCGGGGGCCAGCGGGCCTGATCCGGCAGGCTTCAGATCGGGAGAGTGACCAGGAATGCAGCTCCTCAGGCGTGGGCATCAATTCGAGTACCGGGACCACCAGGGCGTGGATCGACTGGGCATGATGGACGTGTGGACCAGCGGGGGCGGCGCGCGGGCCGTGCTGGTGCTGCGCGACCTTCCGCACGCGGACACCGAGGCCCAGGCCCGGCGCGCGCTGCTGGCCCTGACCCACACCTGCCTCCCCTACCTGCTGCGCCCCGACGTGCGCCTGAATGTCCTGGTGCTGCGCCCCCGGCTGGACGAGACGGCCAAGGCGCGGGCCCTGGTGCTGCCACTGAGTGCCTGACCGGTCAACCGGGCCTCACTCCAGCACGTACTTCACGCCTTCGAGGAAGGCCACTCGCCCAACGTCGGTGCGGGGCAGGATCAGATTCCGCCGCCAGGGCATCCAGTCGGTCTGCCCGGTGGAGGAGCGCAGGAACCCGCGCAGGCCCACCTCCACCACGCGCGCCTCGCCCTGGAGCCAGGCGGCCAGGAAGGCGCGGACCCTCTCCGGGTCACGCAGGGGGCCGGTCACGCGGGCAGAGGGCACCGGGCCGCCTGGCTGGTCATGCGGGGCATACAGGTCCACCGTGAAGCCTTCGGCGGCGCGCAGCACGGCCAGCGCCGCGTCGCGCGCCAGGGGCCGGGCAAAGGTCACGTGCAGGTCGAGGTCGAAGCCGCGCACCCCCTTGTCGGTGCGGGCAGAGGTGGGAGGGGTGTCCATAGGAGGAGGGTAACGCGCAGGCGGTCCGAACAGGGCGGCGTCACGCGAAACCAGGGGCGGGAAGCTGTCACCCGACCCCTGATTGGCCCTTCACCGTTTACGCGGTGGCCTCCTCGCGCACCGGCACCCCCAGCACCTCGCGTCCGCCCAGGTAGGGACGCAGCGCCTCCGGCACCCGGATCGTCCCGTCCGCCTGCTGGTGGTTTTCGAGGAGCGGCACCAGGATGCGGGGCGCGGCGATGCCGGTGTTGTTGAGGGTATGGGCGTAGACCAGCTTGCCGTGCTCGTCGCGGTAGCGCAGGGCGGTGCGGCGGGCCTGCCAGTCGCCCAGATAGGAGCAGGAGTGCGTCTCGCGGTACTTGTGCTCGCTGGGCACCCAGGTTTCGATGTCGTACATCAGCACCTTGCCCGCGCCCATATCGCCGGTGACGTTCTGCACGACGCGGTACGGCAGCTCCAGTTCCCGCAGCAGCCCCTCCGCGTTCTCCAGAATGACGCCGAACCAGCGCAGCGCCTCGGCCTCGTCGGCGCGCGTCATCACGTACTGCTCGACCTTGCGGAACTCGTGGACGCGGATCAGACCGCGCACGTCCCGCCCCGCCGATCCGGCCTCGCTGCGGAAGGCGGCGCTGATGGCGGCGTAGGCCAGCGGGAGCTGTTCGTACGAGAGTTGCTCGCCCGCATACAGACTGTTGACCGGAACCTCGGCGGTGCCCGCCAGCATCAGCTCCTCGCCCTCGATCTTGTAGACCTGATCCTCGCCGCCGGGGAAGTGGCCCGAGCCGACGAAAGTTTCGGGGCGCACCAGCGCGGTCGTGCTGAGCGGCGTGAGGCCGCGCCCGCGCAGGAAGTCCATCGCAAACATCAGGACGGCCATCTCCAGCAGCACCGCGTCGCCCTTGAGCAGATAGGAGCGGCTGCCACTCACCCGCGCCACGCGCTCGGGGTCGGCCCAGCCCTGGCGTTCGAGGAGTTCGACGTGGTCGAGGGGCGGGAAGGGGAACTCGGGAATCTGCCCCTCGCGGCGCAGTTCGACGTTCTCGCTGTCGTCCTTGCCGACCGGCACGCTGGGATGCGGGATGTTGGGCACGCGCAGCAGCAGTTGCCGCAGGGCGTCCTCGTGGGCGCGGAGCTGGGGTTCGAGGCCCCTGAGTTCCTCGGCCAGGTCCTTGCCCTTCTGGATCAGGTGCGGGCGTTCCTCGGGCGTGGCCTTGGGCACCAGCCTGGCGTTCGCGTTGCGCTCGGTCTGGAGGGCCTCCACGCGCTGCTTCAGTTCGACGAGTTCGCGGTCGATCCGCAGCAGTTCGTCGAGGTCGAGGTTCACGCCCTTCACCTCGATGGCGTGCTTGACCGCCCCCGGATTCTCGCGGATGAATTTGAGGTCGAGCATCACAGCCTCCAGAGACGGTCAGCCGCCTGCAAGAAAGGCGAAGGGCCGCCCCTGAGCCTGAGGCCAGCCATTACTCGGCCTCCACCGTGCGGGGCACGCGGACGAAGCCATCCTGCATTTCCGGGGCGAGGGCGGCGACGACTTCGGGGCTGAACACGGCGCCGGGCACGTCCTCGCGCAGCACGTTCACGAGGTCTTCGGGGCGCTGCATTTCCTCCACGCCCTCCGTATCCACCGCGCGGAGTTGCTCGAAATAGCCCAGGATGCTGTTGAGGTCCGTCTGCATGCTCCGGCGCTCCTCCGGCGTAAGTTCCAGCCGCGCGAGGCGCGCGAGATGTTCGACTTGGGCCGCGTCAATCATAAGCAGGAGTATACGGGCCACCTGAAGGCACACTCATGCAGCGTCAGCGGCGGCGGGACAGGCTGAAGCATGACCTCCAGACTGCTGCTGACGCTGGCCCTGATCGGGGGCGGCCTGGCCTCGGCCATAGGTGTGAACGACATCCCGGCCTTGCCACCGGGAGTGACGACACCCGCCCCGATGCCCACGGCGCCTGCGCCCGCACCTGCACCCGCAACGCCGACCACACCTGTCACGCCTCCCGGCTCCACCCCCTCCAGCCTCCCCGTCGGCCCCGCGCTGGGGCAGGCGCACCGGGCGACCCTGAGCGGCCCGGCCACCCTTTCAGTCGGCACTACCGGCGAATGGACGCTGCAACTCACCAACACGGGGCAGACGCCAATTCACCTGGAACACGGTGCCTGTGACCTGAAGTTCGAGGTGCTGAACGCTGCGGGGAACATCGTGCGCCCCGTCGTGAACAACACCGTCTGCACGATGCAACTGGTGATCACCGACGTGCCCCCCGGCCAGACCAGGGACGTGCTGAGCATCCACTGGGACGGCAAGGACGCGAGCGGTACCCCGCTGCCCGCAGGCAACTACACCCTCCGGGCCGTGTTCTGGGACCGCCATGTCACCATCCGCCCGCCCGAGGTGCAGGTGACGTTGCGCTGACCCGGGTCGCCTGCGCGCCCTCCTCTGCCTGGCGGTGAGGGGGGCGTTCGCGTGCCCATCCGCCTTTTGCCGGATGCAACCTCTCACCTCGGCGGCGCGTACTGTGGGGCATGAGCGCCGACAAGCCCGGTCCCCTCACGCCGCCCGAATCGCTGCTGCACGCGCCGGAGGCGGTCCCCGCCGTCCCGGTGCAGGACGCCCCGGACATGGTGCCGCTCTCGCCCGAGGACCGCGCGCGGCTGGACACCCTGGCCCGCGCCTTCGTGGAGGACGTGCTGCACGCCGGAACCCACAGCCCCGAGTTCAAGCGCAAGCTGGACGCGGTGCATGACCTCGGCGTGCCCGAACAGCGCGCGTCGGCGCAGGTGTCGAGCCGGATGCTGGAACGCCCGCTGCGCGCGACCCGGGCCGGGGCACTGGCCGAGGGCAGCGACATCCTCAAAGGGCTGACCGACCTGCGCCGCACGGTGGAGGACCTTGACCCCAGCCGCACGCCGACGGTGCGGGGCTTTTTCGGCAAGCTGCCGGGGGGCCGCCGGGCGCAGAACGCGCTGGACCGCTACCAGAGCGCGCAGAGCCACCTCAACGCGATTCTGGAGACGCTCTACCGCTCCCAGGACGAGCTGCGGCGCGACAACGCCAGCATCGAGACGGAAAAGGTCCACCTCTGGGAGACGATGCAGAAGCTGCGCCAGTACGCCCACGTCGGCCGGTCGGTGGACGACGCGCTGACACAGCGGCTCGCCATGCTGGAACAGAGCGACCCCGAAAAGGCCCGCATCGTCCGCGAGGAACTGCTCTTTGCCGTGCGCCAGCGCGTGACGGACCTGCTGACCCAGCTCGCCGTCAGCATTCAGGGTTACCTCGCGCTCGATCTGGTGCGGCGCAACAACCTGGAACTGATCAAGGGCGTGGACCGGGCCACGACCACCACCGTCAGTGCCCTGCGGACCGCGATCATGGTCGCGCAGGCGCTCGGCACGCAGCAGGCGGTGCTGGGACAGGTCACGGCCCTGAACGACACGACCGGGCGCATGATCGGCTCGACCGCCAGCCTGCTGCGGCAACAGTCCACCGAGATCCAGAAGCAGGCGGGCAGCGCGACGGTGGACCCGCAGGTCATCCAGGCCGCCTTCCGCGAGGTGTACGGGGCGCTCGACGCGATCAGCACCTACCGCACGCAGGCCCTCGACCGCTTCAAGGACACTATCCAGGTCCTCGACCGCGAGGTCAGCCACGCGCAGACGTACCTCGACCGCGAGCGGCAGAACGCCTCGCGGGAGGTGGCGCAGGGCTTGAACGTGAACGAGAAGGGCGACCTGAAACTTTGAACCGCCGGGCGGCTCTGCTGCATGCCCTGGCCGGGCGGCTGGACGCCCGGCCTGCCCGACCGGTCCTGCGCGTGGCGGTGGACGGGGTGGACGGCGCGGGCAAGACGACCTTTGCCGACGAACTCGCGGAGGTGCTGCGGGAACGGGACCGGACCGTCATCCGCGCCTCGGTGGACGGCTTTCATGCGCCGCGAGCCGTGCGTTACCGGCTGGGCCGCACCTCGCCGGAAGGCTTCTACCGCGATTCCTACGATTATCCCGGCCTGCGGGCGGCGCTGCTCGATCCCCTCGGGCCGGGCGGCTCGCGGCGGTACCGGACGGCGATCTTTGACCATGCCACCGACGCCCCCGTGGAGACGCCGGAGCGGGTGGCCGCAGAAGGCAGCATCCTGATCCTCGACGGCCTGTTCCTGCACCGCTCCGAACTGAGGGACGTGTGGGACGACTCGGTATTCCTGCACGTGGCCTTCGCCGTGTCGGTGCCGCGTGGGGCAGCGCGGGGGCCGGGCTACGGCTCCCCCGACCTCCAGGCCGAATCGAACCGGCGCTACGTGGAGGGCAACCGCCTGTACTTCCGGGAGGCCCAGCCGCAGCGATACGCGGGCGTGGTGGTGGACAACAACGATCTGGAGGCTCCGTTCATCGTCGAGGGGCCGCTCGCGTCCTGACGGCGGATTCCGCCGGTGCCTTCTCTGGATTCTCTGCGTGTTTCACCGGATTCATGCCCCGGCGGCGGGGTGAAGGGGGAACCTGTGATCCGAGGTGACGGTTCTCGGGTGCAGATCGCATTCGCCCGGCCCCGACTGACCTATAACGGCCCCGAGCCACCCCACGCGGAGGTCCCTCTATGTACTGGAAGGAGTATTGGAAGGAGGCGGTCGCCCTCTGCCTCATCGCCGCTCTGCTCACCGTCGTCATCCTGCTGGTCGGCCAACGGATGTCCTGGTGGGTCATCACACCCGGGGGCAGCGTGTCCGCTGTCACCCCCCCGGTGCAGAGGCCGGACCAGACGGTACCCGAGGCTCCCCTGAAGGCGGCGACGCCCCCGCCCCGCCCCGCTTCCGCGCCCGCCGCACCCGCACGGGCACCCGCCACGGCCGCCACGACGCCGCTGACCCCACGCCCTCCCGTGAGCCCCGTGGTCCCCAGCGTGCGCCCGGTCCCCTCGGCGTCCGTGACACCGCGACATATCGCCGAGCCCGCCTCCCCCGGCGTCGTCATCACCCACAACACGGCGAGGGTTGCCAAAGCGCCCCAGGTGACTTCCCGGGCACCGACGCGGACCGCCGTCACCAGCGCGCGGTCCACGTCTGCGGAGCGGGCGAATGCCAGTCCTCCCCAGGTGAAGGCGCCCGCCGTCCCCGCCACCCCCCGGAAAACTGAGAGCACGGTGACGGGGCTGGCGGCCCGGTCCTCCGCCACAGCTCAGGCACCGGAGGGGCCGAAACCCCTGCCCACCTCGCCCACGGCGGCGAACCGGGCCTCCGCCCATCCGTCCAGCGCCGCCCCGACCCACGCGCCGTTGGCGGAACCTGGAGCCGTGCCCGCCCCGGCGTCCCCTCGCGCGGGCGCGGCGGCCACCCCCAGGATGACTCCCCGGACTTCGGCCGCCCGGACTGCTCCGCAGCCCACCGCGCGTTCAGCGCCGCAAACCCCCGTGAATTCCCGCAACGCCACGGCGACCACCCCCAGGGTGACTCCCCGGACTTCGGCCACCCGGACCGCTCCGCAGCCCACCGCGCGTTCGGTGCCGCAAGCCTCTGTGAATTCCCGCAGCACTACGGCGGCCACTCCCCGGGCGACTCCCCGGACTTCTCCGCAGGCCACCGGACGCCCGGCGCCCACGGCACCGGTGAGCGCCCCGCTCACACCCCCCCGGTTCCCGCCCACCCAGACTGCCCCACCGGTCGCCGCACAGTCGGCCTCCCCGACAACCGCGACTTCCCCGAGCGCTGCCCCGTCCGGAACCACCACAGCCCCGGCCAGGCCGACCACGCTGGCTGCTGCACCTCGCGGCCCCGAGGCGGTCGCGGGGGGTCAGACGCCGGATGCCGCCCCGGTCCCCGTCCCCCCTGTCTCCGCCGCCCTCAGGGACACGGCCCCCTCCATGCCGTCCGCGCCCCGGGTGCCGTCCCCAGTCGCGTCCTCCGGGGAGGCGACTCCCGCTCCCTCCGCTGCCCCCCTGGCGAGGGGACGCGAACTGACCGCCCTGCTCTACCAGGACCGGCTCGATCAGCTCTGGGAGGCCTTTCTCCCCTCCGCCCGGGCGCAGTGGGGTGATCTCTCCGCCTTCAAGGCATACCGGGCCACCGGGCTGGAAACCTACGGGGCGGAGACGAGCGTTCTGAACGAGGCGGTCATCGAGGATGGCGACGTCACCTCCTACGCGCGGACCGTGACCTTCGCGGGTGATCCGGGCAATGCGTGGACGCTGAAGTTCAGCCTCGACGACCAGGGAGACGTGTCCCACTTCGAGATCGTCCCCGCCGACATGCAGGCCCCGCAGTAGGCCCGAAGCGCGTCTGCGGCCCCGCACCGCCAGAAGGCGTCCTCCGCGAGGGCGCCTTTTGTATGGAGGGCGGCCCCCCTCCCCGCGCCCGTCCACCGCCTATTTTCCCGGCCATGAGCGCCCCGCCAAAGGGCCATGAAGCGAACGGGGCTGGCAGCGCGCGGCCGGGACGACGACAATCCGGGATGAGGTTCGACATGGCTCAGGACCGCTTTCTCGACCGCCGGGACGCGGGACGGCAACTCGCGTCCCGGCTCCTTTCCCAGCAAGCCTGGCCGGACACCACGGTGTTGGCGCTGCCGCGCGGCGGCGTGCCGGTGGCCTATGAGGTGGCCCAGGCCCTCGGTGCGCCCCTGGACGTGTTTCTCGTCCGCAAACTCGGCGTGCCCGGCTATGAGGAAGTGGCGATGGGAGCCATCGCGTCGGGCGGGGTGCGTGTGCTGAACGAAGATGTGGTGCGCCGCGCGGGCGTCACGCCGCAGGCCATCGCCGCCGTCGAGAAGCGCGAAGAGGCCGAGCTGAACCGCCGCGAACGCGCCTACCGCGAGGGCCGCACCCCGGCGCCGATCCAGGGCCGGACCGTGCTGCTGATCGACGACGGTATTGCCACCGGAGCCACCCTGCGCGCGGGACTCAAGGCGCTGCGGGCCCTCTCCCCCGCCCGCGTGGTCGTCGCCGTCCCGGTGGCCCCCCCCGAGGTCTGCCGCGCGCTGCGCTCGGAGGCGGACGAGGTGGTGTGCCTGCTCACCCCGCCGGACTTCATGGCGGTCGGCCAGTTCTACCGCGACTTTCACCAGACCACCGACGAGGAGGTGCGCGACCTGCTGGCCCGTGCAGCCTCGCCCCCAGAGAAGGAGTGAAACCATGACCCAGCGCACCCACCCCGAAACCACGCTCATTCAGGCCGTGCGGGACGTGGCCCGCCCGCTGACCGGTGCATCGAACGACTACGACGACCTGCTGGACCGCATCCGTGACGCGCGGTTCGTGTTGATTGGCGAAGCCTCGCACGGCACGCACGAGTTCTACCGCGAACGGGCGCGGCTGACCCGGCGCCTGATCGAGGAAAAGGGCTTCACGGCGGTCGCGGTGGAGGCCGACTGGCCCGACGCCTACCGCGTGAACCGGTATGTCCGCGGCCAGGGCGAGGACGAAAGCGCGTTGGAGGCCCTGCGCGATTTTCAGCGGTTCCCCAAATGGATGTGGCGCAACGAGGACGTGCAGGAGTTCGTGGAGTGGCTGCGTGACCACAACGAACGGTCGCCGGGCGCGGCGGCGGGCTTCTACGGCCTGGACCTCTACAGCCTGCACCGCTCGATGAACGCGGTGGTCGAGTATCTGGAAGAGGTGGACCCGGAAGCGGCGCAGCGGGCCAGGAAGCGGTATGCCTGCTTCGACCAGTTCGGGGAGAACCCGCAGGCCTACGGCTACGCCACCGAATACGGCCGCTGGGAACCCTGCGAGGACGCCGCCGTGCAGCAGCTCCTCGAACTCCAGCGCCGGGAGGCGGAAGAGGCCGAGGGGCCGCTGGGTGAGGACGAACTCTTCTACGCGGAGCAGAACGCGCGCCTCGCCAAGAACGCCGAGAACTACTACCGGGCGATGTTCCGGGGCCGCGACGAATCGTGGAACATCCGCGACACCCACATGGCCGAGACGCTGGAGGCGCTGGTCGAACACGGCGAGAGCCAGGGCCGCCCGCAGAAGATCGTGGTGTGGGCGCACAACTCGCACCTGGGGGACGCCCGCGCCAGCGAGATGGGCTGGCTGCGCGGCGAACTCAACCTGGGGCAGCTCACGCGCGAGCGTTGGCCCGAAGGAACCTATATCGTCGGCCAGAGCACCCACCACGGCACCGTCACCGCCGCCGACGACTGGGACACGCCCGCGCGTACCAAGCGGGTGCGGCCCGGCCTCCCCAGCAGCGTCGAAGATGTGTTCCACGGGGTCAGTGAGGGCGACTTCTGGCTCGATCTGCGTGAGCAGAACGCGGCGACGGACGGGTTACGGGCCGAACGCCTGCAACGCTTCATCGGCGTGATCTACGCCCCGCAGACCGAACGCTGGAGCCACTACGTCCACACCCGCCTCAGCGACATGTACGACGCCCTGCTGTACTTCGACGAGACGAGCGCGGTGGTGCCTTTGGACGCGACGGCGGGCACAGAACCGGAGGGCGAGGTGCCGGAGACGTATCCGACGGGAGAGTGAGGCAAGGCGTGGAGGACTATTTGTGGCTTCCGGTGTTGCTCGCCGGGGGCCACGGCTTGCTGACCACAAAACGTCCGCAGTTGTCGGAGCGGATGAACGAAAAGCCCTGGGCAGAGCCGATGAAATTTTCGTCTCGTACTGAGGTTACATCGTCCTCTGAAGAGCCGCAGGCGGGCCGAGGTTTAATATCATAGGCATACATTTTCAAGCCCTGCCCACCCTTATTAAAAACACCGATTTCAGGATGATAGTCCCACCAGCTTATACTTACATCCGACGGCATCAAGACGATGCGCTGCCCATCCTCATAGAGAAGGCTCATGGCGGTTTCAAACATTTTTTGCCCATTCCGTAAGTCAAACAGGTAGGTCATCAAGTAGGTCAGTGCCCCGCTGTTGACCGCATCGAGCAGGAGGTAATGTCCCAGAACTATCTTTGTCTCTGGGTTTTCCCCCTCATAGGGATGCTGCCAGGTGTGGCCGTTCACGCTGATGGTCAGCACATGCTGATTGCAGTTCACCCGGACGCCCTGCGGTAAGGTAAAGCCACAGGAGACAAACCCCGGAGAAGCAGCGAATGCCGAAGTTCCCAACAGCCCGCTCCAAAGCGTCAGGAACCTCACCCAAAAGCTGCGGCTCATGGAAGGATTATAGGGGCCTCTACCCCCCCCGCGCCTCCACCTCCGCCTGCTTCTCGCCCCAGGCTTCCATCTTCTCCTCCAACTGCGTTTCCAGGTCGTGCGCGGCCTGCCCGAGCGTCACGAAATCGGCGTCAGGTGGAGCGCTGGCGAGGGCGGCCTGGGCGTCCATCAGTTCGGCTTCCAGACGGGCGATCTCGGCTTCCAGGGCCTCCACCTCGCGCTTGAGGTGCCAGAGGCCCTTGCCTTTCGGGACGGCGGGCCTGGGGGCGGGTCTGGCTTCCGCCTTCACCTCCTCCGCCTGCACGGGCCGGTGTTTGGCCTTGTAGTCCTCCCAGCCGGGGTACTCGTAGAACTGCCCTTCCTCCAGCAGCCAGATGCGGTCGGCCAGGCCCTCGATAAAGGCGCGGTCATGGCTGACCATCAGGAGGGTGCCGCTGTAGGCCATGAGGGCGTCTTCCAGCGCCTCCACCATCTCCATGTCGAGGTGGTTGGTCGGCTCGTCCAGCACCAGCAGGTTGTGGTCCTCCTGCGCGAGCTTCAGCAGCGCCAGGCGGGCACGCTCGCCGCCCGAAAGGATGCGGGCCTGCTTGTCGTGCTGGTCGTAGGGGAACATGAAGGTGCCCAGCAGAGTATGGGCTTCCGCGTCCTTCTGCACGTACTCACGGGCCACGTCATAGAGCGTTTCGCCGGGGTCCACACCGCGCAACGCCTGGTCGTAGTAACCCACACTCACGCGCGCACCGGTCAGCACGCGGGCGCGGGGGTCGTCGCTGGGAATCAGGCCCAGCAGGGTCCGCAGCAGCGTGGTCTTCCCTGCCCCGTTGCGGCCGATGATCGCCACCCGGTCCCCCCGGCGGAGTTGCACGTTCACGTCCCGGAAAAGGGTCCGCCCGCCGAGTGTCTTGGTGAGGTGCCGGGCGTCCAGCACCACGTCGCCGCTCTCGGGGGCGTGAAAGGTGATGCGGGTGGTGCGTTCCTCGGGCGGAGGGGCCGCCGTCGCGCGGGCCTGCATGCGGTCCACCCGGGCCTGCATCGCCTTCGCACGGCGCGCCAGTTTGCTCATGCCCAGGCCCCAGATTTTCATGCGGTCGGCGCTGGCTTGCAGGGCGGCGATGGCCCTGGCGTCCTGCTCGTGGCGGGCGGCCTGCTGTTCGAGTTCGGCGTCGAGCGTCTCACGGAAGGTGGTGTAGCCCCCCGGATAGACCTTCAGGGTGCCGCCGCGCAGGTAAGCCGTCTCGTTCGTCACGGCATCCAGAAAGGCGCGGTCGTGGCTGATCACCAGCACGGCGCCTGGATAGCGGCCCAGGAAGCCTTCCAGCCATTCCACCATCACGATGTCGAGGTGGTTGGTCGGCTCGTCGAGCAGCAGCACGTCGGGGTTCTCGACCAGCAGCGCGGCCAGACCCAGGCGGGTGCGCTCTCCGCCCGAGAGCCCCGCGACCGGGTCATGCTCACGGCCCCGGAAGCCGAAGGCGAGGGCCACGGCCTCCTTGCGACTGCGGCGCTCGAAACCGCCCCGGCGCACGTAGTGTTCCAGCACTTCCTCGTGGTGCAGGACGCTCTCGGGGGTGCCACTGCCCATCGCCTCCGCAGCGGCGGCAAGCTCGGCCTCCAGCGCGTCAAGGTCGTGGAAGGCGGCCTCCAGCACGCTGTCCACGGTCGCGCCTTCGGGGAAGGTGGGGTCTTGCCTGAGGGCACGCACCCGGACGCCAGGCGCGCGCCGAACCGTTCCCCCATCCGGCAGCACCTCGCCGGTCAGCAGCCCCAGGAGGGTACTCTTGCCTGCCCCGTTGCGGCCGACCAGACCGACGCGGTCGCCAGGCTCCACGCTGAGGGTGATCTCTGACAGGACGGTGAGCGGCCCGTACTCCTTGGTAACGTCCTGAACGGCGACAAGCACGCCCCGCAGTATACGTTTTGGCAGGTTTGGCGTGCCCTCTGCCCGGCACAGGGTCACCAGGGCGACCGCCAAGTCGCGAGGTTGTGCAGCCCCGGTGGAACCCCTCTGCCGCGCAGCCCTGCGAGTCCGGCCCTGCGGGTCACCTCCCCGCAAGGGGAGGCAACAGATTGAGCGTCCTAGAGGGCAAACGGCGTCCCTGGCTCCCCTTGAGGGGCTGAGTGATGCAGATAAGTCTCTCATTTAAGAAAAGCACGGTGGACACGAGGTTTTTCCCCCTCTCCCCTTGCGGGAGAGGGCCGGGGAGAGGGGTGGCAAGCGCAGCTTGCCCTCAACACATCGCAGGAAGCGGTCATCCAGTGGCCTCTCTACGCCCGGCCCGTTCACCCCCTCCCAGCCTCCCCCCTCAAGGGGGAGGAGCCTTTTTATCGTCCTACACGTTGTTCCTTCTTTACGAGAGACTTACCCGCATCACCCAGCCTTGCGGGGAGCTGTCAGCAAAGCTGACTGAGGGATTAGCCGGGGCGAGCACTCCCAAAACCGGACGCTGCGATTGCCTTGACAGGGTCATCGACCTGCCCAGGCAGCTTTGGGTTTTCGGTGCTAAAGTCCTCGGCCCGGTCCCAACTCCTTTCTGTAGACTGGGGCGATGAGAGCCACTGCCGCTCCGTGGCTGCCTGCCGCCCGAACCTGTTTGCGGCCTCTCCGTCCGGTCCTCGCCGCGCTGCTGGTCACGGGGGGAACCCCTGCATACGCCCAGGCTGCGCCCCTGAAGGTGCAGCAGGTTCTGGGCCGCGCCGAGGTGCTGCTGGACGGCGGCGCCTGGCGGCCCGTGAGCGGCAGCACCCCCGTCCGGCTCGGCCTGCGGACGGGGACGGGACGCGCGCAACTGGTGGGCAGCGGGGGCGACCACGCCGGAACCATCCTGGTCGGCCCCACGTCGCGGCTCCGCGTCTTTCGGGGGGAGGCGGACCTGCAAGGCGGTCAGTTTCTGCTGAGCGGGCCGGTCGCCGTCCATGTCCTGGGCAACCATCTGGTGCTGGAGCGAGCAGCCCAGGCCCGGGTGGACCTCGGCGGAGCTGGCGTCGGATCGCGCGTCGCTGTGCTGGACGGGAACGCCCGCCTGGCGCTCGGCAAGCGGACCCTCCACCTGGGGGCGGGGCAGCAGGCCGACCTCCGGACCGGGCAGGTTACCCCCTTCACTGGGGGAGATTCCTGGTACGCCGCGCAGTTCACCGGGGTGGGGAGCGCGTCCGTGCAGGCCACCCGTGGCCCGGTCTATCTGACCAGCGGCGGGGACCGGCAGATCGCGGAGGTCGGGGCCATCCTGCAACCCGGCGAACGCCTGAACACCGGGAGCGGCGCGTGGGCCGAGGTCGGCTTCGCGGGCGGCGGCTACCTGCGGCTCCAGGCGCAGAGTGAACTGGGAGTGCTCAGCCGTGAGCGCACCGCCCGGGGCCAGGAACTGACCCTGCAACTCACCCGCGGCAGCGCCTGGAACGTGGTGTCGGACGGGCAGGCCGCCGTCAGCGCCCCTATCCAGAGCACCGCTGCGCGCGGCAGCGTGTATCAGGTGGGACCGGGCGGGCTGGTGCAGGTGTTCGCGGGCTCCGGGACGGCCGGGGGGACCGGCACTGCCGCCCTGGGCCGCTTCAATCAGCCCCTCGACGCCGAGCGGGCGCAACCCCTCACCTTGCAGGTCGATCCGGTGCCGCCCTTCCTGCGTGACCTGACCCTCAGCGCGACCAGTCTGCCGGAGGCGCGCGTCACCGCCCGGGTGGGCCTGCGGACCTTCCCGCTGACGCCCGTGAATGGCGCACCGGGGCATTTCCAGTTGAACGCCCCCGCCACGCCGCTGACCGAAGGCCCCCACACCGTACAGGTCCGGGCGGAATGGCGCGGGCAGGTCAGGACCCGGACCCTGCGCGTCCTGATCGACCGCACGCCTCCCGTCCTCAGCGACCTGCGGGTGGGGGGCGCCGGGAGCGTGCTGCTGGTCGGCGGCACCGTCCGCGACGCGGAAACGGAGCGCGTCACCCTGACCGCCCAGCTCGGCGCGGAGCGGTTCAGCCGGACGGTCACGCTCGCGGCGGACACGGGCACCTTCCAGCTCACGCTCCCCGCCCCGGCCCCCGGCACGCCCCTGCGGCTGACCGCCCGTGACGAGGCAGGAAACGAGATTCATGCGGACCTCCCCTGAGCGCAGGCTGACGCGCTACGCCCTCCCGGCGGCGCTGCTCGCGGCCGGGCTGGCGCTGCTGATGCCGGGGAACGGCCGGTTATGGGACACCCTCAACCGCGCGCTGCCCAGCCCCCCCGACCCGCGTGTGGTCGTGGTCGGCATCGACGACGCCTCACTGCGCGACTATGGGCGGCTGTCCGGCTGGCCGAGCGACCTGTACGGGCAGGCCCTGCGGACGCTGGACGAGGCGGGCGCGCAGACCATCGGGCTCGACGTGCGGCTGTCCGACCTCGTCCAGAACGGGGCCGGGCTGCCCGGGGTCTTTTCCCGGCCGAACGTGGTGCTGGCCACCGCCCCCGGCGAGACGACCCGGCTGCCTCCCGGCTGGCGTTCCCAGGTGGGCGTGAGTGCCCTGAATGTCAGTCCTGACGGCCGGGTCCGCAGTTTCCAGACCGCCTACCCGGACCGCAACGGGACGCTCCAGCCCAGTTTCGCGCGTCAGCTCGCTGTCAGCGCCGGGCAGACCGTGCCGCTCGGCACCATGCCCCGGCTCCTGCGCCACGTGCGGCACGACCCGGACCGGCTGGGGGCCATTCCCTTCCGGGACGTGGTGAACGGCAACGTGCGCTTCGGGGACCTCCAGGGCCGGGTGGTCCTGATCGGTCTGACCGCCGAGAGCCTGCCCGGCACCGCCCGGCGCGACGCCGACGGCGAGGTGACGCCCGGCGTGCTGCTCCAGGCGCGGGCAGTCTCCACGCTGCTGGGCGCTCCCTTCCTGCGCCTGCCGCTGTGGCTCACGCTGCTGCTGTGCGTGGGGGTGGCCGTCCTGGCCGTGATGGTGCGGGGCCTGTGGGGCTTCGTGATCGCGCTGGCCGCCCTCGCGCTGGCCGTGCCGCTCTGGCAACTGAACGTGCTGTTCCCGGGCGTGACCGTGTCGCTGGCCGCGATCCTGGGGACCGCGCTGGTGGGGCTGGAACGCTGGACGACCCTGCGGAACCTGGGCACCCGTGACGCCCTGACCGGCGTCGGCAACCGCCTGGCCTTTACCCGCGCCGTCGAGCACCGCTGGCCGGGACGGGAAGGGCGGCCCATCGGCCTGCTGCTGGTGGACCTCAGCGGCTTTCGCAAGGTCAACGAAACCTACGGCCGCGCCGCCGGAGACGAGGTGCTGCGCGACCTGGCAGGCCGCCTCCAGACCCACAAGCGCCGGGGCGACGTGATCTTCCGCTGGGGCCCCGACGAGTTCGCCGTGCTCCTCGACAACGCCGGTCCCCAGGACCTCAGCCGCTTCAGCGAGAAGGTGCAGCAGACCCTGGAGGGCCTGACCTACCGCGACCTGCCCCTGCGCGCCAGCGTCGGCGGCGCCACCACCGGCCCCGAGATTCGCACGCCCGTGGACCTGGTCGAGGCCGCCAGCCGCAGCCGCTACCGCATGAAGTACCAGCGGGAACAGGGGGAGTGAGGGGGCGGTCAGCTTTCAGTGATCAGCAAGACGAAAAACAGCCGCCAGCATCCGGCTGACGGCTGAACACTGACGGCTCCCCCTACCTCCCCGCCAGTGCCCCCCAGATTCCCGGATTCGCCACCCACCCGTACCAGAGGTTCGGCAGGATGCCCAGCACGGTCACGCCGATCACGCCCAGGGCGACCGTGAAGGTGGTGGCGGGGCGCTCGCCGTGCGCGTACTCGCGGGCGGGGGTGCGGTCCGGCATGAACATCAGCATGGCGGGGCGCAGGTAATACACCAGCGCGGCGACGCTGGCGAGGGCCGCGAGAACCGCGAGCCACACGTACCCGCCCTGGAGGGCTGCCTGGAATGCCAGGTACTTGCCGAAGAAGCCCGCGAAGGGCGGCAACCCCGCCAGCGAGGCCAGACAGGCCGCGAGTGCGACCGCATAGGCCGGGTGCCGGTAGTACAGCCCGCGCAGGTCGCTGATCTCCATTCCCTTCTCGCTGCGTTGCAGGGCCGCGACGATGGCGAACGCGGCGGCGGTCATCAGGGTGTAGACCAGCAGGTAGTACGCCATCGCCGCGCCGCCCATCCCCGGCGTGCCGAGCAGCGTCATGGCGAGGAAGCCGGTGTGCGCGACCGCCGAATAGGCCAGCATCCGTTTGAAGTTCGTCTGGAAGAGCGAGGCGGCGTTCCCGACGATCAGGGTGACGGCGATCAGAATCTGGAGGACGGGGGCCCAGCCCGGCGCGTTCTGGAGCGCCCCACCAAAGACCCGCAGCATCCCCGCGAAGGCCGCGACCTTCACGACGGTACTCAGGAACAGGCTGACACTGGTGGGCGCCCCGCTGTACACGTCCGGCGTCCACTGGTGAAAGGGAGCCAGCGCGACCTTGAACGCGAACCCCGCCAGCAGCAGCAGCGCCCCGCCGACCAGAACGCCGAGGTTGCCCGGTGTCAGCCCGGCGGTCTTCGCGGCGATTCCCGCATAGTTCAGGCTGCCCGTCGCCCCGTACACGAAAGCGATCCCGTAGATCAGGACGGCGCTCCCTGCCGCGCCCAGCAGGAAGTATTTCAGGCCGGATTCCTCCGCCTGCCGCGAGTCCTGCATCGTGGCGAGGACGTAGCCGCTGAGGCTCATGATCTCCAGGCCGATCAGCATGGTGATCAGGTCGCCGGAAAAGGCGATCAGCAGCGTGCCCGTGACCGCGTACATCAGCATCGCGTCGAACTCGGGAAAGCTGACGCGGGCGCGGAAGGCGGTGTCGAGGCTGACCAAGAGCGTCATCGCGCTGCCCAGCAGGATGGTGAGGCCCAGCAGAATCGCGGCGTTGTCGGCTTGCAGGGCACCGCCGAACGCCGCCTCGCCGCTGTTCCAGAGATACCCCATGCTGATCCCGCTCAGCACCAGCATGGCGAGATTGATAAAAGTCAGCGCCCGGCGCGGCAGGTGGAACCCCAGCACCGTGCTGGCGACCGCGCCCGCCAGGACGATCAGGACCGGCAGCAGGGGCGCGAGGTGAACTTCAGGAACGGTCAGCATTCAACTGCCCCCCAGGGTAGCGAGGACCCCGCGCACGGCGGGCTGGATCAGATTCAGAGCCGGGGCGGAATACACCCCGAAGAAGAGGGCGACCACCAGCGGCAACCCCAGCACCAGCCACTCGGTATGCCGCAGGTCGGCCACCCGGACGCCTCCCAGCGGGCGCCCCTGCCAGAAGGTCGTCTGGAACGCGGTCAGCGCGTAGGCGGCGGCGGCGATGGTCGAGAGGCCCGCGATAAAGGCCAGCCACGGCTGCACCTGATAGGCCCCCAGCAGCACGCTGAACTCGCCCACAAAGCCCGCCAGGCCCGGCACGGCGATGGAGGCGAACCACAGCGCCATCGTCATCCCGCCCAGCGCGCCCGCCTGCGTCATCACGCCGCCAACGCGGGTGTTGATGCTGCCCACCCGTTCCTGAAGCATTCCGACCGCCAGGAACAGCGCCCCCGTATACACGTTCTGGAAGGCCAGCAGGTACATCGCGCCGATGGTCGCCGTCTCGTTCAGGCTGAAGACGCCCAGCGCCACGAAGCCCATGTGCGAGAGGCCCGCGTAGGCGATCAGCCGTTTCCAGTCGGTCTGCCGGAAGGCGATCCAGGCGGCGTAGAGGGCGGTAAAGGCGGCCAGGCCCATCAGGATCGGGCGCAGTTCCGTGCTGGCGTCGGGAAAGAGCGGCAGCCCGAACTGGAAGAGGCCGTAGCCGCCCACCTTGTACAGCGTCCCCATCACGTCCGGCACGCCGCTGTCGTGGTTCTGCTCGTGGAAGTCGGGGAGCCAGGCGTGCAGCGGCCACAGCGGCAGCTTGACCGCCATCGCCGCCAGGAAGCCCAGGTACAGCCAGGTCTGCGCCGCGCCCTTCACCGGATGCTGCACGAGGTCCGCCAGCGCGAAGGTCGGGCTCCCCCCGTAATACTTCACCCCGATGATCGAGAGCAGCATCAGCAGGCTGCCGAACAGCGTGTAGGCCGCGAACTTCACCAGCGCCCGCATCCGGTTCGGCTTGCCGTAGATCGCCAGCATCAGCAGCGCGGGGAGCAGCGCGTCCTCGAAGAACACATAGAACAGCACCAGATCACGCGCCGCGAAGATACCCAGCAGCCCCGTCTCCATCGCCAGCACCAGGGACAGCATCGTGCCGGGATTCTCGATCCGCCTCGCCGTGTACAGCACCGCGACAAACGACATCAGGGCCGTCACCAGCGCCAGCGTCAGGCTCACGCCGTCCAGCGCCACCGAGTACGTCACGCCGAGCGCGGGCACCCAGTTCACGCTGAACAGTTCCGCGCCGCCCCCCCGCCAGATCAGCAGGCCGAGGCCCAGCGTCAGCGCCGAGATAAACCCCGCCACCTCTTCCCGCCAGCGCCGCGGCGTGGCGAGCAGCAGCAGGCTCCCCAGGAGGGGCAGGAAAATCATCAGGTGGATCATTCTTGCCCTCCGGGCAGGTCTAATGGTCTAAGGGTCAAACGGTCCAGGGAAGAGCGCAGGGCCGAGGCGTCAAACCGCCCCCCCCTCACAACCCACCCCCGCCAATCGTCTTCAAGGCCCAGTACCCGATGATCAGGGCCGTCCCCAGCAGCATCGAGACGGCGTAGGCGCGCACGAAGCCGCTCTGCCAGAGGGTGAAGAGGCCACCCGGCGCCGCACTGTTGCGGGCAATGCCGCCGAGGGTGCTGTCCACGCCCCGGTCCACCACGTCCAGGCCCTCCGCGATGGCACGGCTGGGCGCACTGAACAGCCCGTCATACAGGCGGTCGAGGTACAGCGCGTTGCTGCTGACCTGCCCCAGCGGCCCGTTCGCCAGGGTGCGGCGGCGGTGCTCGGCCAGCGCCCAGAGCAGCCCACCGACACCCGCGACGACCGCTAGCACGGTCAGCAGCCCCTCGGTCGCCACCGGAATCTCGTGGGGATGCAGCGGAATGGCGCGGCTCAGGTAAGTGTCGAAGGCGTGGTTGCCGCCCAGGAAGGCCGGGACATTCAGGAACCCGCCGAACGTGGCGAGCGCCGCGAGGATACCCAGCGGCACCTTCACCAGCCCGTCGGCCTCGTGGGGGTGCGCGACGTGGCCCCGGTACTCACCGCGCCAGACCAGGAAGTACCAGCGGCCCATGTAGAAGGCGGTCAGGAGAGCCACGCTCAGCCCCACCACGTACAGCAGCGGGTCGGCGGTGAAGGCGGCGGCCAGAATCGCGTCCTTGCTGAAAAAGCCGCTCCAGATGGGAATCCCCGAGATGGCGAGGACGCCCATCAGCGCGGCGATATGCGTGAAGGGCATGAACTTCCGCATCCCGCCCATCGCGCGCACGTCCTGTTCCTCGTGCAGCGCGTGAATCACCGCGCCCGCCGAGAGGAACAGCAGCGCCTTGAAGAAGGCGTGCGTCAGCAGGTGGAACACGCCCGCCGAGTAGGCGTGCAGGCCCACCGCCAGGAACATATAACCGAGCTGCGAGACGGTCGAGTACGCCAGGATTTTCTTGATGTCGTGCTGGTTGAGGGCCGACAGCGCCCCGTACAGCGCGGTGAGGGCGCCGACCCACGCGACCCACATGGAAGCCGTCGGCGCGAGGTCGTACAGGAAGTGGCTGCGGGCAATCAGGTACACGCCCGCCGTCACCATCGTGGCCGCGTGAATCAGCGCGGAAACTGGCGTCGGCCCCGCCATCGCGTCCGGCAGCCAGGTCGTGAGCGGCAATTGACCACTCTTGCCCACCGCGCCGACCAGCAGGAACAGACAGGCGAGTTCGATGCCCGCCTGTGCCACCTGCGCGCCCGCCACCCGCCCGGCCAGCTCGGGAATCACCAGTGTGCCGTACAGCTTGTACAGCAGGAACATCCCCAGCATGAAGCCCAGGTCCCCGATGCGGTTCATGATGAAGGCCTTGCGGGCCGCGTTGGAGTTGGCGACGCCCTCGCGGTCGCTGGCTTCGCGGAGGTCCTTGTCCGACGCCTCCGAGCCCCGCCCGCTGAACCAGAAGCCGATCAGCAGGTAACTCGCCACGCCCACGCCTTCCCAGCCCACGAACATCAGCGGGTAGGAATCGGCCAGCACCAGAATCAGCATCATGCCGACGAAGAAGTTCATGAACGCGAAGAAGCGGGTGAACTTCGGGTCGTGGCCCATGTAGCTGATCGAATAGACGTGGATCAGGAAGCCGACGCCGGTGATGATCAGGGCCATCAGGGCGCTGAGCTGGTCGAGATAGAAGCCGACCGCGAGGTTCGAGTTCAGCGCCATGTTTGGCAGCCACGTCCACAGGACTTCGTGGGCGGGCGTCTCGGTCTGCCCGAGGTAACGCAGTACCGCGACGACGAAACTCGCCAGCACCGTGAGGGACCCCAACCAGCCCGCCGACCGGCCGGGGAACAGGCGCGGGAACAGGATCAGCAGTGCGAAGCCAAGCAGCGGAAAGAGAGGAAGCAGGTACAGGGGCACGCGCCACTCAGCCTTTCAGGGTGGCGAGGTCGTCCACGTTGGTCGTCTCGCGCTTGCGGAAGATGGACACGATGATGGCGAGGCCGATTGCCACCTCGGCGGCGGCCAACGTCATCACGATGAAGACGGCAGTCTGCGCGGTCAGGTCCCCCCACGCCCGGGCAAACGCCACCAGCGCGAGGTTTGCCGCGTTCAGCATCAGTTCCACCGAGAGGAAGATCATGATGGCCGTGCGCCGCGTCAGCACGCCGATCATGCCGATGGCGAAGAGCAGGCCCGACAGAGCGACGTAGTAGGCGGTCGGGGCCATCAGGCACGCACCTTTTCGGGCTGAAGGTCCGGCGAGGTCGGCAGCGCCACGCCCTCCACGTCCGTCATACCGTCCGGTTGCGACACAGGCCGCTGCACCAGCGTAATCGCGCCCACAATGGCCACCAGCAGCAGGATGCTGACCGCCTCGAAGGGGAGCAGGAAGCGCGTCAGCAGCACTTCACCGACCGGTGCCGCGTTGCCCCCCTGCAAGGCCGCCGCCCCTTCCGCCAGCGGGCGCGGGTCGCGGTAGGTGAAGGCCAGGACCGCGAAGGCTCCCGCGAGCACCACCCCGCCGATCCCAGCCAGCTCGCGCACGAACGGCACCGGGTCACGTCCCCGCACCGGCTGGTTCGCGTTCAGCAGCATAATCACGAACAGGAACAGCACCATGATCGCCCCGGCGTACACGATCACCTGCGTCGCCGCGAGAAAGGCCGCACTCAGACTGGCAAAGAGTCCCGCCACACTCAGCAGCGTGCCCACCAGCCCCAGCGCCGCGTGAACCGCATTCCGCGCCGCGACGGTGATGACCGCGCCGACCAGGGCGAGGGCGCCGAGGAGGATGAAGGCGATCATGGGCGCACCTGCGGTGCGGTGAGTGGGATGCGGTGCGCGGTGCGCGGTGTGTCCTTTAACTCCTCCCCCCTTGCGGTGGAGGTTGGGATTTGTAAAGCTGCGAAGCAGAGGGGGGTGGACGGCGTAGCCGTCCCAGGGAAGGCAATCTCTCTTCTCTGCCTCATCGCGGGTACTCCACCCCCTCCAGTTCCGGCCTCGGTCCCTCGGGCACCTTGAACCCGAGGCGGACGGGTTTGCCGGTGCGGGCGGCCTCGCGGCGCTGGGGCACGGAGCCTTCCACGCTCACGAGCATGTCTTCCTTGCCGTAGACGAAGTCGCGGTAGCGGTAGTCGGCCATCTCGAATTCGTTGCCGAGGACCACCGCGCCGGTCGGGCAGGCTTCCTCGCACATGCCGCAGAAGATGCAGCGCAGCATGTTGATCTCGTACACCTTCGCGTAGCGTTCGCCGGGGCTCGTCGGGTTGAGCGGATCGTTCTCGGCGGCCTCCACGTAGATAGCGTAGGCGGGGCACACGGCGGCGCAGAGGCTACAGCCGATGCACTTTTCCAGGCCGGTGCCGGGGTGGCGGGTGAGGACGTGCCTTCCGCGAAAGCGCGGTTGCAGTGTCGCGCGCTGCTCCGGGTAGCTGACCGTCACCGGCTTCTGAAAGAGCTTGCCGAGCGTGACGCCCATACCCTTGGCGATTTCAAGAACGCCCATAGATGCCTCCGGCGAAGTGATGAGGGACGAGGGGTGAGGGATGAGGCACGTGCCGCTGACGGCTGATGGCTAAACGCTGACCGCTCTCCATCAGTCGCCCCCCAGCGTCCGAATCCGCGCACCTTCCGCCTCCTGGCGCTGTGTAGGCGTGTTCCAGAGGGTGCGCACGCGGTCACTCAGGGCGAAGAGGAGCAGCAACCCGGCGAGACTCAGCAGGCCGAGCAGCCACAGGCCCACGCCACGCCCGAAGGCCAGGAAGGCGGCGGTCAGCAGCGTGTTGGCGAGGGCGACGGGCAGCACCAGCTTCCAGCCGAAGCGCATCAGTTGGTCGTAGCGCAGGCGCGGGAGAGTGGCGCGCACCCAGATGAAGAGGAACAGGAAGAAGGCGATCTTGAGAATCAGCCAGATCAGCGGCCAGCCGGAGATGCCGGGGATCAGGGCGTCGAGGAACACCGGCCCCCGGTACCCGCCGAAAAACAGCGTGGACATGACCGCCGAGGCGGTGATCATGTTGACGTACTCCGCCATCTGAAACAGCGCCCACTTGATCGCGGAATACTCGGTGAGGTACCCGGCCACGAGTTCCTGTTCGGCTTCGGGCAGGTCGAAGGGCGTGCGGTTGGTTTCGGCAAACGAACTGACCAGGAAGAGCGCGAAGCCCAGCACCTGAAAGAGAATCAGCCAGCCGTTCAGTGCCTGCCACTCCACGATCCGCAGAAACGACGTGCTGCCCACCAGCATCAGCAGGCCCAGGATGCTCAGGCCCATGCCGAGTTCGTAGCTGATCATCTGCGCGCTGCTTCGGAGGCCGCCCAGGATCGGGTACTTGCTGCCCGACGCCCAGCCGCCCAGAAAGATGCCGTAGACGCCCATACTCGTCAGCGCCAGCAGCGCGAGGATGCCCGCGTCCAGGTTGTAGACCCAGGGGTCGGTCCCGAAGAGGCTCTTCGGCGGCCCGGCGGGAATTCCCCCGAAGGCCGTCAGCGCCATGCCGATGGCCAGGATGGGTGCGAGCGTGTACACCAGCTTGTCGGCCAGCGTGACACTCAGGTCTTCCTTGAAGATGCTCTTGATCGCGTCCGCCGCCGGTTGCAGCAGGCCCATCGGCCCCACGCGGTTCGGCCCCACGCGAATCTGCATCCGCGCCAGCAGCCGCCGTTCCACCAGGGTCATGTACGCGAAGGTCGTCAGCAGCGCGAAGGCCACCAGCACGGCCTTGAGCAGGGTGATGAGAAGTTGGGCGAGCCAGTCAGGCATGGGGGGCCTCCTGGGAGGCGTCTAAAGGCCGAAGGGGCAAAGGGGCTGAGGAGATGGGGCAACGGCTTTCCGCCGAGGCTCCCCTGGCTGACGGCTGACGGCTGAAAGCTGGCCGCCCCCTCATCAGTCGTCCCCTCCCACCGGAAGCGCCCCGTCCTGCCCCGTCAGTTCCCAGGTGGCGACGCGGTCGGCGCGGTCGGGCACGCGGCTGCCCCGGCGTTCGGGATTGGCGTGCATCCGCTCTTTCCAGAGCTGGGGGATGTAGACCAGGCCAGTAGGGGCCGTGAACGTCTGGCCGAGGGGAAGAATCACACCGCTGTTCGGGAGGTCGGCCACGGCCACGCCGAGGCGTTCTGCCAGCAACGCCTGCGCCGACTTCAGGCCGCGAACGCGGGTGCGGACGCCGAGTGCCTCGGCCAGCGCGGTCAGCGTGCGGATCAGGTCGGCGCCCTCGCCCGCCTCCAGCGCCGCCTGCCGCAGCGGGAGGAGGCGGCCTTCGAGGTTCACCGTCGTCCCGCGCTTCTCGTAGTTGGTAACGGCGGGGAGGACGACATCGGCCAGCCGCGCCGTGTCCGTCAGGTGCGTGTCGTGGACGACGGTGAAGCCACGTGCGCGCCTGCCGGGGTCCAGCCGCGAGATGAAGGCCGCCCGCGCCTCCTCCAGCCGGTCATAGCCGAGGCCACCCGCACGCGGAACGAGGTTCAGGTGGGCCAGCCCCTTGCTGTTCGGCCCGGCGGAAATGGGCAGAACCTTCGCGCCAGTCCGCGTCACGAGGTCGGCCAGTTGCGCGGTGAACTCCCGCGTGACGTTGTTCAGCACGTCCGCACCGAGGATCAGCACCGGTTTCTTCGCTTCCGAGAGGAGCTTGGCCGCCGCGCGCAACTCGTCGGTATCGGGCCTCAGCAGACGAGCAAGGGCGTTGTGACCGTTGGCCGAAACGCGCATTCCGGCGTGTTTCCACAGCCGCGATTCCCCGCCAATCACCGCCAGGCGTTCGGGGTGGCGGGTCGGACGTTCGACCAGGCGCAGGTCGGCAATGGCCGTTCCGTGTGCGAACTCGGGCGGGAGAATGCCGCCGCGCAGCATCTCCAGCACCCGCAGTTCCAGCACCGGGGCTTCCTCGCCCAGGTCCGCGCCGAGCACGATCACGGCGTCGGCGGTCGCCACGTCCGTCAGCGTGGCCGTCGTCTCCACGTGCATCCCGTAGCGCGGCCAGTGGTCCACTGAAGCGGTACCTGTCAGCCCCGCGAGGGCTTCCAGCGCGGCGCCCTCCTCCAGCGTGCTGTCGGCGTTCAGGTACAGGGCGAGGTCGGCGGGGTTCAGCCCCCCCAGGCCACGCCGGATGGCGAGAATAGCCTCGTCCCAGTCGGCCTCGCGCAGTTCACCGTCCACCCGGATGAGTGGCACGGTCAGGCGCCCCTCAGAGGCGAAGACGTGCCCGAAGCGGCCCGCGTCGCAGATCCAGACCTCGTTGACCTCGCGGTTCTCGCGGGCAACAACGCGCTCCAGGCGGCCATTGCGCGCGTCCACGGTAATGGCGCAACCCACCGGGCAGAGGGTGCAGGTCGTCGGCGTGTGGTCGTATTCCCAGTTGCGGCCCCGGAAGCGGGCCACGTTGTCCAGCAGCGCCCCCACCGGGCAGATGTCGGTGATGTTGCCCTGGAAGCCGGTGGGCAGCCCGCCTTCCTCCGTGTCGATGAAGGTGTGCCCGCCGCGCTCGATGAAGTCCAGCACCTCCTGCCCCGGCACTTCCTCGAAGTAGCGCACGCAGCGTTTGCAGTGGATGCAGCGTTCCTGGTCGAGAATCACGAAGTCGGAGAGGGGGTAGTGCTTCTCGGCGTGGCGGCGGTCGAAGCCGAAACGGCTCGCGCCGTAGCCGTACTCGAAGGCGCGGTCCTGAAGCTCGCACGCGCCGCCCTTGTCACAGGTGGGGCAGTCGAGCGGGTGGTTCAGCAGAGTGAACTCCATCATGCCCGCCTGCGCCTTCGCCACCACGTCCGAGGTTTTGGCCGTGCGGATATGCATCCCGTCCGTCACCTGCATCGTGCAGGCGGCCATCGGCTTGGGGAACCAGAAGATTTTGGGCTGGCCGTTCTCGTCCAGTTCGAAGTTCCCGTCCTTGCCCTTGCGTGGGCTGCCGGACTCCACCAGGCACATCCGGCACGCGCCCACCGGCGAGAGGTACGGGTGCGCGCAGAAATACGGCACGTCCCGCCCGGCGGCGAACACGGCGTCGATACCGCTGGTGCCCGCCGGGAGGTCGAGTTGGGTGCCGTCGACAACGACTTTCATACTTGCTCCTTACGGCGGGCGTCCGACCGCCCAACCGTCGAACGGCCTAAAGGCGTGGGGCCTTTGGCGGTTGGGCGGCCAGACCGTTTGACGGTTTGACACCGGGCATTCAGCAACGTCACGACTCCCTCCACCGCCGCCGCGCCGGATACATCGCCTGCCCGGTCTGCGCCAGCGCGTCGTATTCCTCGCGGAAGAGCTTGATGCTGCTCAGCACCGGTCCCAGGCAGGCGTCCGCGAGGGCGCAGAAGCTCCGGCCGCCGATGTTGTCACTCATGTCAAGGATCAGTTGCACGTCGCCGGGCTGGCCGTGGCCGCGAGAGAGCTTCTCGTACATCCGGGTCATCCACGAGCTGATGCCCTCGCGGCAGGGCGTGCATTTGCCGCAGGACTCGTGCCCGTAGAAGCGCACCAGGTTCCAGGTGACGTTCACGATGCAGTCGGCGCGGGGAATCAGGGTGACGCCACCCGTGCCGAGCATCGAGCCAGCGGCGGCCACGCTCTCGTAATCCATCGGCGTGTCCAGCGTCTTGTCGTCCCAGGGGAGCATCGGGCAACTGGAGCCGCCGGGGATGATGGCCTTCATCTCTTCCAGCGGGCCGCCTGCCCAGTCGTAGATCAGTTCGCGGAAGGTGGCGCCCAGCGGCAGTTCGTACACACCGGGGCGGCGCACCGGGCCGCTGATCTGGAAGAGCTTCATGCCCTTGCTCTTTTCGGTACCCATGCGGGCGTGCCAGTCCGCGCCGTACTTGAGAATCTGCGTGGCGGCGCAGAAGGTTTCAACGTTGTTGATGGTGGTTGGCAGGCCGTACAGCCCGGCGGCGGCGGGAAAGGGCGGCTTGAGACGCGGGTTCGCACGCAGCCCTT